>JAISDC010000046.1 GCA_031265105.1 Verrucomicrobiales bacterium
ATATCACTGCGGCCGTAGCCGGCATAGACTCCAAGATACAAGTCACTGTCAGCGCTGATGGTGAACTTGTGATCCGTGCCGAGATCGACGCCGTAGATGAGTTGTTCGTAGGCTTTGCCCGATACTTGGTTGCTGACATTTAGCTGTTGGCCGTAGCTTCTTATCCAGATGTTTTCGATTATATGGAGCGCGGGCGTCCCGCCCGCTGGCGGGCGGGACGCCCGCGCTCCATAGCGCAGTTCGCCCATACGTTTGAGCAAACTGTTTTGCTGCGCGAACCACATGGCTTGTTGGATGGCTACGCTGCTGTTGAGGACTGCGCCGGCGGGGCTGGTGCCGTTTTTGACGAAGTGGTCGCCGTCTTTGATGAGTTGGTCAATACCCCAGTCGATCGGATCCCATTGCCAGTGTTCGGTGCCGTCGCCGCTGACGATGCCGGGGAGGACTTGGTTTGGGTCGGCCTTGCCGTTGCCGGTGGTGTTGATGTGAACTGTGCCATCACCGTCAGCGGTGTCGATGACAGCGATGGAGCCGCCCTCACCGGTATCGCTGTTGACGCTGATGGTGAGGGTGCCGGTGTGAAGCATGTTGTCGAAGATGACTTCATAATCGCCGAGGTTCCACACGCCGTTGTTCTCACCGTAGTTGCCGTGGCTGTCTTTGTTGAAAGTCCACACGCTGTCGCTGCCGGTGATGAGGTTGCCGCCATTGAAGCCGCCTTTGCCGGTGGCGCCGGTATCGAGGGTGACGGTGACGACGGCGGCGGCGTGTTGCGCGATGTCGCCGGCGAAGCTGCTGCCGGGGCCGCTGACGGTGAGGTCGAGGGTGGCTGCACCGCTGCCGGTGACGGCGCTGGTGATGACGGCGCCGTTGCTGCCGCTGACGGTGAGGGTGGCGTTGTCGTTGGCGATGAGGTCGCCGGTGAGGGTGCTGTGGTTCAGGTCGATGGTCAAGGTGGAGAGAACGTTACTTACGATATCGCCAGTCAGGGTGGAATCGGTGATGGCAACCGCCGCCGCGGGCGCGTTTTTTTGCCCGCTAACGATTTCCGTGTTGATGACGATGGGCGCGACCAGGTCGGCGCCGGTGATGGTGACGATAGCGGCGGCGGCCATGTCCGCGCCGAAGTTCACGGCACTGTGCCCCGAGACCAAGGAACCGCCGTTGATGATCAAGACAGGGCGCTCGCTGGCAGAGCCGCTGAGGTTGATTGCCGCGACATTATCGGCGGTGATGTTCACGTTATTGAGCACGGCGGTGCCGGTGATGGCCAGATGGAACCCGCTGGCGGTATGACTTTTCGGGCCAGTGTGTACAATCACGGCGTCGGTGAGCGTGGCGAAGCTATCTTGACTGCGCACTCCGCGCCCGTCCGAGCCGGTGGCGGTGAAGGTGCCGCTGGTGATGGTCAGCGTGGAGCTGTTGTACACCGAAACGGCAAAAGCCGCATCCCCCGCCGTGGTGATGGTGACTCCGGACAAACTGACGCTGGCGGCGTCGGCCGTCACCCCATAACCGCCAAAGCCGGTAGTGGTGATGGTGACCCCGGATAAGTTGGCGTTGGCAAAGGAATTGACCAGCACCCCATGTCCCCGACTCCCGGTAGTGGTGATGGTGCCGCCGGTGATGGTCATGGTGGAGGAACCGAGCGCCGCCGCGCCGATGCCACTCTGCACCGGCCCGCCGGTGATGGTGGCATCGCGCAAGTCCAGCCGGCCCTGGTTATAAACGTAGGCGCCATAGTGTCCGTTATTGGCAACGGCGGTGCCGCTGAGGGTGAGGCGGGTGCCGCTGTACCAAGTCTCGCTGCCGCTGACTTGCAGGGCGGCGGTGCCGGAAATGCCTGCGTAGGTTTGGTCCGCTTCCGTCACGGTGCCGGAGGTGACGACTTTGTTTTCCGCGAGCACATTCAACGCGGAGGCGCCGAGGGCGCTGAGGATGAGGAGTGTTAGTTTGGGGTGCATGTGGGTTCTTTCGATTGTTTGTGGTTGGTTGAAAATTTGTTAATCCGCAGATTAACGCAGATGTTTTTAAATAATTTAATCTGCGAAAATCTGCGGATTAAGTAGCTAAAGCTGCGGGACGGTGCTCCCCTCGCCGCTGACGCTGGCGGATAGTATTCCGCCGGATGGGGAATGAACGGGGTAAAACTCTGCTGGGAAATTAGGGAGTCGGGGCAGGAGTCATACTGAGCGCGTGAGCGCGTGAGCGCGTGAGCGCGTGAGCGCGTGAGCGCGTGAGCGCGGCGCACATGGTCTATGACTTATCTTGCTCATCTTCAGCGGATAACGATATGGAATCTGGCTGTCTTGCGCAAGGTTTTTTTAGTTTTTTTAACCACACGAAATGTTTGGAGTGAGGACAAGGTTATATTGACATTGGTTATTTTGCGGCGGCGTAGAGTTTGCCGATTTCGTCCCAGTTGAGGACGTTCCAGATTGCCTTCAGGTAGTCGGGGCGGCGGTTCTGGTATTTCAGGTAGTAGGCGTGTTCCCAGACGTCAATGCCGCATAGCGGCTGGTGGCCGTCCAGCAGCGGGCTGTCTTGGTTCGGGGTGGAAACTACGGCGAGCTTGCCGCCGCTGTCCGTGACCAGCCAGACCCAGCCGCTGCCGAAGCGGCCGGCGCCGGATTTTTCCATCGCCGCTTGCAGCGCGTCGAAGCTGCCGAAGGTGGATTTAATATCGTCGGCGAGCTGACCGCCGGGAGCCTTGGCGCCGCCGGGGGTCAGGATTTTCCAGAACAGGCTGTGGTTGGCGTGGCCGCCGCCGTTGTTGCGCACCGCGACGCGGACGGGTTCCGGCACGGCGCTGAGGTTGGCGAGCAAGCGCTCCACCGGCAGCGCCGCGAGGTCGGCATGGGGTGCCAGCGCTTGGTTCAAATTGTTGACATAGGTCGCGTGATGTTTGTCGTGATGAATTGCCATCGTCAGCGCGTCGATGTGCGGTTCCAGCGCGTTGTTAGCATAACCGAGGGGCGGCAGGACATAAGCCATGATTTTCCTTTCGTTGTTGGGAACAACCTAATGCGCCGTCAGCGTCGCGCAAGGGAAAATTTTAACCGCAGAGGCGCGGAGATTTTTTTAATTAAATTAAACCTCCGCGCCTTTGTGTCTCCGCGGTTTTTACAATTTGAGTTTTGAATTTTTTCCCAATCTGCCATTATGCACGGCTTATGCCCGCGCCATTGCTTTATGAAACGCACATGCACACGCCGTTGTGCCGGCACGCTGACGGTCTGCCCGGCGAATACGCGGCGCGGGCGGCGCAGCGCGGCTTGAAAGGCATCATCGTCACTTGCCACAGTCCGATGCCGGACGGTTTTTCCGCCCCGGTGCGGATGCGGCCGGAGCAGTTTGACGAGTATCTGGCGCTCATCGCCGCCGCTGAACGTGAGTGGCATGGCCGCGTGGAGGTGCTGCCGGGGCTGGAGAGCGATTATTTCCCCGGCATGGAAAAGTGGCTGGAACAATTGCACGCCCGCGCGCCGTTCCATTACATCCTCGGCTCGGTGCATCCGCATATCCGGGAATATCTCGACCAATATTTCCGCGGCAACTGGCCGGAGTTTCACCGTCAGTATTATCGCGACCTCGCGGCGGCGGCGGAGACCGGGTTGTTCGACTGCCTGTCGCATCCCGACATCGTGAAAAACCAGGGCGCGGAATACTGGGACGTGGACGCGCTACTGCCGGACATCCGCCGCGCGCTCGACCGCATCGCCAGGACCGGCGTGGCGATGGAACTCAACACCTCCGGCCTGTTGAAGACCATCAAGGAAATGAACCCCGCGCCGGCGATTATCCGCGAAATCCAGCAACGCGGCATCCCGATGACCGTCGGTGCCGACGCCCACGAGCCGTCGCGCGTCGCCGACCATTACGAGGAGGCGCTGACGCTGCTGCAAGAGTGCGGCTTTGCCTCCGTCAGCGTGTTCCTGCACCGGCAGCGGCGGGAGATTCCCATCGCCGACGCGCTGGCCAGCCTGCGCCGCTGACCGTCAGCTCGTTGCCGTTCAACTCCTCACCGTCAGCGGGTGTTGATTCTGTTTGCAATTTTCCGCGCCCGTTCCCATGCTGTGAGCCTTATGAGCAGAAAAGTCACTCTCTTTACCGGCCAATGGGCTGACTTGCCCTTGGAAACCCTGGCGATAAAAGCCAAACAATTCGGCTACGACGGCCTCGAACTCGCCTGTTGGGGCGACCACTTCGAAGTTTCGCGCGCCAACCGAGAATCGTCCTACACCGGCGAAAAGCTGGCCCTGCTCAAGGGGCATGGCCTCGGCGTCTGGTCGATTTCCAATCACCTGCTCGGCCAGGCGGTGTCCGATAACATCGACGAACGGCACCAAGCCATCCTGCCGCCGCACGTCTGGGGCGACGGCAAGCCGGCGGGCGTCAACGAACGCGCCGCGCAGGAAATGATCGACACCGCCAAGGCGGCGAAAAAACTCGGCGTCCGCGTGGTCAACGGCTTCACCGGCAGCCCGATCTGGCACCTGCTCTATTCCTTCCCGCCGGTGCCGCCGAAGATGATTGACGCCGGCTTCGCCAAATTCGCCAAGCAATGGAAACCGATTCTGGACGAGTTCCAACAGTTGGGCCTCAAATTCGCGTTGGAGGTGCACCCGACCGAAATCGCCTTCGACATCGCCAGCGCCCAGCGCGCGCTGGAGGCGCTGGACTTTCATCCGGCCTTCGGCTTCAACTATGACCCCTCGCACCTCGGCTATCAGGGCGTGGACTACGTGGCGTTCATCCGCAAGTTCCACGACCGCATTTTCCACGCGCATATGAAGGACGTGTACTGGTCGCCAACCCCGACCGAGGCCGGCGTGTTCGGCGGGCACACCAACTTTGGCGACCCGCGCCGCTACTGGGAATTTCGCTCGCTGGGCCGCGGCTCGATTAACTTCGAGGAAATCATCCGCGCGCTGAACGACATCAACTACCAGGGGCCGCTGTCGGTGGAGTGGGAGGACATTCGCATGGACCGCGAGCACGGCGCCACCGAGTCGGCGGCGTTCGTGAAACGGCTGAACTTCGCGCCGTCGAAAGTGGCCTTCGACGCGGCGTTTGACAAAAGCAACCAATAACCGGCGACCCCCAACCAAGGAAAACATTATGAGCAATCGTGTGCTAAAAATCGGCATGATCGGCGGCGGCGGCGGGGCGTTCATCGCGCAACCGCACCAGCGGGCCATTCACATGGACGGCACCCGGCGCGTCGTCGCGGCGGCGCTGCACCCCGACCCCAAGGTGGCGCTGACCGAGGCCGCCAACTGGCCGTATCCCGTCAAGGGCTACGAATCGTATGACAAGTTGCTGGAGGAACAAACCACCGCCGCTGACGGTGACCGCCTCGACTACGTGCTCATCGTCACGCCCAACTTCGTCCACTTCGACCCCGCCATCAAGGCCGTCAAACTCGGCATCCCGGTGATGTGCGAGAAGCCGCTGTGCATGAGCCTGGACGAGGCCGACCAAATCGTCGCCGCGGTCAGCGAGAAAAAAGTGCCGTTCGGCGTCGCGCACACCTACCTCGGCCACTGGACCACCCTGTTCAGCCGGCACATCATCCGCAGCGGCCTGCTCGGCGACATCCGCTGGGTGGACTCCTCCTACATCCAAGGCTGGCTCGCCACCAAACTTGAGGACGCCGGCAACATGCAGGCGTCCTGGCGCACCAACCCGCAAGCCGCGGGCAAGAGCGGTTGCGGCGGCGACATCGGCACCCACGCGCTGATGCAGTTGCGCTTCCTCACTGGCCTTGAGATGACCAGCGTCAGCGCCCGCCTGGAGAACTTCGTCCCCGGCCGCGCGCTGGACGACCACTTCACCGTCTATGGCAAACTCAGCAACGGCGCGCGCGCCATCATCCGCGCCTCGCAAATCTGCCACGGCCACAAGAACGACCTGGCCATCGAGGTAGTCGGCACCAAAGGCTCGCTGGCCTGGCGGCAGGAGGAACCCGAGGCGGTGACCATTTACCTGCCCGGCCAGCCCGACCGCAAGTACTGGCGCGGCGCGGTGTCGGCCAACGACGGCTTCCTCGGCGACCTGCCCGCGTGGCTGATGGCCGAGCCGAAAATCCCCAGCGGCCACAACGAGGCGTTCCATGACGCCTACGCGCGGCTGCATCGCTTCTTCGAGGCGGACGTGCGCGCGTACTGGGAGAAAAAACCGTTCAAGAACGACGGCAGCACCTACGCCAACGTGCGCGACGGCCGTATCGGCATGGCCTTCATCGACGCCAGCGTTGCCTCCTCCGCCCGGGACGGCGCCTGGGTGGACGTGCGGGTATGAACCGCTGAAAGTACTTCGGGCCTTGGCGTCTTCGTGGCGCCCGTTGTTTGATGTTTTACAGGGAGATCACGGAGTTCATGAAGGTTTTAAGCAAATAATCTCAATGTTCTCCATGCACTCCCTGTAAAAAATCCTTTGCGTTCTTTGCCCCTCACGGCCGCGGCTGATTGTCAGCGGCGAAGGGTTGCCAATCGGACTCCTCCCGGAGTAATTTTCGCGCCAGGCCGGTCACGCTGGTCACCGGGCCGCGGCTAAAATCAACCGGCGTATTCACCGTCACCCAGTCCATGTAATCGCCAACCAACGACATGTATTGCCACACCTCGCGCTCCTGCTGTTCCGTCGCCGCGACGCACGCCAGGAATTCGGCCTGCCGGCCCGTCAGCCAAACTTCCAGGCACAACCGGTAAAACTCGATGATTTTCATCCACGCCGGGTGCGCTTGCAATTGCAGATCCGACAAGGCCCCGATTCTGGCGCGCACCGGCTCAACGGCGGCCAGTTGCCCCGGCGCCGGCAGCTCCCTGATGGCAAAAACTTTGGCGGCCGCCGTCTGCCCCGGCGCCGCCGGCCGCAATGCCACGCTGATTTGTTTGTATTGCTCAAGCCGCGCCACCGTTTGCTCCCAATCGCTGATTTTGCCCGGCGGCGGGTCGGCGCTGGCCTGCCACCAACTTTCATTGCGCGGGGCCGGGTCCAGGAACGAGCGGTCTTGCGCGTAATCGCCCGAACTCAGCCACAACACCAGCGCCTGTTTGGCGGCGGTTTCCACCGTCCCCGCCCGGACCAGCCAGTAAACCAGGGCCTGCCGCCAGTGGGATTCCAACACATCGTCAGTGAAGCCGTCCCACGCCTGCACCTGGGCCAAAGTCGGCAGCCGCCCCAGTTGCCGGTAATGCCGCGCAATTTTGGCGTAGGTGGCGTGGCGCGATTTCATCATGAGCTGCGTCAGCCCCTCGCGCAGCCAAAACGGCGGTTCCACCAGGCCGCCGTCCTTGACCGTCATGTGTTGCGACCACACCAGGGCCTGCAAATAACAGGCCATGCAGGAACGGTAAAATTCCTCCCGCAGGATGGCCTGCCGGCCGGCGTCACGACCGTCGGCCAGCGCGCCGCGCGCCAGGATGGTGAACACCCGCGAACCGTCGGGCAGCAAGTCAACCTTGCGCGGGAACGAGGCAAACGAGTCGTAAGGCGGCGGCAGCGGCGTGCTATCCCAGGAAAGTTTCAGGGCGAACCCCGGAATGGCGGTCAGGCCCGTGGTTTGCAGGAAGGTTTGGTAGGCTTGTTCCGCCAGGGTCAGCATGGCGGCGTTCACCAGCGAATCGGCGCTGCGCGCGCTGATGGGATAATCGTCGCTGCGGTCATTGTACACGCGCACCAACTGCGGCTTGGCGGCCGCCGCGTCGTCGTCCTGCGCGGTCACCGGCAGCGGCGGCGCCGCCAGCGTCACCGCCAGCGCCGCCGACCATATGGCGATTTTCGGGTTCATGCGGTTAGCGGCTGCAACCCTAAGGCCGCGCCCCTGAAACTGCAAACATAATGACTTGCCCGCGGGAAAGGCTTGCGCGATAATTTTTCCGTGGACATCAAGACTTACTGGCAGCAACGGCAGCAAACTTTCGAAACCGCCCTCCAACGCGCCATTCCCCGCGCCAGTTTGCAGCCGCCCACCCTGCACCGGGCCATGCGTTACAGCCTGTTCGCCGGCGGCAAGCGGCTCCGCCCCATCCTGTGCCTGGCGGCCGCGGAATCGGTCGGCGGCCGGGCGTCGCACGCCATGCCGCTCGCCTGCGCGCTGGAATGCATCCACACGTATTCGCTGATTCACGACGACCTGCCGTGCATGGACGACGACGATTTGCGCCGCGGCCTGCCCACCGCGCACAAAGTCTTCGGCGAAGGCATCGCGGTATTGGCCGGCGACGCCTTGCTCACCTACGCGTTTCAACTGGCCGCGCAAACCAAGCCGACCGGGCGTTATGCCGCCGCCGATTATCTCACCGAACTGGCCAACGGCAGCGGCCACCAGGGCATGATTGCCGGCCAGGTCGTTGACCTGGAGGGCGAGGGCCGCCAGGTTTCCCCCAAACAGTTGAAATACATTCACGCCAAGAAAACCGCCGCGCTCATCGTCAGCGCCATCCGTCTCGGCGCCATGTCCGGCAACGCCACGGACCGGCAACTGGCGGCGCTGACCAAGTTCGGCAGCGCGCTGGGGCTGGCCTTCCAGGTGATTGACGACATCCTCGACCTCACCCAGACCAGCGCGCAACTCGGCAAAAGCGCGGGCAAGGATTTGCAGGCGCGGAAGGCCACCTACCCGGCCATCCTCGGCATGGCCAGGGCGCAAGCCGAGGCCGCGCGCCTGACCAGGCTGGCGCAAACCACCATTCGCGCCCTCGGCCCCAAAGCCGCGCCGTTGCAAGCCATCGCCGAGTATCTGCTCGCGCGCCAGCACTGAGCGCGGTCACGGTCAGCGGAACAGTTTCCCGATTTCCGCGACGGCCCGCCGGTTCGCCCCCGGCTCGCCGAGTTGCTGAACCACCGCGCGCAACGCCGTCTTCATCTTCGCCGCCAGCTCGCGGTTGACGAGCAACCGCCGCGCCGCCGTTGCCAGGGCGTCGGGATTGGCGGCGCCTTGCAAAAATTCGGGCACGATTTTTTTGCCGGCAATCAGGTTGACAATGCTGATGGCGTCAAGCGTCACCAGCCGCCGGCCGATGAAGAAGGTCAGCGGGTTGGCGCGATACAGCACCAGCATCGGCAGATTCGCCAGCGCGCATTCCAGCGTGGCGGTGCCGGAGGCCACGAGCGCCAAATCCGCCTGGCTCAGATGCGTGAGCTGGTAGCCGCTGTAGATTTCCAGATTCAACAATTCCGCCCGCTGACGGTGAATGAGTTCCTCGGCCAGCGCGCGACTGTCAGCGTCGTTGACCAGCAGTTGAAAACTCACGCCGGGCACCATCGGCGCCAGCCGGCGGCAGGTGTCCAGCAGCAGCGGCAGGTGCGCGGTGATTTCCTTGCGGCGGCTGCCGGGCATCAGTACCACCCGCTGACCGTCACGCGACTCGACCGGCGCCGCCGGCAATTGCCGCCAGCGGTCCAGCGCCGGATGACCGATCCAGACGGTGTTGAGCGCGGGCGCGCGCGCGGCGAACCAGTCCTGTTCGAACGGGAAAATCACCAGCAGCAAATCGAGCAGCCGCTCCATTTTCGCGGCGCGGCCCGCCTTCCACGCCCACGCTTGCGGCGCGATGTAGTAGATGATTTTGGTGTCGGGCAACAGCGCCCGCGCCCGCTCCGCCAGACGCAAATTGAAGCCGGGAAAATCCACCAGGATGATGGCGTCGGGCCGCTGACGTTGCAAGTCGTCGAGCACGCGGCGGAACAACCCGCGGAATTTGCGCAGATTGAGCAACACGTCGGTGAGGCCGACCACCGCGTGTTGCGCCAGGTCAAACAACTGCCGCTGACCGGCGGCCTTCAACTGCGGCCCGCCGACGCCGAGAAACACGCCGTCCGGCCACGCCTTTTGCAATTCGCGCAGCAACTCCGCCGCGTGCCGGTCGCCGCTCGCCTCGCCGGCGATGAGATAGAAAGTGGGAGCCGAGTTTGCCATTCGTCAGACCAGTTTTTGCGCCCGAATTTGCGCGATGATTTCCGCGGCGAGGCGCAGCGCGGCGGTCGAGTGGTCGCCGCTGACAATGGGCGCGCCGTGCGTGGCGACACAGTTGGCGAACGACGCCAGTTGCCGCTGCAACGGCTCGTCCTTGCTCACCGGAATTTTGTCGCGGACAATCTTGCCGTTGGCGCGCCGGTAAATTTCCCCCTCCTGTTTCATGTAGTCGAGTGACAGGTAGGCGTCGTCCTGGAACACGCGGATTTTGCGCAGTTTTTCCGGGCTGATGCGGCTGGTGGTGAGGTTGGCGACGCAGCCGCTGGCGAAACGGAGGCGGACGTTGGCGATGTCCTCCGCCGCGCTGAGCACCGGCACGCCGACCGCGTCGAGCGACACGACCGGCGAGCGGACGATGTGCATGATGATTTCGAGGTCGTGAATCATCACGTCGAGCACCACGCTGACATCGGTGCTGCGTTCAGGGTACGGCGACAGCCGATGCGCCTCGATGAAGCGCGGGCGCGTGAGCCGTTCCTCCAGCGCCGTCAGCACGGGGTTGAACCGCTCGATGTGGCCGACTTGCAAAATCAAATCCCGCGCGCGCGCCAGTTCGACCAGTTGCACCGCCTCGTCCGTCGTGCTGGTGATGGGCTTTTCCATGAGGATGTGCTTGCCCGCCTCGAGCAATTTTTTGCCCAACTCGAAATGCGCCGTCGTCGCGGCGCTGACGCTGGCGGCGTCAACCGCGGCGAGCAACTCATCCAGCGTGGCGAAAGCGCGGCAACCGTGCTTCGCGGCGACCTTGCGCGCGCGCTCACCGTCAGCGTCATACACCCCGGCAAATTCCACCTGTTCCAGGCCGGCGTAAATCCGCGCGTGATGCTGCCCCATGCTGCCGACCCCGACCACTCCGATTTTAATCTTGCTCATAATTTTTTTGCGCGTCGCGACGGTTGCTTTTCATTCCTTCGCGAAAATCGTCACTCCCAACTCCGCTGACAGTGACGTGATTTCATCCCAACCCAGCAACAGCGTCCGGCCGGCCTCGACCACCACGGCGGAAATTTTTGACTCGGCGCAAATCCGCGCGGTGTCGGGGCCGATGACCGGCACATCGAAACGCGGATCCTGCCCCGGCTTGGACACCTTCACCAGCAGCGCCCCGCCGCCGCCAAGCGCGCCGCCGCGCCGGATGGTCGCGTTGGTGCCGTCGTGCCCCTCGACCGCCAGCACGGTGCCCTTTTTCACGACGACGGACTGGCCGATGTCCAGCCGGCTGATTTCCTTGGCGATGCCCCAGCCGAAATCCGCGTCGCGCGACTGGCGTTTGGACAACCGCGGCCCCGCGACCAGCCCCGCCGGCGGCAGAAATTTTTCCATGAACGTCGTGGCCGGCAGCAGCCGCACGCCGGCCCGCTCCAGCGCCCCCGCCACCGCGCCGAACAACGACTCGGCATTACGCTCCCGCAACGCCGCCAGCAGCAGCAGCGCCTTGAAATCCGGGCGAAAATCGAACAACCGGCCCGGCGTGATTTGCCCCGCCATGATGGCCTGGTCAACGGCAGCGTCCTTGAAAAAAGCCAGCAATTTACCGAGTTGCCCGACCTTCATCCAGCAGTGCCCGTCAGCCCTCGCCGTCAGCGCCGGGTCGGTCTCCCCCGTAAACGCCGCGATGACGATTTGGCCCGCGAATTGGCGGCGCGCCTCGTCCAGCAACAGGCTGGGATAAAGACCTTTCCCGGCGATGATTCCCAAAACCGACATTGAGTAACAGGTTAGAAGCCGCGCGCGAGTTAGCAATGCGGATTTTTCACCGCCGGGGCGCCGCCTCACTCCAATTCCGCCTTGCGCTGCATCAAAGTCCGCAAGCCCTGCGCGGGCGGTTTGCGGCAGTACAAAATTTGATACAACTCGCTGACGATGGGCGCGTTGATTTTTTGTCCTTGCGCCAACTCGTGCAACGCTTTCACGGTCGGGACGCCCTCGGCGGTGCCGGCGAGGTTGCGGAGAATTTCCGGCAACTCGCGGCCCCGGCCCAGCGCCTCGCCGACTTTGTGGTTGCGGCTTTCGGGACTGTAGGCGGTCAGCAGCAGGTCGCCCATGCCGCTGAGGCCGTAGATGGTTGCCGCGCGCGCGCCCTTGGCGGCGGCGATGCGGGCCATCTCCGCCAGCGCGCGCGTCATCAACGCGGCCATGGTGTTCTCGCCGAGACGCAAGCCCTGGCAAATGCCGCCCGCCAGCGCGTACACGTTTTTCAACGCGCCGCCGAGTTCGACGCCGGTCAAATCGGTGCTGCGGTAGGCGCGGAAGACTTTGCCGTGCACGATTTTTTGCATCGTCACGGCCAGCGGCTCGCTGGCGGCGGCCACCACCACCACCGTCGGCACGCCGGCCTGCACTTCCGCGGCGAGGCTGGGGCCGCTGACGGCGCCGACATCGTCCTTGCGCCACACTTCGCGGACGATTTCGCTGACCAGTTGGTGGGTGGATAGTTCGAGACCCTTGATGAGGCTGAACACGGGCGCTGACGGTGACGGGTAGAGTTCCAGCACTTTCCGCACGGCCTGGCACGGGACGGCGAGAATCACGTAGTCGCCATGACCGTCAGCGGGCCACGCGGTGTCGCCGATGTCGAGGAAGCGCACCGCGTGACCGTTCAAGGTCAGCGCCTTGCCGAACGCCGAACCCCAGGCGCCGGCACCGATGATGGTGATGTTTTTCATTGCTTGGCAAACCGGTTTTCCGTGCCGGCCAGCAGCCGTTTGATGTTCGCGCGGTGCGTCCAAATCACCATGAAGCACAGGAACAGCGCGAGGCCGGTGTACCATTGGAGGTCGGCGCGCGGCGCGTCCTGCCAGCGCAGCGAGGCGAACGCGGCCACCGGCAGCGCCACCGCCGCTGACAGTGAGGCGAGCGAGACGTAACGCGAGCCGTAAAACACGGCGGCCCACAGCGCCAGGCACACCAGCAGCGCCCACGGCAACAGCGCGCCGATGAACCCCGCTGACGAAGCCACCCCCTTGCCGCCCTTGAATCCGAGGTACGGGCAAAACGTGTGACCGAGGACAATCAGCAGGCCGCAGACCACGATGAACCACGGCGGCAGACTGTCAGCGTCAGCGCCGTGACACACCTGCGCCAGCGCCGCGCCTTTCAGGAACCACACCGGCAAAAAAGCCTTCAAAAAATCGCCGCCAAACACCGGCAGGCCGTATTTCGCGCCCAACACCCGCATGACATTAGTCGCGCCGATGTTCTTGCTGCCATGCTCCCGAATGTCAATGCCGGCGATTTTTCCCGCGATAAACCCGAATGGAATCCCGCCAATCAAGAAACACGCCAAGGCAATGCCGCCGCCCGTAAACCAGTCAGTCATCCGGACAGTATAAAACACTCCCCCGCCCCGCGCAACGCAAAGCTGCTGATGGAGAACTCCGGCCATGAAGACGCGGGGAAAATTTCACCACTAAGACACCAAGGCACGAAGGCTGTTTTTTTAACAAACCTTCGTGCCTTGGTGTCTTAGTGGTTCGAATTGTTTTTAGAACTGGTGCCGATAGCCGGCGGTCAGTCCCCAGGGTTTGTCGTACTTGTCGCCGAAGGAGGCTTCGTAGTCGAGGTGGAGTTGATTGTCAGCGTCCAACTGCCAGATGAGGCCGCCGCCTACTTCGGCTCGTGCACCGTCAGTGTTGGCGCGGGTGGATTGATAGCCGTTTCTGATGGTGCCACCGCTGCTGATGGTTTCGACGCCGCTGACCTTGAGGTAGGGCTGGAGTGCGCCGCCGTTGGTGAGGTTGATGGTTCTGCCAAAGAGGCTGCCGATGCGGAGTTGCAAGGCGTCGAGGTCTTGGGCGCTGATGGTCAAGGGAGCGGCGCTGTAATCCTCAGCGAGGATGTGGAGGTAGTTCACTTGGAACTGAGGTTCGATGAACCAAGCATCGCTGAAGGTGAACTTTTTGCCGAGTTCGATACTGCCACCGAGGTTGACATCGCTGTAGTTGGCTTTGAGTTGGGTATTGGCGTAGGGGGCGTTTAGTTCGTTGTCAACGCTGGCGGCTTTGAAGGTAGCGTCGAGGTAGAAGCCGCTGCTGTGTAACCACGTGGCATAGAGACCGCCGTAGTAGGAGTTGAGTTTACCGTTAGCGCCGGGGGTGCGGTAATCTATATCACTGCGGCCGTAGCCGGCATAGACACCGAGATACAAGTCATTGTCAGCGTTGAGGGTGAATTTGTGATCAGTGCCGAGATCCACGCCGTAGATGAGTTGTTCGTAGGCTTTGCCAGCGACTTTGCCGCTGATGTTGAGTTGTTGGCCGTAGCTGCGGAGCCAGATGTTTTCAATTATATGGAGCGCGGGCGTCCCGCCCGCTGGCGGGCGAGACGCCCGCGCTCCATAGCGCAGTTCACCCATGCGCTTGAGCAGGCTGTTCTGCTGCGCGAACCACATGGCTTGTTGGATCGCCACGCTGCTGTTTAGGACGGCGCCGGCGGGGCTGGTACCTTGTTTGACGAAGTGGTCACCGTCTTTGATGATGGTGTCGATGCCCCAGTCGATGGGATCCCATTGCCAGTTCTCCGTGCCGTCGCCGGTGACTTTGCCGGGGAGGACTTGGTTGGGGTCGGCTTTACCGTTGCCGGTGGTGTCGATGTGGACGGTGCCTGCACCGTCAGCGGTGCCGGTGATGGTGATGGAGCCGCCTTCGCCGGTGTCGGTGTTGACGCTGAGGTTGACGGTGCCGGTGTGGGTCATGTTGTCGAAGGTGACGTTGTAGTCGCCGATGTTCCACACGCCGTGGTTTTCGCCGTAGTTGCCGTGGCTGTCTTTGTTGAAAGTCCACGCGCTGTCGCTGCCGGTGATGAGGTTGCCGCCGTTATAGCCGCCTTGGCCGGTGGCGCTGTTATCGAGGGTGATGGTGACGGCTGCGTCGTCGTTTTGGGTGATGTCACCGAGCAGGGTGCTGTTGGTGCCGCTGACGGTGAGGTTGAGAGTGCCGGAGCCGCCACCGATGACGTCGCCGTACAAGTCGGTGTTGTTGGCGGTGACGTTGACGATGGCGCTGCCGCTCACGTTGACAGCATTGCTGCCGTCATCCGTGGTACGCACGTCGTTGAGTATAATTTGGTGGTCAGTGCCGCCGCTAACACCGATTTTACTACCGTCCGGATTGGTGACGCTGATGGAGCCGCCGTTCATTTCCACGGCGGCGGTGACGGCGGACATTACGATGCCGGCGTTGCTGCCGATGAGGTCAACGTCAACCAGGACGGCCCGCTGGTTGGTACCGCTGTGATAGCTGTTAGCCATGACGGCGATGGCGCCTTGCAGGGTGCCGCCGATGACGGTGACAAAAGCGTTGTCCTCTTCCATCAGCAAAGCCGACGCCTCGCTTTTGACATTCAGGTTCCTGACGGTGCCCGACGAGCCGGCGTTGGCGTAGAGGCCGTATGACATGGTGCCGGCGGTGGTGATGGTCACGTCGGTCAGGTCGTAGGTCGCCCTGCTGGCCCAAATGCCATGCGCATTAAGCACGCCGGACGTGTTGATGGTCAGCCCGGTGCCAGTCAGCGTGGCGTCGCCGGTGAGTTGAACCGCGGCGCCGGCGAAGTAGCCCTGGGTTTTGGTAAAGTTGACGGTCACGTTTTGCACCTGGCCGATGGCGCTGCCGGTGAGACTCAGCGCGTAGGTTATGTTTTCCACCCTGGTGGCGGTGGCGCTGATTTGCACGTCGGTCAAACTGACGGTGGCTTGGTCGGTGGCGAACACCGCGTACTTGTAATTAGTTCTGTCCCAGTCGCTGGTGGTGAGGGTGACGGTGCTGCTGTGCAAGTCCAGCCGCGCGGTGCCGTCCACGTAAGCGCCGTAACCGCCGCGCCCGCTGGTGTTGCCGTTGTCGGCGATGAGGGTGACGGCGGTGCCGCTGTAGGCGCCCTGATTGGTGACCCACAGGGCGGCTTCGCTGGCGGTGGCTTGGTAGGTGGCGCCGCTTTCGGCTTCGGTGGAGCCGTCAACGACTTTGGTGGCGGCGAGTACGCTCAACGCGGAGACGCTGAGGGCGCAGAGGATGAGGAGTTTGAGTTTGGGGTGCATGTTGGTTCTTTCTGTTGGTTAGGGTTGGTTATGTTGATGGCTGCAAAAGAACGCAGAGAGGAACCTTTTAAAAAATCTCTGTGTTCTTTGCGTTCTCTTGCGGCCATTAAATGGAGGCGCAGATGACGCTGACAATCGGCGTATTGCCGGATGGGGAATGAAGTGGGTAAAACTCTGCGGGGAAATTAAGGAATCAGGGCAAGAGTCATAATCAGCGGTGAGCGCGTGAGCGCGTGAGCGCGTGAGCGCGTGAGCGCGTGAGCGCGTGAGCGCGTGAGCGCGTGAGCGCGTGAGCGCGATGTACTTACTTTATGACTTAGGTCTCTCATCTTCAGCGAGTTGATAGAGTATCTTATCAACCCGGTTGGCGCAAGAAATTTTTTAACCACGGATGGACACGGATTATTTTTTGTTGGTTTTAATCCGTGTCCATCAGTGTCCATCCGTGGTTAAACAGCGTTACGACTTACCCTCAAGATACTTGTCAATCAGCGGCTGGATGGCGTCCGCCCAGATTTGGTAGCCCTTTTCGTCCGGATGCAGGAAGTCGTACAAGACCTCCCGGCTGATGGTGCCGTCCGGCTGGAGGAACTGGTCGCCGAAATCGAGGAAGATGACCTTGTTGCCATCGGCGAACCTGGCAATCAGCTCGTTCATTTGCTTGCGCGAGGCCCGGCTGCCGCTGGGTTTTTCCCCGTTGGGCAAAACGCCGTGGAGCAAAATAACGGCGTCCGGGCAGCGTTCCCGATAGGCGGCGATGATGGCGCCGATTCCTTCCGCGATTTGTGTCGGGGTATTGGGCACGGTCTTGTTGATGCTGTTGCCGCCGGTGTTGTTGATGCCGATCATGAGCACGATCAGCTTGGGATTCAGGCCGGCGGCCTGTCCCTGGGCGAGGCGCCAGAGCAGATTTTCGGTGCGATCACCGCCGAGGCCGAAATTCACGGCGTCATACTTGGCGTAGCGTTGCGCCCAAATCTTTTTGCCGCGGCTCTGCCAGCCGTCGGTGATGGAATCGCCGTCGAAGATGATTTGGCAACTGGCGGCCACCTGTCGGCTGTTTTCAATATTGCGCTTGACGCGATACAGCCAGTCAACGCGCGGCATCGCGTGGCTCGCCGGGTTTTGTCCGGCCGCGGCCGGTGCCGGGAAGTCCGGCAGGGCGGCGAGGATAGATGAGTTTTCTTGCGCCGCGATACCGGCTGCCAGACCGGAGAAAACACCGATTAATACCAATGGGAAACGCATTTTATGTCTTTTCATAATTGATTAGGCTTATTTGATATATCAAATAAATTCACACAGCAAGGATAATTTGCGGATTTTTATGATCTATTTGTTATGGCATCTCAATACGCTGATCATGTATCTCGCCTGCGCAAATTCCTCTTCCGTGAGGAAGGTAACTCGCTGACGCGGAAACGAACCCCACTAACTAAATCCGCAAACTGCTTGCCATGCGCTGACGATGAGGGTAGCATGAATGAGATGTCCGACCCCCAGCGGGCCGCCAATCAGCACAATCGGACTTCACCCGCTGGCGGATTAAGTGAAGCCGAGTTTTGGCGGCAAGCGACCATGCCGCTGGCTATTGCCACTCTTGCTGAAGCCAAACAACAAGCGCGCCGGTTGGTAGGACGCCCGTTAACCAATGTCGCGACCGGCTTGGTGGCCGCCGTCTCCAATAATAGTGTCAGCAAAATGACCAGCGGCAGCGCGGTTAAAAAATCCGGTTCCCTGACCGCGCATGCGCTGGCAATTGCAAATTTGGACACATTGTTCAAAAACGCCGCGCTGGTTGAAACGCGCGCTGATCGCAACAATAATCCAGACATCATGGCGATTCACCGTTTTTACGCGCCGCTGAATGTCACCGGGGAAATTTACGCGGTAAAACTCACAGTCAAATCCTTGACTGCAAAGGAGCAGGGAAACCGGATTTATACGGTGGAAGCTCTGGATATGGCGAAGCCCGACATAAAGCGGGTTGAACCTGCGAAGAATAATCCTGCAACCTCAATCCAATATGCGGGCTTCATTGGTAAGCTACGTTCTCGGCAGGATATTGTCAACGGGAAAAATGAACTCCCTGGGCAGTATTGTCACGAGCCTCATGAATAATCCGTGTATTGGGTGCCGCAAACAGGTCAACTTCAGCGCCGAATTTTTTTAAAAAAATATTTTAAAAACCGGTTGACATGATTTATCAGGTAGTTCAACATAACCAAATAAACGAAAAGGAGCAAATCAATGAAATCAAGTCTATCAATTGTTATGGCGGCGCTGTTACTGGCGGCGCAACCTTGGAATCAAGCCGAAGCCACGGTGTTCATTGACCTGAATTTTTCCGGCGATACCGCGAAAAATTCCGGCGTGATGGGTGACGGCAATGTGGGACTACACGACGGCAGGGGCACTTTTTTGGGCGCGGGCACGGGCGCCTGGGAAAATGTCAACGCCACGGGCAATCCCGCCGGACGCGCTTACAAGACCGGGGCCAGTGTCTCAGGTTCAGGCACGGGCAACGGGACGATTTCCTGGATTTCCGCCAAGCCCATGGAGGGCATCACGACGCTCACGTTTTACGCTTGGGTCAAGCCGAGCGCGCTGATGGAGGGAGGCCGCTTGTGGTCCTGGGGTTCCGGGCGCGCGAACGCTTTGATTCAGGTGGCGGGTGACGGCACGATGCGGTTGAATACGGTGGTTAACAGTGAATTGGTGGGCAGCAGCCTGAGTTTCGGCCCCGCTGACAGTAGCGTGCTGGGCAAGGAGGCGATCAGCAAGTGGCTGTTTGTCGGCGTGACCTATGACAGCGTGGCGGGCACGCTGACCGGGTATGTCGGACGGGCGGAAGACGAGTACCTCGCCAGCGAGAGCAGGGAATACTCGGCGGGCGCGCTGACCCAGGCCGCGGTGAGCGGGCTGACCCTATTGAATTCGACGCCGTTGGCGACCAACAACCGGCCGTTTGCCGGGTCGCTCGGCGCTTTTTATCTCTCGGATGAGAAAGTGGATTTCAAGGCGATCTTCAACGCGCAGAAAGCCGCTTTTAAGGCGGTATCAAAATAAACAAAAAAACAAGAAAAGCGAGGCTGAAATGAAAACAAGTATATTGGTGATGACGGCGGCGCTGTTGGTGGCGTCACAACCTTGGAATCAGGCAAAGGCTACCGTGTTTATTGACTTGGACCTTTCTGATCACACTACCGACACTGTGACAAACAACGGCACATGGGGAACTGGAACAGTGGGGCTTCTTAATAGTGGCACTTGGGAATCTGCGGGCGCTTGGGAAAATGTCAATGCAACAGGCAATCCTGCCGGATTAGCCTATGATACTGTGGCTTCTAACACCATAGCTGGTGGCGGGAAAATCTGGTGGAAAGACACTAATATCAGTACATCAGATCTTAATACCCTCACGTTTTACGCGTGGCTCAAGCCAGAGTATATAACGTCTAATGGTGCTAATCGGGTGTTTAATTCTTATAGTACTAGTAGTACTGGTACTGGTAATATAAATGCCATGATTGGGAAAAATGGTAGTGACATCATGTTACTGCAGATTACGATTAACGGTACAACTCATAATTTAAATTTTGGGGATGTTGAATCCAGTGTATTGGGTAATAAGTCGCTCGACAATTGGGTATTTGTCGGCATGACTTATAATAGTGAGAGCGGACTGAGTACGTACGCTGGGTTGGCAACTGATACTGATCTCGTCAATGTTAATGATGATTTACAGAATGGAGTTATTAAATTTTCGCAATGGTATGAGTTTACATTATTGGATGGCAGTTCTAGCGGCAATCGGCCGTTTGTCGGATCGCTCGGCGAGTTTTACCTCTCGGATGAAGTGGTGGATTTTGAGTCTGTTTTCAACAGTACAAAATATAATTTCATCGCCGTCCCCGAAGTCTCTGCCAGTCTCCTGATGCTCGCGGGTGGCGCGCTGCTGCTGGGCTGGTTGCATCGTCAGCGTCGGCGGGCTTCCTAAGCGGATCAGGCGAAAGATGCCCCTCCATGAGCGCGCCATTCAAGGTCTTGTACAGCAACGACCTCACACACATCGAAACCTGCGTCAGTCCCTATCACCGCCGGGGTGAAAAATTTAATCGCGACATGCTGAATGCCTCGGTGGATGAAACCGCTGACACTGGCATTGACGCGCATATGCTGCAACCGGGTTTCGGCTGGATAGCGCTCTGGCAAAGCCAGGTGCTGCCGCCCGCGCGGCATTGGGATTGGCTCAGGAACACGTATGACATTCGGGAGGCGGATCACTATCTGGCATATGTGCTGAACGGGGGCGATATTGTCCGGGATTTCACCCGGCGCTGCCGCGAGAAAAACCTGGCGCCGTTCATCTCCTACCGGATGAACGACACGCATCACCTCGAAAAGCTGCACAGCCAGCACGCTGACGGTGCGCAGCTCAATGTCAGCGAATTTTACCAACAGCATCCCGAATACATTCTGGAACCCGCCTCAAACTCCTGGCAGGACCGCGGCCAGAATTGGGCTATCCCGGAAGTCCGGGAGTACAAGTTTTCCTTCATTCGGGAGTTATGTGAAAATTACGATCTCGACGGCCTGGAACTGGATTTCGTGCGGTATCCGCGGTTGTTCCGGCTGCATGAGACGCCGCCGGAGCAGCGGGAAGCCATTCTCACCGAATTTGTCACCAGAGTGCGGACGCTGCTGGACGCCACGGCGCGGGGAACCAAGCGCTGGCTGTCGCTGAGAATTCCGTTGCCCGCTGACACTCACGGCAAACTGGGGATTAATTTCGCTCGGCTGGACGCTGCTGGTGTCGATATGTTTAATTTGTCCAGTTACTATTATACCGTGCAAAATACCGATATATCTCTTATACGACAGGCAACTAAAAATACTTCTTTGTATCTGGAAATGACCAACTGTATTTCCGTCGGTGCCGCAGTTGACCAGGAGGATGGCGACAATTTTGAATTGCTGAACGCGACGGAAAACCAGTTGCGCACGGCGGCGCAGAGCGCCTATGCCCAGGGTGTTGACGGCATCAGCCTGTTCAACTTTGTGTACTACCGGAAACACGGCTCCGAAAAAAAGCAAACCGCTGTCAGTGAGCCGCCGTTCGGGGCCATCAAACGGCTGCGGGAGCGCACGGTCGCGACCAACAGCGTCCGGCATTATTTCATCGGCTCCCATTGGCAGGACGACGGCTCCCTCCCCAAAAGCATGTCCCTGTACGGCCAGTATGCCGAGCTGACCATGAACATTGTCCCGTCCGGCGCTGACCATGCCGCCTTGTTCGCGCATGTGGACCATGCCGCGGCGGGCGATTGGGAAGTGTGGGTCAACGACCGGCCGGTGTTCCGCTGTGATGCCGTGCCCTGCGAGTGGCGGACGCCGCGACATGCCGCAAAGGTGCTCGGCTGGCCGATTCCCGTGGAAATCCTGAATGAGGGAGCGAACGAGATTGTGTTTCGCTCGAAGGACGCGGTGAAATCGGTGCTTGATTTTGTGGAACTCATTGTCTGGTAGTCCCGGCATGAAAAAAATTCGATATGCGTAAAAAATCCCTGGTTATGTTATTTGGAGCGGCCTGCGCCGCTGTGATTGCCATGCCGCCCGCGGTTGCCGCCGCCGCTGACGCTGGCGAACTGTTCGGCAATTATCCGCCGCCGTATGCGAAACTGCAACCGGTCGGCGCGGCGGACAAGCCGTATGGAACGGTTAATTTCTGGAAAACGGACCGGCTGGAGGTGCCGGTTTACTCAGGCAGCGGGAATATGCTGTTGAACCCGTCGTTCGAGGAAGGGTTTAAATATTACACGTTTCCGCCGGACATCGGCACCTATGAAAAAGGTTATGAGGAGAAATACTCCATCGACCGGACGGAGTATAAATTTGGCCGGGCGTCCTTGAAAATAAAGGCGCTGACGCTGACGGGGATTCGGTCGTTCGATAATTTGCAATCGTTCGGTTATCCGGTCAAGGCGGGCACCGCGTATGTGCTGAGTTTTTACGCGAAAGCCAGCCAGCCGAACATTCGCCTCCGGGTGGGGCATTATTCCGAAAACACGAATGCCAAGGAGAAAACCCCTAACGTCTCAAAAGGCGAGTTTGCGCTCACGGACAGTTGGGAGCGGTATGTCATCACCGTCAAGGCCAATTCGACCGGTTATTCCTTTAATCTGCAAATTCTGGACCACGTGGAAGGCGGGGCCGCGTGGGTGGATGGCCTCCAGTTTGAAGAAGGGGACAGCGCGACGGAATTCGCCGACCGGCCAGTGTCAGCGACGCTGGTTACCGCGGCGCCGGGCAATTTCCTGACGCCGGGCCAAAAAACGGACGGCGCGCTGCTGGTGAAAACCGCCGTCCCCGCGCAAAGCGGTGCGGTGGAAGTCGTCGTCAAGGATTTCTTCTACCATGAAACCAGTCTGGGAAAATTCGAGTTCACCACCGACGCTGACGGTGTGGCGGCAATAAAATTGCCACTGGACGATTTCGTGGCGCAGCGGACGGGCGTGTTCGTCGTGCGCGCCCAGACCAAGCTCGCTGACGGACAGACCGGGGTTGAATATTCCCGTTTTTCGGTCATGCACAACATGCAGGGCCGGCATCGGAACAAGAATATTTTTGCCTATCATCAACTGGTTATTCCAAATCAGGAGGCGGGACTGCAACGCTGGCGGGACATCGGCCTGGGGTCGGTCAATTATTTCTTTTACAATTTCCATAACAAACTGCTGTTCGACTTGCTCAAGCAGTATGACATCGAGGACACCGGCGCCCTGATGCGCCAGCATTGGGAAAAATCCGGCCCGCGCTTCACGGGCAACACCATCGCCATCCAGGAACACGGGGCGGCCGATCCGAATCCCCAGGTGTTGGTGCAGGGGATGGTGGAGTGGGACAGCGTCAGCCCGGAGCGGGAACAGGCAGTGCAGTCCGCCGCCAGGGAATGGGCGCGGTATTATCACTGGCGGAAAAATTTCGCCTTCCATCAGGAAATCGAAAACAAGATGATGCTCAACGGCAGCTACGATGACCTGGCCCGGCTGTTGATCGCGTGCGCGCGGGGCGTGAAAGAAGCCTCCGCTGATAATCAGGCTTATCTCGAAGGCGGCGCTGCCAATGTGAAGATGGGAACTTCTCTCGTGGATAATTTGCTGACTGCCAGCGAGAAAGTCGCGCCGGGGTTCAAGTTTGACCGCTTCGCGGTGCACGCTTACGGCCACCCCGAAAGCGAGGAAATGGAGGAGTTGTTAAAAAACTTTTTGGCGGTGCTGGACCGGCACGGCTACGGCAGCGCGCCGGTTTATATCAACGAAGGCGGGTATTACGCCCCGTTTAGCATCGAGGATTGGCGGCTGACGCCGTATCGACCGTTCCTCATGGATCAATATCATTTGTGGGGCATCAGTTACGACATGGGGTGGGGCGAGCGAGTGTCAGCGGCGCTCAAGGCCAGGGCATGGCTGCTGACGCTGAAACATCAGGACCGCATCAAGCAATTCAACATGTGGCGGCCGTTCATCTATCTGGATTGCGACTTGACGCCGCTGGCGGTGCAAAAGACGGTCAATACGCTTTCCCGGCTGTTTGGCAACGCCTCGTTCAAGCAGGAAGTGTCCTTCGCGCCCAAAAGCAAGGCGTATGTGTTTGAGGACGACGACCAAATCCCCATCGCCGCGATTTGGGGCTATGAGGACGCGGTGGAAACCGGCGTGAAGTCGCCCCCGCTGTTGTCCATTCCGTTGAATGGCGGCATTGTCAGCGTGGTGGATCTCATGGAGAACACCATGCCGATTCCCGCGACGCAGACTTCCCTGCAGTTGCCGCTGACGCCGTTCCCGATTTTCCTCAAGGGTCACCAGGGCGGGCTGAAAAAGTTAGTCGATGTCGTGGAAAGCATCTCGGTCGAAGACGCCAATTATCCGCCGATTCAGCTTACGTCCCGCCTCAAAGACCGCGACACGCTGACATTGCGGGTTAAAAATTTGCTGAGCAGGAGTTTTTCCGGCGACTTGAGTGTGCAGAACGGGAGCGCGTCAGCAACAGCGAAGCATCTGGAGATTCCGGGCCTGACGGAAATTACCGTCGATGTCAAATTGCGCGCGCCGGTTGCAAACTCGCGGATCAACCGGGACACCATCTCGTGGAAGCTGAATGCATCAGGGGGCAGCAGCTATTCCGGTGTCATTGTGGAAGAATCCTTCGGGATCCGCAAGGCTGCCGCAAAAATATCCCTGACCGGTGACTTGTCGGAATGGGACGGCATTCCGTATATTGCGATGACGAATCTTCGGGTGCGTTCCAAGGAAATCGAGAAGGATTTCCGCATCAGCCAGGGCGGAACCTCAGCACCAGCGGAATTGCAAGCCAGGTTCAAGACGGCGTGGGACGACGAGTATTTTTACCTGCTGGTCGATGTCACGGACAGCAAGCTGTTTGCCGGCGCCCGCATCACCAATCGGGCGGAAGTGACGGATTGCGACGTGCTGATCGCCTATTTTGACACGTTGTGCGACGGCAAGGACCGGAACACGCTGCGGGTGGACAGTGACGATTATTACTACGCTTTTCTGCCGAAACCTGAGGAGGGGAAGGTGCTGGTTTATACCCAGGAGACAGCCAATCAGCAGCTAGGCCTTGGGGTGAACGCGGTAAAGGCCAGAACGCTGGTGACGGAAGTGAAGACGGTGTTCAAGCAAACCGAAACAGGATATTTTTACGAAGTCGCGTTTCCCCAGTGGATGCTGCTGCCGCTGCAACTGCGCGAGGGGGCCGCGTTTGGATTCGGACTGTTGGTCAACGATAAAAACGATGAGCAGGACGCGGGCCGCAGCTTGAATCTTTCCTATCCGCCAAAGTCTTCCTGCTGGCGGCACGCCAACTTCTGGCCTCATGCCATTCTGGAGAAATAACAAGGTGGTTTATGTCCATGACGAATAAGGTAAAGCAAGCTTTGGTTAACCGGCAGGTGACTTTTGGCTCGTGGCTGCAAATCGGCGCGTGTCCGGGCGTCGCGGAAATTCTGGCCAATGCCGGTTACGATTGGCTGGTAGTCGATTGCGAGCATTCCGCTATCGATGTCGAGGGATTTACCGCCTTGGCGCGGGGGATGCACGGGCGGGGGCCGCTGCCGCTGGCCCGCGTCCGGGAAAACGACACGCTGGCCATCAGGCAAATGCTCGACGCGGGCGCGCAGGGAATCATTGTGCCGTTGGTGAACAACGCTGATGAAGCGCGCCGGGCGGTCGCCGCGGCGAAGTATCCGCCGCAGGGCATCCGCGGTTTTTGCTTTTCCCGGATGAACGATTACGGCGTCAATTTTGACGAATATGCCGCCGCTGCCAATGACAACATCGCGCTGATCGTGATGATCGAATCAAGGCAGGCGGTCGAGGAAATCGATAAAATCCTGAATGTCAGCGGAGTAGATGGCGTCTTGATCGGCCCGTATGATTTGAGCGGTTCGTATGAATTGACCGGCCAAACGAATCATCCGACCATCCGGGCGGCGCGCGAAAAAGTGGCCGCGGCCTGCCAACGGCACGGCAAGTCGGCGGGCTTGCACTTGGTGCATCCCACGCGGGAGTCGATTCAGGACACCATCGACCATGGTTTTACTTTTATTGCCCTGGGGGTTGACATGGTGTTTTTGAACGAAGCCTCCCGTTCCGCGCTCAACCTGGCCAGGGAGATTTCAGCCGGGAACTAACCAGTCAACCGATCAGATTTCCTTCCTTTTATGCCGCTTGCTGAAATTCTTGTCGTTCATCACACCCATACCGATTGGGGTTACACGTCGCACCCCAGCGTGGTGGAAGCGCGACATTATCGCTACATCGACCAGGCCGTTGATTTGTGCCGCCGGTATCGGGAGCAGGGAACTTCCTCGCGGTATCGTTGGACGTGCGAGTCAGCCTGGGTGGTGCATGGCTGGCTGAAGTCACGTTCTCCCCGTGAACGGCGCGCATTGCTCGACTGTGTGCGGCGCGGTGAAATTGAAGTCGCCGCCATGCCCCTGCATCCGACGCCGCTGGCGGACAGCCGCACGATTGCGGCGGCTTTGCGGATACTCGACGAACTGCGCGCCGAGGGCATTCCTATTTCCGTGGCGCTGATTTGCGACATTAACGGGTTGAGCTGGCCCTGGGCGGACGCGCTGCTGGATCATGGCGTCACGACGCTGTGCGCGGCCATGAATTTTGTTTGCGGCGGCGGGCTGCCGCGTTATACGGCGTTTCAATGGCAGAGCGCGTCGGGCCGCAAACTGTTGTGCTGGCAGGGTGCCCATTACAATCAGGGGGCTTTTTGGGGCATCAACTACGACGCGCCGCAACCGGCGCCCACGGTCAGCGTCCCGGCCCGGCCCGGTAATCAGACGATTGATGCCGGTGCCACCAGGCGGCGGGAAGTTGATTTGGCCAAGCGATTGGCGGAGCTTAAGGATTATCCCTACGAAAAGCTGCTGCTCCAGGTCACCAATGTTCCGCCGGACAATGGCCCGCCGCATCCCCAATATTTGGATTACATTGCCGCTTACAATCGACAGGCCCGCTTGAATGAGTGGCCGATGATGCGTCCGGCGACCTTGCTGGAATGGGCGAATTACTTGTTCGGGCACGCGGCCGGGCTGCCGGTCTTTGCCGGAGACTGGACGGATTGGTGGGCTTCGGGAGTGGCGAGCACGCCGCGGGAGACCGCCGCGCTGATGGAAGCTCAGCGCCGCATTCACGCGGCCGAGCAGCGGGGACTGCCCGTGGAACAGGCGGCAGCCGTCAGGCGAAAGATTTTTTTGGCGGCGGAACACACCTGGGGTGGCAGCACCAGCGCCCTCAAGCCCTATGAGTTGCTGTCGCTCGCCGGACTCGCGGCCAAGCAGGAACTCATGTATGCCGCTGTGGTTGATGCCAACGAGGCTTTGCGCGCCTCATTGCAACCTCGTTATAGGTTGTTAGATACCCGCCTGGAATCATTCGATCCCTTATGGAACGAGTTGGTGCGGGGCAAAGCTGACGTTGTGCCAGTTCAGCCTTTGCGCAAGGTGAAAGCTGCCCGGAGAAAAGTTGACTGGCAGCGATGGATTAATCCCGCGACGCTGAAGGTGATCCTTGAGGAACCGCTGAACGGGGAGCGTTCCACCTGGTTTGAGGTTGGAAAATTTGACCGGCCGGAAGCGCACGGTCACTGGAACGAGGCGCCCCGCTGGAAGCGCACGGTGCTGAAGTCTGCCCACATTGATTGGGACGCTGCGGGTGATACTGTCCGCATCGAGGCGCGCGTCAAGCTCGATTATACGGAGCGTCCCCGTTCCCTTTACATCCTGTTTCCGTTTGGCTTTCAAGCGTCACTCCTCGCTGATGTTGGCGGTGCCTGGGCTGATCCTTGCGGGGAAAATATTCCCGGCTCATGTAAAAACTGGTGGACGGTGCATCGTGGCATTCTGCTGCGTGGACGCGCCGCCTCGGTGCTGTGGACGCCGTGGGACGCGCCGCTGGTCATGTTTGATGAACCCTGTCCGACACCGCCCCGCAAACGCAATCCGCGGCACGCGCGCGCTTTGGTGTCCTGGCCGATCAATACTTATTGGTTCACCAACTTTTGCGGCTTGAGCGGCGGCGATTACACCTTCCGTTACCGCCTGAAATGGTGGCCCGGCGTGGTGAGTATGCGCGATGTGGAAGGATATTGCGCGAGCGACCCGCTGGCTGATTACCCACAGGTGATTGCTGTCGCGCAAGACACTGTTCCTGTCAAATTGAAAAATAAAATTTCCCAAAAAATTAACCACCTGAAAAAAAGAAAAATATGATTTATAACCGACTTGAAGAGGCCAATCGTTTATACAACTTGCATTCCGGCTTTGCAAAGGCATTTGAGTTTCTGCAGCAAAGCGGCTTGGCAACGCTGCCCATCGGCAGCTACGAGATCGATGGGGAACATGTTTATGCCATGGTGCAACAAGGCGTTGGCAAGGGGATGGCCTCGGCCCGCCTGGAAACACATAAAAAGTATATTGATATTCAGTTTACCTTAACAGGGCTGGAGTTGATTGGTTGCGGTCACGCCAAAGAACATCAGCCCGATTCCCAGGGCTGGGATTTGGCCAGGGACATCTGTTTTCTGACCGGGACTCCGGACTTTTGGCTGCCGGTGCCTGAGGGCAGTTTCGCCATTTTTTATCCAGAAGAGGATTTGCACGCTCCCATGTGCGGAAACGAAGCGGTGCGGAAGATTGTTGTAAAAGTGAGCGCCTAGTTTAACCGTCATGAATTCCACCACTGAAGAACACGGCTCCGTTGCCACGCCAAATCTCTATACCGTTGGCACGCTGAAATACGACAAGCGCGCCATCGTGATTTTGTTTGGCTGGCTGCTATGGGGTGATTTTGCCTTCAATTTTTTCGAGTCGGTTTTCGGGCGGTTCATGCCGTTGTATCTCAAGGAGCTGAACGCTTCCAATGTCTTTATCGGCATTACCACCGGCAGCGTCGCTGGCTTGGTCAATATCCTCTTTCTGCCCAATATCAGCCAATGGAGCGACCGCTTGCGTGCCCGGCTGGGACGGCGTATTCCCTTTCTTTTGATTGTCACTCCCCTGACCACACTATCCCTGCTGGCCATCGGATTCGCGCCGGAAATCGGCGCCTTGACGCACCGGTATTTGCCGTCATTTTCCTGGCTAACCCAGACCTCCTTGGTGCTGTCGCTGTTGTGCCTGTTCACGGTTGCGTTTCATTTTTTCAACATGATTTTGGTCAATGTCTTTAACTGGCTGGTGCGCGATGTGGTGCCGCAAGTCCTGATGGCCCGCTTTCTCACCTGGTTTCGCGTCGTCGGAACGATGGCGGCCATGTTGTTCCTTTGGTATGTCTTTCCCATCATGCTTTCCCATCGTAAGCTAACCTTCCTCCTGGTCGGATTTTTTTATCTCGCCGCCTTTCTATTGATGTGCTGGAAAGTAAAGGAAGGCGATTATCCTGAGCCTGAATCCCGTGGTCCCGCTGATAATTTTTTGCTTCGTTTCATCACTTATTTTCGGGACTGCCTGGGCATTCCGCTTTATCGCAATTTTTTTCTCGTTCATGTCCTGTTTGTAATCGGCAATGTTTGCGCCAATTACTCGTTTCTCACTCTTTATGCCCGGCATACCTTGCGCTTGGAAATGGAGGCCATGGGGCAAATCTACGCCTATGCCGCCCTGTTGAGCGCCGTGGTTTATATTCCAATCGGCTGGCTGTGCGGCAAGATTGGTGAAATGAAGGTTACGCTGGCCAGTCTGGTCACTTTGGTTATCGTGGCCATCCTGGCTTATTATTTGGTAACCGATCAAACCAGTTGGCTGGTCTATAGTCTCGTATCCTCGCTGCCCGCGGTGGGGTGGACGCTCGGTTCGCTCACGGTCAGCATGCGTTTGTTTCCGGAGAAAAGTTTCGGCCAGTTCGCGTCGGGCATCAATGTCTTCAGTTGCGGCGGCATGATTGTTGGCAACTATATTTGCGGAGAATACATGGATTTCGTGGATAGTAATTACCGGCTTATTTTCTGGTGGGTCGCGGGTTTTTGCACAGTGGCGATTGTGCCGATGGTGGCTGTTTATCGCGGCTGGAAACGACACGGCGGCCCCGATCACTACGTGGCGCCGTCGCCGATACGGGAATAAAATAATGAAACCTGCTCCTCCTGCTATTCTGCCTTGCCTTCAGGCCCGCCTCCAGGCTCAGGAAAATCTATACGCGCTGCGCAACCAAGTTTCCTCCGCGGCCTGGTCCAATGGGATTTTTGACCGTTACGAACATCCGGTGCTCACCGCCGCGCATGTCCCGCTTGCCTGGCGTTTCGATTTTAATCCGGCCACCAATCCGCGCGGCCTCGAACGACTCGGCATCAATGCGGTGTTAAATCCCGGCGCCATTGAACTCAACGGCCGTTTTTATCTGATCGCCCGCGTCGAGGGCGCCGACCGCAAATCGTTTTTTGCCGTCGCGGAAAGCGTTTCCGGCATTGATCAGTTCCGGTTCCATGCAGATCCGATTTTGCTCGACCAAACCGACGATCCCGATGTCAACGTCTATGACATGCGGCTGGTGAAACACGAGGACGGCTGGATCTACGGGTTGTTTTGCACCGAACGACGCGATCCCACGGCTCCGCAGTTCGACACCAGCAGCGCGGTCGCGCAATGCGGCATTGTACGTACTCGCGATTTGAAAAACTGGGAAAGACTGCCCGACTTCAAATCATCCTCCGCCCAGCAGCGCAATGTGGTGCTGCATTCCGAATTCGTCAACGGTCGCTATGCCTTCTACACCCGTCCGCAAGATGATTTCATCTCGACCGGCTCCGGTGGCGGCATCGGCTGGGCTTTGTCCGCGTCAATGAATCCGGCGGTAATCGGTGCCGAGGAAATCATGGATCCGCGGGTTTATCACACCGTCAAGGAGCTTAAAAACGGACAAGGGCCGGCCCCCTTGCGCACTTCCGCCGGCTGGCTGCACCTGGCTCACGGCGTGCGCAACACCGCCGCCGGGCTGCGTTACGTGATCTATGCGTTGCTTTCCGATTTGCGCGAACCCGCCAAAGTGTTGCGGCGTCCCGCCGGCTATTTGATTGCTCCCGAAGGCGAGGAGCGAATCGGCGACGTAGCCAATGTCATTTTCTGCAACGGCGCCATCGCGCGGGAAAACGGCGACGTTTACATCTACTACGCCTCATCGGACACCCGCGTTCACGTTGCCACCAGCACCGTGGAGCGTCTGCTTGACTACGTCATGAACACCCCGGCAGACCCGCTTATTTCTTCCGAATGTGTGCGTCAGCGCCGGTCATTGATTCGCGCTAACCGTGAATTTTTGGCCGCCGCCCATTTATGATTATGCGCCACGTTGACCATCACCCGACCGACGATTATTAGCTAGTGTCGCTGATGGTGATCCATACGCCGGGAGCATCCCGGTGGTTATCTCGCCACACCGGACGCTGACAATGGGATCGTCTGCGTCTCGGAAAGCTTGGCCCGCTCGGTCGCGTCCTTTTTGGTTAAACCGCCGATAAACTGCACCATGCCGTGATCGCTTCTGGCCAGTGTCGGCGTCATGACCCCGGCGATGGACTGACGGTCCTCCTGGGCCAAAATGCCGCCATTGGCATCCGCCTCGGTGTAACGGTAATTCTTGGCGCTAATCACTTGCACGATATGAAGATTGCCCGTACGGTCAAACGCAATCTGCGGATCGGCAAAGGAGACCACTTTGCCCAACCGGACCGTGTTGTACATCAAATTCTGATCCGGTTCCTCCACCCGCAAATACAAATTCGCCTCGTTCACATCCAAAAACCGCACCAGACTGTACACTCGTTTCACGCCGGTGTTGTAAACGTCTTGCGTCCAAATCGTCTCGCCCTTGCCCACGGTAAAATAAAGTTTGCCGGTCATGATGGGCTTCAGACCGGGAATGTGAACGATGGCTTGCGCGGTATAACCGCCGGTGGCGCGAATGGCGTAATAAGGCAAAATGTCCACGCTGATCCGCTTGGTTTCCCCGGGCGCCAGGTTAATTTGTTTGGCGGTGATGCTTTTAACCTGATTGACCACGCCGCTGGCTTGGTTGAACACCAAAAAGCCCAGCCACGACTTACCGTCGTCATTCACGCTCAGGCTGAATGGAGCGTCGGTCACGTTGGTTAACTCCAGGGTCAGGTCAATCGATTCATATTGCAGGTAAAGACTGCGCTGTTGGGAAAATTGCACCTCCACCTGCGCTGACACTGGTGTCACGACCAGCCATGAAAATATCCCGGCACAAACCGCACAAATAAATCTCATTGACAAATATTATCGTAACAGCGTCAGCGTGACAATATTCATTTCCACCCCTGACAACAAAAAGGCAGGAGGAAATATCCTCCTGCCTTTTCGTCAATATCAGCGGCAACTGCCGATTCAGGCAACCGTCGCGGTATTTTTCGCGGCGGCCAGGGCTTTTAGCCACGAACCGAAGAAGCGCGGTTTGCAGGCGGCCGCGAACAGCGCCGGGGCGTGTCTGCGCACCTCGCCGCTTTGCAGCCGTATTCCCTGGCGCTGCAAGTCACGGATGCCGTCAATCACCATCGCACTGGTCCAGCGCCGGCGGCGGCGGATGCTGGCGTAATCAATCCCGGCTTTCTCCACCGCGGCGCCCCAGTTGCCGAACCGCCGGCGGGCGGTGGCGATCAGCGGGTTGGCAGTTTCATCCATGGTCTTCGAACTGAGATCCACGCCTTGCTCCTTGAGCCGGCGGATTTCGTCCAGAATGGTTTCCTCATTCCAGGAGCGATAACGGTAAATTTCGTTCGGCGCCAAACCGGCTGCCGTCAGCGCCGTTTTCCACGAGCCGAAATGCTTCGGGCGAATCGCCGCATAGACCATGCTGTTATAGGAACTGAGCATCATCGCGCGGAACGAAAGATCGGCACCCTGTTTGAATAACTCCTGAATCTGCGCCACGATGCCGTCCTTGGTCCAATGCTGGTACTTGCGGACTTCATTGTATTGGATGCCGGCTTTTTCAACGGCGGCCTGCCAGCTGCCGTAGTAGCGGATGCCGGCCGCGAGCAATTCCTGGAAATTCTTGCGCACATGATGGGAATAGAGCGGCTCGCCGCGCAAATTCCATTGCCTGATTTCTTCCAGCACGATTGCTGCCGACCATTTTCTATTTTTACGTGAACGTGTTTTCATTGTAGCTTGACCTTTCTTTGTCAGTTTGGGGTTAAAAACACATCAACAGTAATTGTTTTTTCAATAATTGCAAGAACGGCATAACTCGCGCCGGTTTATGTTGTTCGTAACTCACTGATTTTAAAATAGTTATAAATGTATTACATTTTAGTAATTAAGATGATAATCAATACCGATAATATCAATCCACCAATGATCGCCAGGCGGCGACCACCTGCGCGGGGGTAATCGCCCGCAGGCACGCCATGCGGTTAGCCCGCTGGCAGTGACGGCGCAGGCACGGACGGCACGACAAGTCTGTTGTTAGTAGTTTCACCTGCCGGGCGCGCGGCGCGGTCTTGCGCGGGTCAGTCGCGCCAAACAAGGCCACCAGTGGACGGTCCAGCGCCGCCGCCACGTGCAGCGGGCCGGAATCCGTGCCGACCACCGCGCGGGCCGCGCCCAGCAGCGTCAGCAAACCGCGCAAGTCCGTCTGGCCGCGCAAATCCAGCAGATTGGGCGCGGTGGCCGGGAAAAAATTCCCTTGGCCGACCAGCACAAATTTTTCCTCTGGCAGCAGCCGCGCCAGTTGCTCGTAATTCCGCCACGGCCACAGTTTCGTTTCCCATCTGCTGTACGGGTGCAGCACGGTGTAACCGCCCGTCCGCAATCCGGCGGGTAATTCATCCGGCGGTCTAACTAATAATTGAGTATCAGTCATGGCGTCGCCGCTGGCGGTGCCGGTCACGGTCAGCGCCGCGGTCAGGTAACGGTCCGCCGCGTGAGTCTGGACATCCGCCACCACCTCGTCGTAGGCCAGCCGCGACCACTCGCGGCCCGATTGCAGGCCCACCCGCCGCGTCGCGCGCACCGCCCGCGTCATCAACGCGCTGCGCGCCAGTCCTTGCAAATCCAGCGCCAGGTCGAACTTGTGTCGCCGCAGGGTTAGCAGCCAGCGCGCGAACGCCGCCGGCGCGGCGCGCAGCCGCCGGCGCGGAAAGGTGATGAGTTCATCCACCCACGGGCACGCCGTCACCAGCGGCGCGTAATCCTCGTCCACCAGCCAGGTCAGCCGACCGCCGCGTGACTTCAGCACCGGCGCCACCGTCAGCGCCTGCGCCACATCGCCGAGCGCGGTCGGCTTGATGACCAGCATATTCACTGCGCCAGCCTAACCGCGCGCCGTGAAGTTACGAACAAAAAAGCCGCTGACAGTGACTGCACTGTCAGCGGCGGTTGGTGAATATCGCAATGTTATTGCAAATATTTGTCAATATACGGCTGAATGGCGTCAGCCCAGATCTGGTAACCGCTGGCGTTCGGATGCAAAAAGTCGGGCATGATGTCCTTGCCCAGCGTGCCGTCGGGTTGCAGGAATTTGTCGCTGAAATCCACGAACACCACCTTGTCGCCGTCGTCCAGTTTGGCGATGGCGGCGTTGACTTCCTTGATTTTCGCGCGCCAGGGATGGTCGGCCTTTTCGTTGCGCGGGAAAATGGCTTGCAGCAGAATCACCGCGTCGGGGCAGAGCTTGCGGTATTCCGCGACTATCGCCGTGACCCCGTCGATGATATCCTCGGCCGAGTTGCCGATGTTGTTGGTGCCGATCATGATGGCAACCAGCTTCGGTTGCAGGCTGCTCATCTGGCCCTGCGACAGGCGCCACAGCACGTTTTCCGTGCGGTCGCCGCCGATGCCGAAGTTGAACGCGCCGTATTTCGCGTAGCGCTCCTGCCAGATTTTCTGCCCGCCGCCGTGCCAGCCGTCGGTGATGGAATCGCCGTCGAATACCAGCTTGATGGACTGCGTGCGGTTTTGCGTCTGGGCGGCGTCATTGCTGCGTTTCACCCGCTCCACCCATTCGGCGCGCGGATAGGGGAAGACGGTGACCTTGACACCGGCCGGACGGAACGGCAGTTCGGCGGGCATCGGCCACACTTTGGGATTGTTTTGGGCGTTAACGGCGACTACGCTCACGAGCGCCACGACGGAGGTAAGAAGGAATTTTTTCATTCCTTCCAATTTAATGAATCGCCGCTGATGGTCAACTCTCAAATTGCGCTGACCGTCCGCGCTGTCTCCGAGATTTTCGTCAGCGGTCAATGGTCGGTTGGCTGAAAGAATCGTTGTTCCGTCGGAATGGCCAGGGTGGTTTCCAGTTTTTGAATATGTTCCTTGACCATATCCCAGCGATGCTGGTCAACGCCATGTTCCTGGCAACTCTGCCACAATTGTCGCCAATACTCGTAAGCTGCCTGGTCTTGCTTCGCCTTCTCAAGCATAAGACCGACAGATCTTTCCAGATATAACGGCGCCTTCGGCCGCTGCAACGCTTCTTTATAACATTCCGCGGCTTGCTCGTAATTACCCAAACGCCGCCAATACAGGTCGCCCAGGCGCTGGTATAAAATCGGCTTTTCGGGAATCACCCGGATGCCGCGCTCCAGCAAATCCTTGCCCGCCTCAATCCACCTTCTGGCATCATGCTTGCGCCGGTCGATGCCTCCCTTGACCGGGCCGTGCTCGACCGCCACGCTCGCGTTCCACGCCAGATTCCACGCCCCCATGTCCCAAAAAAACGCCACCCGCGGCTGCAACAGCACGCACATTTCCGCCAGCGCCGCCACCCGCTCCCATTCCTGTTCCTGCCAAGCGCTGGTCAGCGAAAGCCACAGCGAATCCGCCGCCAGGCCGCGAAACCCGCCCAACGCCGCCATGGTGAAGCCCTGTCCCAGACTGTCACGCAATTGGTAACTCATCGGCAAGTCCTGCCCCACCATCACCACTTTGCGCTCGGCGGCCAGCCGGTTTTCCCAACCGACTTTTCCCGCGCCCCAGATGACGATCAGCGCCAGTGCCAGCAACCGGAGTTTCATAATTCGCGGCTCTCAAATAACAGCGAGGACACTCCCAGCGCGATGACCGTGTATCCTCCCGTATAAAGCAGGATGTGCCGCGTGTTGAGCCACAGCACCCGGTTGCCGCCGATAATTTCATCAATCAAGTTGAACGTCTGGAAATCCGGGATGAGCAGCGAAATCGCCGCCAAAAAAACGGTGGTGAGCCAGCTGGCGCCACTCTCCGGCGCCAGCCAAAAATCCCGCGCCACCGACTGCAAGTGGCCAATCAAATACACAAACAGGGTGCAGCTGACAATGAACACGGTGGAGGAGGCCAGCGTGGAGAAAAACACGCTGATCACCGTCACCAGGCACAACTTTGCCCACACCAGCGTCAGCGCCTGCCACATCGCCGGATCATACGCGCCGGCGCGAAACTCATTGATCTGCTGCAACTGCAATTCGGTCGGCTGCCCCTGGCTGGTCGCCATGATGTCGTTGGTCAGCGAACTCTCGTGGCTCCACATCACCAGCATGAAAATCCCCGCCATCAGCGCCATGAACAGGGTCAGCAGCAGCGTCAGCCCCAGATACTTGCCGACGATGAATTCAAACTTCCGCACCGGCTTGCTCAACAGCGTGTAAATCGTGCGTTTTTCCAACTCCGCCGGAATCAGCATGGCCGCCCCTAACAAGGCAACCAGCAGGCCGATCACGCTGATGGCGGCGTAGGCCAAATCCTTCATGAACTTGAACTCGTCGCCGCGAAAATCGAACTGCGTGTAAAAGCTCGACCCGCCCAGCATGATCAGGCAGAACACCGTCAGCACATACAACACTTTTTGCCGGATAGCCTCGGTAAAGGTGTTGCCGGCGATGACCCAAATATGACGCAAACTGTTTTTCATGATCACTTGCTCACTGCGCGAATAAAATAATCCTCAAGCTGCTGCTTCGGCTGCGTCACCGCGATCAGCTCCGCGCCCGCGTTTTGCAGCCAGGCCGCCAGCTGCTCCTGCAACTCCGGCGTCAGGCCGCTGACGGTGACTTGGCGCTGTCCTTGCACCGATAGTAACTCGTCCAGCGTCCCCTCCTGGATTTTTTTGCCGCGATGAAGAATAATCACCCGGTCGGCGACTTCCTGCACCTGCTCCAGCAAATGCGAGGAAAAAATAATCGTCTTGCCGCGCTTTTTCAGCGCCAGAATCAAGTCGCGAATCTGCCGCGAGCCGACCGGATCGACGCCTGCCGTCGGCTCGTCCAGCAACAGCAAATCCGGGTCGTGCAACAGCGCCTGCGCCAGCCCGACGCGCTGCAACATGCCCTTGGAATAAGTTTTCAAGGCTCGGCCCGCCGCCGGTTGCAGGCTCACCAACTCAAGCAATTCCTCCACCCGCGCGCGCAAGCGCCGGCCGTGCAAATCCGCCAGCTTGCCGTAATAATTCAGCACCTCGCGTCCCGATAAAAAACCGGGAAAATACGGATTTTCCGGCAAAAAGCCGAGCCGCCGCCGCGAGGCCAGCGAACCGGCTTCCTGGCCAAACACCCGCGCCTGCCCCGTCGTCGGTCTGATCAAGCCGAGCAACAACTTCAGCGTCGTGCTTTTGCCGGAACCGTTGGGGCCGAGCAAACCGAACACCTCGCCCCGCCGGACTCGCAGGTCCAGGCCATCCAGCGCCAGTAATCGTTTGCGCGTCCATTCCAACGTGAAAGTCTTGGTCAGGTTCGCGGCGCTGACGGCGAAGTCTGGTTCGTTCATGGCAGAATATTGAATCCTTTCAATTGCGCATCAACCGCCGCGTCACGGCTCTCGACCGACTTGATATGCCCGTTCAAGTGACTGCGCGCGATGTCATCCGCCATTGCCGCCACCTCATCGTCAGCGCCTTGCAGGAACAACTCTACCCGCCCGTCCGGCAGATTGCGGACATAACCGGTTACGTCGAACCCCGCCGCGATTTGGCGCACTGAATAACGAAACCCGACGCCCTGCACGCTGCCGGTGTAGAAAAATTTCCGCGCCTTCATGGCGACAGATCATAAAAGCGCGCTACACTGCTGGCAACATGAAACCCGCCCGCCGGAAAGTTGTCCGACCGAAAAAAAACGCCGCTGACCGTGACTGTGCTCCCACCAGGCGCGCCGTCCGCGCCGAGTTGTACCGGCCGGAGAACCTCGAAAAAGCCCGCCGTCTTGACCGCGGCCCGATTGTATAAAGCGCCGCTGACGATGTCTCGAAATCAATCCGCCTGATTTTCGGTCGGCGCTTGCCGCAAAAAATAAAAACGCCCGGCCGGACGGTCAGGCGCTGATATTGAATGCAAACCGTGAATTATTTCGCGGCGGCTTTGGCAGCTTTGGCGGCCTTGCGGTCCACGGATTTGACTTCCATGGTGCCCTTCTTCTTGCGGAGATAGCCGAGGCTGGCGCGCCGGACTTTGCCCTGGATTTCGACCACGACTTTTTCAATGAAAGGCGAGTGAATCGGGAACACGCGCTCGACTCCCTCGCCGTAGCTGATGCGGCGGACGGTGAAAGTGGCGTTGATGCCGCTGCCTTTCTTACCGATGACGATGCCGGCATAGTTCTGGATGCGTTCTTTTTCGCCTTCCTTGACGCGGGTGGAAACCTTCACGGTGTCGCCGACGCTGAAGCTCGGTATTTCCTTCTTGAGTTGTGCGCTCTCGATTTTTTCTATCGCTTTCATATCATTTGTTTTTATTGCTGGTCGTTGGCCGCCGCGTTTAACGGCGACTTTACGCTACCAATGTTCTTGCTTTTTTCCAGCAGGTCCTTCCGACGTTCCGACGTCCTCCGGGCTGCCTGTTCTTTTCTCCATGCGCTAATGGCGGCATGGTGGCCTGTTAATAAAATCTCCGGCACTTTCCTGCCGCGAAACTCTTCCGGGCGCGTGTATTGCGGGCCTTCTAGCAACGCGTCGGCGCCGAACGAATCCATTTGCGCCGAGGCCTCGTTGCCCAGCACGCCGGGCAACAGCCGCACCACGGCGTCAATGACGATCAGCGCCGCGATGGTGCCGTTGCTGAGGACATAGTCGCCAATGGACAATTCCTCGTCAATCCAGCCCTCGCGCACGCGTTCATCCACGCCCTCGTAATGTCCGCTGACAAAGATCAATCGTTCCAGCTTGCTGTATTCCAGCGCCTTCACTTGGTCGAATTTCACGCCTTCCGGCGTCAGGTACACGACCCTGCCCCTGACCGTTTCCCGCGTTTGCACGCTCTCAATGCATTCGACCAACGGCTCGCATTTCATCACCATTCCGGGGCCGCCGCCAAACGGGCGGTCATCCACCGTGCGATGTTTCGCGTGCGCGTAGTCCCGAATGTCATGGACATCAATTCGCACCTGCCCGCCGCGCTGCGCCCGACTCACGATGCTGGCCTGCAACGGCCCCGCCAGCATTTCGGGAAACAACGTCAGGACGTCAATTTTCACGTCCCGCCTCCCTTAGTTGGTTTCCACTAACTCAATCCGCACTTGCTTGCTGCCATTGGCAGCGGCGGCATTGCACAGGTTGCGAATCGCGGAAATCGTGCGGCCTCTTTTGCCGATTACCCGGCCCATGTCGAGCGAATTTAAATGCACCAGACAGTCAATGCTATCCGGCCGTTCTGTCATTTTGACCTCCACTTCCCCCGCGTGTTGCACCAATGCGGAAACCACAAATTCCACAAAGTATTTCATACGCGGTACAGTTCACTGTCAGCGCCGGTCTCAGGCCTTGGCGGCCTTGGCTTGCGCCTTTTTCACCAAGTGCCTGACCGTGTCACTGGCCTTGGCGCCCTGGGCGAGCCAATGTTCGACGCGCTCCAGTTTGAGTTGTTTTTCCTGGTTCTTGCCGATCGGATCGTAGGAACCCACAATCTCGATGAACTTGCCGTCACGGGGCGCGCGCTTGTCCGCCACCACCACGTTGTAAAACGGCCTGTTTTTCGCGCCCTCACGACGCAAACGAATCACTACTGCCATATATAATCACCTATTCTTTCGCTACTTGCCCGCCGACCCTATGCCGCCGAGCAGTCGCTTTAGTTTATTCTCCCGATTGCCGCCCTTGAACAGCTTGCCCATCATTTTCTGCATGGTACGGAAGCGATGCAACAGTTCGTTGACTTCCGTCACGCTGGTGCCGCTGCCCGTGGCTATCCTTTGGCGACGCTTCGCATTCAAAACTTCGGGGCGCCGCCGTTCCTGCGCCGTCATGGCGCTGACAATCGCCTCCGTCCTCTTTAACACTTTATCGTCCAGAGAGAAATTTTGCATACTACCCATGCCGGGCAACATGCCAAGCAGATTTTGCAGCGGCCCCAATTTTTTTAGCTGCTTCATCTGGTCCATGAAATCCTGCAAGTTGAATTCCGCGTTGCGTAATTTGGACTCCATTTTGGCGGCGTCCTCCAAATCAATCTGCTCCGCGACCTTCTCCACCAGCCCGTACAAGTCGCCCATGCCCAGCAGCCGTTGGATGAGACGGTCAGCGTGGAACACCTCAAACTGCTCCGCGCGCTCGCCGGTGCCGATGAACTTGATGGGCACCCCGGTCACCGCCTGCAACGAAAACGCCGCGCCGCCCTTCGCGTCGCCGTCGAACTTTGACAGCACAATCCCCGTCAGCGGCACCGCCGCGTGAAACGCCCGCGCCACCTCCGCCGCGCTCTGGCCCAGCGCCGCGTCCGCCACCAACAGCGACTCGTCCGGGGTGATTTGCGTCGCGGCATTTTTTAGCTCGGCCAACAACTCCGCGTTGATTTCCGTGCGTCCCGCCAAGTCGAAAATGGTCACATCAAACCGGCCATTGGCAGCGTGCGCCAGCGCCGCCTGCAAGTGTGTTGGCAAATTCATCCCCGGCGCCGGCGCGAAAACCTCAAGTTCATGCTGCCGTCCCAAAGTTTGCAACTGTTGCACCGCCGCCGGACGACTCAAATCCGCCGCCACCAGCAAGACTTTTTCCCGCTGTTTCTTCAACATCAGCGCCAGCTTGCCCGCCGTGGTGGTCTTGCCCGCGCCGTTCAAACCGCACAGCGCCACCGTCAGCGGACGCCGCGCTGACAGTGCGCCGTCGCCCGCCTGGAAAATCGCCAGCAACTCATCGTGCACCACCTTGACGAACATATCGCCGGGCCGGATGGATTTGCTGAATTCCTCGCCCAGCGCCTTGGCCTTGACCCGCTCGCAAAAATCCCTAGTAACCCGGTAATTGACATCCGCCGCCAGCAGCGCCAGCCGCACCTCGCGCAACGCCTCCGCCACATTGCTTTCCGTCAGCCTGCCGTAACCGCGCAGCTTGGAAAACACGCCTTGAAATTTATCTGCCAATTGCTCCAGCATGGGAAAAATAATCTAGGGACGAACCAGCCCCAGCGCAAAGCAAAACTCCACCCGCTGACCGTGCCCGCCGGATTGGTCACCGTCAGCGCCCGCGACCGCCGCCCCAGCCGCCGCCGCGTCCGCCTGGGCCGCCTGGACCACCGCCACCGCCACCGCCGGGACGGATTTCGGCGTCAATGCCCCGCGATTCCTGCTCCACGGCTTTCATGTAATCGGGATAGGTTTTCCACCATTCGCGGCGCTCCTGCAAATAATCAAACAACGGCAGATTGGTGTTCAGCCGGCTGAGCAAGGTCTCGCGCTCGGTCAGCATGGCCTGGATTTTCTCGCCGTCGGGGCGTTTGGCGATGGCGGCCAGCACGTCGATTTTCATCATCTGGTACAACGCGGCATCCTGCGGCACCAGGCTTTCCTCGCGACCATACCAAAACTCGCCGGCTTGAATCGCCGCATATGCCTTGTCAAAATATTCCAGGATGCCCTCGGGAGTCTGGTTGTCGGCGGAACGCTGTTTGCGGAACACTGCCGGTGACCGGCGCGACAGGGATTGTTTCATGAGAAACAGGTATTCCTCGGGCTTGATGCCGTACAGCCGGTTGGCGGTCTCGCCGAGGATGGGATTGACATAGGCGTCAATTTCCAGGATGCGCTTGGTAGCCTTGTCGTTCTGTTCCTGGACTTTCTTGACCAGTTCACTGACATTGTTGACGGCTTGCATGCCGAGCGTGAACTCGTCGTTGGCATCCTGGTTTCGTGCCGTGCCGCTGACGGTGGTCGTGCCGCTGCCAGTGGTCGCGGCGGTGGCGCTGCCAGTGGCGGCGGCCTTGCCGCGATAATCCTGCCCGTGCGCCGGCGGCCAGGCCAGGGCCAGCAATCCCAGTATCAGCGTAATCGGTTTCATTGATATTTCCCCAGCGCGGTTTGGTAATATTGCAGATGTTCCTGAATCAGGCGGATGATGTCGGTCACCTGGGTGTCCGCCGTTTGATACAAACCCAGATACCGTTGCAATTCGCCAACCGAGCGCCCGAAATCGCCGCGCGACTTGGCAAACATATTGTCAGGATCGGTGTCCTGGATGGCCTTGCTCATTCGTTCCTCGCGCTCCTTGTCCGACAGGCTGTAACCGGCCTGCCGTTTTTGCTTTTCCTGCTGTTCCAGGAATTGTCGTCGTTTGCCCGCGCCGCCGCCGGAGCGATAATAACGCGAAATATCCTGCGCCTTGGCAATCACTGTCAGCAGCAGTTGATGCGTGTCCTCATCGTGCATCCGGGCGGACAGGTTTTTATCCAGCGCGCTCAGGTTTCGCGTGAACGCGCCGGTAATCTGGCTGAGGTCAATGTTGCTGGTGTTGCGAATCGGATCCAAGTCCTGCGCCCGCAAAGGCACGGTCAGCGCCAGTGTCGCGAGCGTCACGGTCAGCGTCAGTTTCAGTTTCAATGCCGTTTTTTTCATCATTACCTCCCGCCTTTAATCTACCTCATTTTATCACCGCGTTGTTTTGAAATCCTGGTCCGCCGCGCGCTCGAACGCCGCCTTCGCCTCGTTGGCCTTGGGCAGGTTGGTTTGCTGCACCAGCCACAACACCATCTTGCCGGTGTTTTTATAGACGGTGGTGTTGGTGCCGTGCGAGCCGCTATGCCCCATCGAGTTGTCGCTGCAAGCCCAGCCGAGACCGTAGCCGTTTTTCACCGCGTCGCCGGTTTGCTTCTTGCCCAGTTCCGCGACCGCGGCGGCGCTGAGGATGCGGGTGCCGTGGAACACTCCTTTGCCGGCGATCATTTGGTAAAATTTCACCAGGTCCTCCGGCGTGCTGAACAGGCCGCCCGCCGCCTCGGCGAAACGCTTTTCACGGTTGTCGAGCGGATATTGCAACTGGCCGATGTCCACCGCTTCCAGCTTGCCGTCCTTCACACAGTAAGCTTTCGCCAGTTGCTCCAGTTGCGCGCCCGTCGGCCAGAAGGTCGTGTTGGTCATGCCCAGCGGGTTGAACAACCGCTGTTGCAAAAACTCGTCATACGGCTGGCCGGAAATTTTTTCAATAATCGCGGCGATGATGTTGATGCCCTGGTTCGAGTAATTGTAATCCGCGCCGGGCTGGAAGCGCAACGGCGTGATGGCGCTGACCGTGACGCCCTCCTGAAACGGCAGCACGTCAATTTTGCCCGCGCGTTGCTGCGCCAGGTTCACCCATTCCATGCCGCTGGTGTGCGACAGCACCTGCCGCACGGTGGGCGGGTTGGTCGGTTCCTCGACATGCCAGCGGGTTTCGCCGCTGCCGGTGAGGATTTTCAGGTCTTTCAATGCGGGCAGATAGTTGGCGACCAGCTGGTCGAGGTCGAGCTTGCCCTCGTCCCACAAAATCATCGCCGCCGCGCCGCATATCGGCTTGCTTTGCGAGGCCACCCAAAACAAGGTGTCGGCCTTCATCGGCTTTTGGTTCTCGATGTCCGCCCAGCCGACGCAGGTGAGGTCGAGCACCCGCTCCGGGTCGGCGACCACCGTGACGACGCCCGGCAAGTCGCCGCGGTCGATGTACGGTTGCAGGATGTTCTGATACTGCTGCGCCTGGCCGCTGACGGCGAGCGCGCCGAGGGTCACGGTCAGCGCCGGCCAGGTTTTTATCGTGCCAGTCATAAATCGGGATTTTCTAAATCGTCGTGTTGTCCGGCACAATCGTGCCTTTCGGAATAATCACAATGCCCTCGCGCACATAGTACAAGGTCGAGTCAAAATGCGCCGGCTTGTCCGCGCCGCTGATGGTGACGTTCCGGCCGATGCGGGCGTTTTTGTCAACGATGGCGCCGCTGATCTTGGTGTTGGCGCCGATGCCGACATGCGGAATCTTGATGTTCTGGTCCGCCTGCATATCCTCGTCGCACTGGTAGAAGTCGGCGCCCATGATGATGCTGTCCTTGATTTCCACGCCGGCTTCAATGCGGCTGCGGATGCCGATGATGGAATGGGTGATGTTGGCGTTGGAAATGATGCTGCCCTCGGACAGCACCGCCTTTTCCACGCGGCTTTCTATCACCTTGCTGGCCGGCAGGGTCAGGCGCTGCGAATAAATCGGCGAGTTGCCGTCGTAAAAATTGAACTGCGGCACCGGGTTGGTCAGGTCCAGGTTGGCGTCATAGAACGCCTTGATGGTGCCGATGTCCTCCCAGTAGCCCTGGTAAATGTAGGAAAACACCTTCTTGTCGGTGATGGCCTGCGGAATGATGTCGCGGCCGAAGTCGGTGTTGCTCATGTCAAACAGCGCCTCCTCCAGCACCTTGCGGCTGAACACGTAAATGCCCATCGACGCCAGATACAGGTCGCCGGCCTGGTGACCTGACAACCGGCTGCGGGTGGCGTCGCTGATGCGCAGCGAGTCCAGCAGGGCGTCGTCCTTCGGCTTTTCCACGAACCGGGTGATGCGGCGGTTGTCGTCCACCTGCATGATGCCGAACCCGCGGGCCGGCTCGCGCGACACCGGAATGGTCGCCACGGTGATGTCAGCGCCGGTCTTGACGTGTTGCGCCAGAATCCGCCGGTAATCCATGCGATACAATTGGTCGCCGCTGAGAATCAGCACCAGGTCGTGCTGGTGGTTGGACAGGTGACTGATGTTCTGCCGCACCGCGTCCGCCGTGCCCTGGTACCAGCCGGTCATGTCGCTGTTCTGCGTGGCGGCGAGAATGTCAATGAAATCGTAAGGATAATAGTCGTCGAAACTAAAACTCTGGTAAACGTGGCGGTGCAGCGAGGAACTGAGATATTGCGTCAGCAAAAAGATGCGCTTCAAGCCCGAATTGATGCACAGGCTGATCGGAATATCCACCAGCCGGTACTTGCCCGCCAGCGGCACCGCCGGCTTGGCCCGTTCCTTGGTCAGCGGAAATAACCGGGTGCCCGCGCCCCCGCCCAGAATCACCGAGATTACCCGGCTTGAATCAAAAAAATTTTGTTCCATACGAAACAGTCTATTTAAGATTTGACGTTATAGGAAACAAGGCGGTAAACAAGATGTTTCTTTATGTGCGGAATCATTGCTTACGTGGGGGATCGCGAGGCGCAACCCATCCTGCTGGACGGCCTGAGCCGGCTGGAATACCGCGGCTACGACTCGGCCGGGCTGGCGGTACACACCGCCGGCGGCCTGCGCGTGCAAAAAAAGGCCGGCCGCATCGCGTCATTGTCAGCGGCGGTCGCGCGCCAGCCGGTGTCGTCAACCTCAGGCATCAGCCACACCCGCTGGGCGACGCACGGCGAACCGACCGACGCCAACGCCCACCCGCATCTCGACCAATCCGGCCACATCGCGCTGGCGCACAACGGCGTGATTGAAAATTTCCACGAGCTCAAGCAGGCGCTGACACTGCAAGGCCACGTCTTCCACTCCGCCACCGACACCGAGGTGCTGGCGCATCTCATCGGCGAACATTACCAAAAACTCGCCACCCTCAGCGGCGTCGCGCGGCTGTCCGCGGCAGTGCGGGCCGCGCTCGGCGAAGTCAACGGCACCTACGGCATCGCGGTCATCCACCGCGACCTGCCGAACGTGGTCATCGGCGCGCGGCGCGGCAGCCCGCTGGTGGTGGGCCTCGGCGCGACGGAAACATTCCTGTGCAGCGACGCCGCCGCGCTCGCGCCCTACACGCAAAAGGTCGTGTACCTGAAGGATTTCGACTTCGTCACGCTGCAACCCGGCAAGTTCGACCTGCAAAACCTCGGCGGCCGCGACACCGATTACGAAATCAAGGAACTGGACTTCAAGCCCGAGGCGGCCGAGCAAGGCGCGTTCGCGCACTTCATGCTGAAGGAAATTTTCGAGCAACCCGAAACCATCCGCAACGCCATGCGCGGCCGCGTGGACAAAGACACCGCCACCGCGCACCTCGGCGGCCTGAACCTGACCGGCGAACAATTGCGCGACCTCCGGCGCATCATCGTGCTCGGCTGCGGCACGGCACTGTACGCGGGGATGGTCGGCAAACACATGATTGAAAACGCCGCGCTGCTGCCGGTGGAGACGGATTTTTCCAGCGAGTTCCGCTACCGCAACACCCCGCTGGAGAACGACACGCTGTTCTTCGTCGTCAGCCAGTCGGGCGAGACCGCCGACACGCTCGGCGCGCTCCGCGAGGCGCAACGCAAAGGCCACCGCGCGCTGGGCATCTGCAACAACGTCGGCAGCACCATCGCCCGCGAGAGCGACGGCGGCGTGTACATGCACGCCGGGCCGGAAATCGGCGTGGCGGCGACCAAGTCCTTCATCTCGCAGGCGACCGTCTTCGCCCTGCTGGCGCTGAAGCTGGGCCGGCTGCGCCACCTGTCAGCGTCAGCGGGCGGCGAAATCATCGAGGCGCTGGAAAAACTGCCCGCGCAAGTCGAGGTCATCCTGCAACAAAGCGACGCCATCAAAAACATCGCGGAAAAATACGCTGACAGTCGCAGCATGTTATTCTTCGGCCGGCTGGGCAACTACCCCGTCGCCCTCGAAGGCGCGCTGAAGATGAAGGAAATCTCCTACCTCCACGCCGAGGGCTACCCGTCGTCCGAATTGAAACACGGCGTCATCGCGCTGATTGACAAACACACCCCGTCAGTCGTCATCGCCCCGCACGACAGCCTGTACGACAAAAACATGAACAGCCTCCAGGAAATCAAAGCGCGCCGCGGCCCGGTGATTTGCCTGACCACCTGCGGCGGCAACGAGACCGGGTGCCTCGCTGACGAGGTCATCAAAATCCCGCAAACACTGGAACTGCTGCAACCGATCTTAAACGTCGTCCCGCTGCAACTGCTCGCCTACCACACCGCCGTCACCCTGGGCCGCGACATCGACAAACCGCGCAACCTGGCCAAGTCAGTCACAGTGGAGTAATTGCTCGACGCGCTGGCGGTCCGTCGCCGTAACCGGCCCGTCCGTTAGCGTAAAAAAACTGCGTCAGCCCTGGGAGCGCCGTCGTCCCCGACGGCTGGTTCACCTGCCAAGGTCAGTCAGCCGGCTGGAAGCCGGCGCTCCCAGTGCTGGCGCCGGGGTCTACACAAGGAGCGCCGACTGTACTGGGAGCGCCGGCATCCTTGCCGGCAGACTAACCTTGGCAGGTGAACCA
>JAISDC010000234.1 GCA_031265105.1 Verrucomicrobiales bacterium
CGCCAGCTTCTGCCATAACTCATCCGGTAACCGATAGCCTAACTTGCTGCTCATCCTGATGTGCTACCCGCCAACTCGTATTTTGTACAGAAAGAGTTATGCGGATAGGCTCTTAGACATCCTGATTTCCCGGACAGCACAGTGCAAATCAGCTACAATGACAAATCTACACCAAAAGACGGGCCATCCGCGGGCGCGGCTACCGCAATTTTGCTGTTCTCGCTGGTGGAAGATTTTGACATTGACCAGACCGGAGTCATTACTGGTGATATCACAGTTGACGGCAAATTACAGCCCATCGGCGGCGTGTTCGCCAAAATCACGGGAGCTATTGCCGCCAGGGCAAAATTCATGGTGCTGCCCAAGGATAATGAGCGTGACGTGCAGGAATATTTTGTGCTGCACCCCCGCACCGCTGCTCAGCAAATCCAGCTTTTCACTGCCGCTGACATTGAAGAGGCGCTAACGTTGATGAAAAACGGCGCTGCCGCTGACCGTCTGAAATCACCGTTGAATATATCGGCGAAAATTTTACGCGGTGAAGTCACCGTGCCCAAAACCATGTCGCTATCCAACTCATTGGATGAAATTTTTAGCGCCGCCGCACCATTGCTGCCCAAACTGGCCAGTCAATGGACGGGGACCCGAACCATTTATATTTACCCGCCAAAAATCACTGACGAGTGCAGCCGTCGCTTAAATGCGTTGAATTTCAAGGTCGCTAAAGAAGTCGCCCGGTTGCAAGACGCGTTCCTCAGCTATCTCATGGAAATCAAAAGTATCGCGGAAACCGGCACGTTGGGTGACTATCAAGGCCACAGCACTAATAACCAAATAGCAAAAAATCGAATTGAAGCTGCATTAAGGCAACGAGATATAATTTATGAAGAATTAGCCGCACTAAGCTACAACAAGGAAAACTTAGAGAAATTATCCAGAAAATAATCCGCTGATGATGAAAAATCTGTCCGCCATTTTCAACGCCACCGTCAGCGTCCGCAAACAGCGCGGTCGCTACCGCCTGGAGTCGCGAGTCAGTTCCAAATTCATCGCTTAAAATGATATTCCCCCGGGCGCGAAGCGCTTTGGAGTGCGGCACTCCTGTGCCGCTTTTTTCGACATCACGTGGAAAAACCCAAAGCGGCACAAGAGTGCCGCACTCCAAAGCGCTACGCGCCCGAAGTAACCTAATGTTCAAAAAACTCTCGCGTTCCTCGCCAAAAACGTCAGCCTTCTCTCATGCCGCAAACATCCTGGCCTCACGCCCCGACACATTTGCTTGCCGACAGCGGCACGTATTTTGTCACCGCCGGCACTTATCAAAAAATGCATTATTTTCGCGGCAGTGCCCGGCTCGGCGTGCTGCATCGCGGGTTGCTGGCAGTCGCGCGGGATTTCGGCTGGCAATTTGAGGCTTGGGCGGTTTTCTCCAACCACTATCATTTTGTCGGTCATTCACCTGTCGGAGCGCCGGATGCCGCGAATCTTTCCGACATGCTCAGTGTGCTGCACACCAAGACTGCCGCCTGGGTAAACCGACTGGACAGGACGCCGCGACGAAAGGTCTGGCACAACTTCCGTGAAACCAAATTGACCTATCCGCGCAGCTTCCTCGCCCGGTTGAATTACACGCACCAAAATCCGGTGCGACACAAACTGGTGGCGATTGCCAGCCAATACCCATGGTGTTCGGCGCAATGGTTTGAACACAAAACCACGCCGGCCATGGCAAAAAGCATTCGCCGTTTCAAAATCGACCGACTGCAGGTGGACGATGATTTTGCAGTGTCGCCGGAGTGGTGAATTACCCGGGCGCGTAGCGCCGCGGGAGAAAATTTTTTCTTCGTGTCCAGGCGTGTTGATTCGTGGTTACAATCAAGCCATGTCATCGTTGAAAAAATCCAGCTTCGCCTGGGGCGCCGCCGAGACTCAATTTTTCTTCGCGCTGACGCCGGAGCATATTTTGCGCGCGGTGGAGAGTTTCGGGGCGCGTTGCACGGGGCGCTGCCTGACGCTCAACAGCATGGAAAATCGCGTGTTTGAGGTGGAGGTGGAGGGCACTGACGGTGACTCGGCGGCTTGGTCGCCGACCCGGCGGGTGATTAAATTTTACCGGCCCGGACGCTGGTCGCGGGAGCAAATTCTGGACGAGCACCGGTTCCTCGCCGATCTCGACGAGGCGGGGCTGACCGTGGTCGCGCCGTTGCGGGACGCTGACGGCGCGACGCTGCGGGTCACGGGCCGCGCCGGCATTTATTACGCGCTGTTCCCGCGCGTGGCGGGGCGCAATGCCGACGAGTTCACTGACGAGCAATTAAAGCAAATCGGCCGGCTGCTGGCCCGCCTGCACAACACCGCCGCCGTCCGTCCGCACGCCGGCCGGCTGACGCTGAGCGCGGCCACCTACGGCATGGAAAATCTCGAATATCTCTACGACAGCGGCACGCTACCGGACGACATCGCGGATGATTACGCTGACATTGTCGAGGATATTTGCGCGTGGACGGCACCGCTGCTGGCGGCCGCCCGCGGTCAGCGCATCCACGGCGACTGCCATCTCGGCAATGTATTGTGGCGCGCCGACCTGCCGTTTCTGGTTGACTTCGACGACACCGTCAGCGGCCCGTGCGTGCAGGATATTTGGCTGTTAGTGCCCGGTCGCGACCGGGACGCCGACCGGCAGCGGCGGATGTTGCTGGAGGCTTACGAGTCGTTGCGCGCCTTCGACCGCGCGGAACTGGCGCTGACCGAGCCGCTGCGGGCGTTGCGCTACGTGCATTTCAGCGCGTGGACGGCGAAGCGCTGGCGCGACCCGGCGTTTCCCCGCGCCTTCCCGCATTTCACCGACCGCAATTACTGGCGCGACCAGTTGCTCGACTTGCGCGAGTGTTACGACCTGATGCGCCAGGCGTGAGATGCGCAGGCCCGGCGAGCGGTGGCGTGAATGGTCGTCGAAATTTTCCAGCGGCAAACTTCTGCGCTCGAGAGGACTCGAACCTCCACGGTGTTACCCACAAGCACCTCAAGCTTGCGCGTCTGCCATTTCGCCACGAGCGCGTGGTATAATTTGAAGTTGCGATGATGCCAAAGCGGGGGGTGAAGTAAACTAAAAATTCAGGGTGACGCCCAGTATGCCGTTGATGCCGGGCATGGGGTAGCCGGAACGGTAGTAGTAGGCGCTGTCGGTCAGGTTTTCTATGGCGAGGTAAATTTCGCTTTGTTTAAGGCAGGCTTTTTCCATGGTGAATAGGTAGCTGAGTTTGGCGTTGACGGTCACAAAGGAGGGAACTTTCGGGTTGTCGGCGGGATTGGCGGTGCTGCGGTCATAGGCTTTGTCCGGGTTGACGTACATGCGGTCCTGGTAAAGAAGATCCATGCTCAGGCGAAAATTTTTCAGGAAATTCCAATTGAAGCCGGCGCTGGCGGTCCATTCGGGGGCATAGGGCATGCCGGTGACGGAGGTTTGCAGCCAGGTCATGCCGGCGAACAGGGTAAAGTCCTCAATGGGGGTATAGCTGACGCTGCCTTCGACGCCGTAGTTGTGGTAGCTGCCGATGTTTTCGAAGCCGATGGGGGGACCGAAGCTTGGGGTGACCAGGATGTAGCGGTGGTGGCCGTCATCGAGGAAGACCGTGGAGTCAATTTTGAGTTGTGGGTTGAATCGGTGGCTGACACCGAACTCGTAGTGGTTGAGTGTTTCCGCGCTGAGGTTGCGCCAGGCGTTGCGGGTGGCGGGGTTGTTTGCCAGCGGCGGGATGATGGCTTCGGAGAAGGCGGCGACGTTGAGGCCGGGGTAGTTTACGCCGCGGGCGTAGCTGGCGTGCAATTCGGTGTTTTGGTAGCCGAATACCAGGCCGCCGAACGGAGATAATTCGGAATCAAAGACGCTGTGCAGGTAGCCGCGGACTCCGCCGGAGGGCTGGAGGTAGTAGGAGTTTTTGTCGCCGAACAGGTGGTTAAGCGCGACGTAGGGGGAGTAGATTTGAAAGTCGGCGCGATGAAAGGCGCTGTTGTTGGCGGGATCGTAGGCCTCGGCGGTGGTTTTGCCGCTGATGGTGTCGAAGTCCAGGCCGGTGAGGATTTCGCCGCCTTCCCAAAGTTGAAAAGTTTCTTTGGCGCGGACGCCGTAGAGATCCCAGTCGATCAAGGTATTATCGGTCGCGGTGGGCAGGATCGGCTTTCCGCTGGCGCGCATGCCCTGGTCGAGCCAGCGGGCTTGGCCGTTGTTCCAGTAAGGTTTGATGAAGCCCTGGGCGTTGTCGTAGTGGTTGGCGATGGTCCACACGCTCATGATGTCGCGGGTCTGGTAGTTGCCCATGTGATAGGGCTGGCCGCGCAGGCCGGGGTCTTCGGCGAAGTTGTCGGTGAAGTCGCCGAAGTAGGAGGCGTACCAGTTGTCGTTAAGTTGGTAACCGAGGCGGAAAAAATAATCGCGGATGGTGCCGCCGGAGTTGTCACGGTGGCCGTCCGAGCTGCGGTAGCTTTGCCCGGCGTAGTAGTCGAAACTGCCAATCCTGCCGCCGCTGCTCACTTTTTCGATGCCGGTGTTCATGGTGCCGTAGGCGCCGGTGAGTTGGGCGGAGAAACCGGGGTCTTTGGCTTGTTTCGGCGTGACGTCAATGGCGGTGAAGGCGTTGCCGAAGGTTTGCGGCTGGGGGCTTTTGTAAACGGCGATGGAGTCGGCGGGGTCGAGGGACAGGGTGTCGAGCAGGGAGTGGCTGAACACGCTGTTGTAGCGCGGCGCGCCGTCGAACATGGTCTGCAACTCGCTGCCCGGCCGACTGGCGCCGAGGCCGCGGATAAAGATGGCGCCGCCGCCCGCGCCGCCGTAGGAGCCGATGTTATTGTAGCGGGAAATGTTGACGCCGGGGGTGGCGCGGAGAGCGGAGCCGAGGTCCTGGGCGTTGAGGTCGTGGATTTGTTGCTGGCCGACGATGCTGGAGCCGGCGCCGTAAGCATCCGTGAAATTTCCCTCAATAATCGGCGTGGCGGTGACCGTCACGGCGGGCAAAGTGCCGCTGCTGGTTGGCTCAAGTGAAGTGCTATCCGCCGCTGACAATGACGCGATGCCGCAACCGAGCCAGGCGGCAATCAATCGAAAAAAACGGTTCATGTGGCAAAGCTACAGACCGCGCGCTTGAAAGCAAGGCGATGATTGGCGGCGCGACAACCCAACCGAACCGGTTGGCAGCACCGTCAGCGGGCATTGAGTCGGCCCGCTCCCCCGACTTCGCCCAAAATGACGCGGCAGCAAAAAATACCCAAAAAAAAATTTGACAAACGCACCGGGTATGTTATACCCTCCGACAACATGGCAAACGAAGCGGCATTAGACAGCAAGACCACGTCATTTTATATGCCGTTGGAATTGCATAAAAAATTGCAACGCGAGGCCCGGCGTTTGCGCATTTCCGTGAACGCGCTGGTGACATTCATTCTGGAGAGTGAATTGAAGCGGCGCGGGGTGGAGTTAACTGCGGAGGACTATGAAGAAATCGCCAGACAAGTCAGAAAAAACGAGAAGCGTCGTCTTGCCGCCCGCCACGCGGGTTAAGCTGGAAAAATTCGCCACGCGGGAAAACCGCACCCTGCACGGCGCGCTGATATTTTTATGCGAGCAAGGTATAACATACCTTGCGCGTAAAGTGTGTAATACCCGGCGCCAATCCCGCGCGCTCGAAAAAAATTTTGCCCGGTAACACCTTGGGGTGCCGTGCCGGCCAAGCAAAAACCCATCGAAAAATTTCCACTATGAACAAACACATCAAAAACCTTGCCGCCCTGGTCATCGTCAGCGGGCTGGCATTGCCGGGAACGCTGACGATGACAGGCTTGCGCCTCCACCGGTAACAACTTCAACATGGAGCGCACGGAACAAATCCAGGTCGGCAAGACCACCAGGGCGCAACTGGTGCAATGATTCGGCAAGCCGAATCGCACCTCACGCAGCGCCGACGGCACGCAGATGTTGCAATGGATTTACCGCCAGTCGTCAACGACAGCGGCCGGGTTCATCCCTTATGCCGGCGCGTTCACGGCGGCTCCGATTCGTCCGGCAAGGAGCTGACGGTGCATTTGCGGCACGGCGTGGTGACGGATTACTCCGTCAGCGGCGATGAAATGGAGACCCGCATGAACCGCACCGGCGCGGAAGGCGGGAGCAATTAATTCAAGCAACCCGAAGTGAATAACAACAAATAATACGGAAAGATTATTCCCATGACCCCCACGCGTTTATCCCACAATCAAATGCCTTATCTCCCCGCCGTGGACGGACTGCGCGCCGTGGCGGTGTTGGGCGTGATGTTTTTTCACATTCGCCCGCAGGCCCTGGGCGGCGGGTTTATGGGAGTGGACGTGTTTTTTGTCATCTCCGGCTTTTTGATTACCTCGCTCATCGCGCACGACCTCAAGCTGGGCGTGTTTTCCTTCCGGGAATTTTATTTGCGCCGCGCGCAACGGCTGTTGCCCAACGCGCTGACGGTCATCGCGGTCACCCTGGCGCTGTGGACGCTGCTCATGCCGCCGGGTTGGTGGCGAACGCTCGGCCGGCAGGGCGTGCCCACGCTGCTGAATTGGGCGAATGTGTACATCTTTCACAAGCAGGGCGACTACTGGGGCGAGAGCGCGGTGCTTTCGCCACTGACGCATTTTTGGTCGCTGGGGGTGGAAGAACAATTTTATTTGCTGTGGCCGCTGTTGCTGTGGGGCTTGTTCCAGTGGCAGCGGGCGCGGTTGCTGCCGTGGATACTGGCGCTGGCGGCGGGAAGTTACGGCTGGTGTTTATACGCCACGTTTCACGGGGAGGCGACGGCGGCGTTTTATTTGCTGCATTTGCGGATGTGGGAATTACTCATCGGCGCGGCGCTGGTGGTGTGGCGGTGGAACGGCGGCGGACTCGGCGGGCGCGGCCGCCGCTGGTGCGCCGTCGCGGGCGCGGCGGGTCTGGCGCTGCTCGCGGGCGGCTTTGTGTTCATGCGGGAAGGCTGGCCGTTCCCCGGCTGGGCGGCGCTGTTGCCGACGCTGGGCGCCCTGGGCGTGCTGGGGTCCGTCACCGGCGGCGGCGGTTTTGGCGACAAATTACTGGCGTGGCCGCCGCTGGTGGCGGTGGGGAAAATTTCCTACTCGCTGTATCTGTGGCACTGGCCGCTGCTCGTGTTTTGCAAACAACAGGCGCAACTGCGTGATTGGTCGCCGACCGTGACCGCGTGGGCCACCGCGGCTGGCGGCGCGGGCGGGGTGGCGATGGGCGCGCTGGCGTACGCGGCGGTGGAGCGACCGTTGCGACGGCGCGGGGCGGGGCGGCGGTGGCGGCTGACAACCATCGCGGTCGCGTTTGCCGCGCTGCTGGCCGCTTGCATTGTGGCGAAGAATATCAAGACGGAAAAAATCATCAGCGGCGCGGGCGCGTTCTTTGAGCTGCCGGTCAGTTCAAGGAAACCATACAACATGCTCAAGGCCGACAATCTTGCGGAACTGCCGGCGCCCATCATCCACGCTTACGGCGGCGGGCTTCCGCGCGTGGTGGTGATGGGCAGCTCGCACGCCACCATGTACTCCCCCGTGATTGACGAATTGTGCCGCGCGCGGGGGCTGACGGTGGCGTACCTCACCGGCGACGGCACGCCGGTGTTGTTTGGCAACCAGAGCACGCGCCGGTTCAAAAATCCGCGGGACAGCGTCAGGTTCGACCAATTCCGCAAAGAACAGTTGGCACAGTGGCGGCCGGATTTGGTGATTCTTCTGGATATGTGGGACGCCGAGTCCTCGGCGGATTTTACGAAACATTTCGCGCAAACGCTCGAAACAGTCTCGCCGCTGACCAAGCGGCTGGCGTTCGTCGCCCAGTTGCCCGTGATGGATTATAACACCGAATTGTTCGTTAGTTTTTACGGCTACGTGCATTACCGGTTGCGGCAAGGATTGCCGCTGCCCGTGCTGTGGCCGGACCACGGCGAGGAGCGACGCCGGTTTGCTGTTAAACAGGCCGAGGTCAGCGCGCGCGACTGGCCGGGGCTGCGGGTGTTGCGCCCCGACCGGCTGTTTTATCACCCCGATGGTTCCGTGCGCTACTGCGACGGGCGGCAACTTTTTTATCTGGACACCAATCATTTGTACGACATCGGGGCGCAACAGGCGCGCCCGCTGTTCGCGGAGCTTATCGAGGAGGCGGTCAATTCCCCTGCCGATTAAGGCGCATGACCCGTGACCTGAATGCCGCTGATCATGACAAGGAACCTATTTTTTGCAGGGCCGGGGGCGTGAAAGTTTGTGTAGGTTTGAAAGTTTGTTGAGTTTGTGTAAGTTGGCACGGTACCGTGTAACTCAACAAACCTACACAAACTTTCACAAATCCAGCATATGCAACCACCGTCCACTCCCCCGCCCACCCGCCTCATCGGCCAGCCTGGCCCGTACTCCCGCGCTTGCGTCGGCGCGGCACAAGTCCTCACCGTCGGCGCCGGCTCCTGTTTGCTGCGGACGTTCGCCCCGACCGAGCTGCCGCAAAACATTTCCTCCGCCGACCTCGAACGCCTCGCCGCTGACGGTGACCGGCCAACCGTCGAGGGCCGCCTGCAAATCGACTTCCTCGCCGACGGCGCGCTGCGGCTGCGTTACGCCGAGGGCGACCGCGTGCCCGAAAACCAGACCCCGATGCTCGCCGTCACGCCGGCCCCTGACCCCTCGGTCATCGTCAGCGCCGGCGGCGACACGGTCAGCTTCCGCGCCGCGACCTACTCCGGCGTCATCCGGCTCCAGCCCTTCGCCCTCGAGTTGCGCGGCGCTGACGGTCAGCCCGTCACCACCGTCAGCGCCCCGCAGGCCAGCCGCTTCAACTCGTGGGACGCCTATCCCACCGGCCTCGTCCGCGCGCTTGACCGGCGGCAGTGCGTCGCCACACAAACCTTCACCCTGTCAGCGGGCCAGGCGGTGTACGGGTTCGGCGAAAAATTCATCGGCCTCAACAAGGCCGGCCAGGTCATCGACCTCGACGCCGCCGACGCGCTGGGCGTGACCAGCCCGCGCAGTTACAAAAACATCCCGTTCTTCGCCACCACCCAGGGCTACGGCGCGTTCTTCAACCACTCATCCCGCCTGACCTTCTGGCCCGCCAGCCTCGACGCCGCGCGCGTGCAGGCCGCTGTTGATGACGACTTCCTCGACTGCTTCGTCTTCACCGGCAGCGTCGCCGACATCCTCACGCGCTACACCGCGCTGACCGGCCGCCCGTCGGTGCCGCCCGCGTGGAGCTTCGGTTTCTGGCAAAGCAAAATCAGCTACTCGTCCGCCGACGAAGTCATCGCGTTGGCGCGCGAACTCCGGCGCCAGCGCATTCCCTGCGACGTGATTCACCTCGACACGTTCTGGTTCGAGCGCAACTGGTTTTGCAACCTGGAATTTTCCCCGACGCGCTTCCCCGACCCCGCCGCGTTCTTCGCCGAGCTGCGCCGGCTGCATTTCAAAATCTCGCTCTGGCAACTGCCTTACCTGCCCGAAGGCAGCGCGCTGTTCGACGAACTGGCGGCGGTCAACGGCTTCGTGCGCGACGCTGACGGTGGCATCTACGACATCGGCATTTGTTTCACCAAGGGCTTCAGCGGCAAGGTCGGCGTGATTGACTATACCAACCCCGCCGCCGTGACGATTCACCAGCGGTGGCTGAAAAAACTGTTCGCCCTCGGCGCCGCCGTCATCAAGACCGACTTCGGCGAGGACGCGCCCGCTGACGGTGTCTATCACGACGGCACGCCCGGCCGGCAAATGCACAACCTCTACCCGCTGCTCTACAACCGCGCCGTGTCCAACGTCAGCGGCGGCCTGGTGTGGTCACGGTCAGCGTGGGCCGGCTCGCAGCGCTACCCCGTGCACTGGGGCGGCGACAGTTCGCCCGACTGGGACAATATGCTTCCGCAACTGGCCGGCGGGCTGTCGCTCGGCCTCAGCGGCTTCACGTTCTGGAGCCAGGACATCGGCGGCTTTTTCGGCGAGACCAACGACCGCTTGCTCATCCGCTGGCTGCAATGCGGCGTGTTCCTCTCACACGCGCGCATCCACGGCGTCGGCGACCGCGAGTTATACAAATTCGCGCCGGAAACGCTGCAAATCTGCCGCGAGTTTCTCCGCCTGCGCTACCGGCTGCTGCCGTACATTTTGGCCGAGGCGAAACACGCCGCTGACCGTGGCCAACCGCTGGCGCGCCCGCTGGTGCTGGATTTTCAGGACGACCCGACGACCTGGAACATCCAGGACGAATTTTTATTCGGCCGAGATTTGCTCGTCGCGCCCATCTTCAGCGCCGCCGACCACCGCCGCGTGTATCTGCCGCCGGGCGGCTGGACGGACTGGTGGACGGGCGAGACCGTCAGCGGCAGCCGTTGGCTGGACGTGGCCAGCCCGCTTGACCGCATCCCGCTCTACATCCGCGCCGGCGCCAACATCCCGCTGGGCGCCGACCGTGAGTTCATTGACGAGGAAAATTAAAAGTGCAAAAAGCAAAGTGCAAAATTGCAATGTAAAATTCAAAATGCAGCTACCAACTCCGACGGGGTCCGCATTCAATTTTGAATTTTGAATTGCAACTTTGCATTTTGCATTTTGCACTTTTAATTTTTCAACGCCCCACCTCCAGCAACAGCAACCCCGGATGCAACGCCTTGGGGTCCGCATTGTCGTCTTGCCAGAGAACGCGCAAGTGGTCGCGGGCCGCGGTGTAGAACTGTCGGCGGCGTTGAAAGTCTGCCGCCTGGTTCGGCGCCGGCGCGACGCTGCCGTCGATGAAGCGGTGATACACGTCGTAGGAGATGACCAGGTGCGTCACGCCCAGTTGCCGCAGTTCCTCTAGCGTGCCGATGTCCGCCACGAAGAAATTGTCCAACAACACCCGCTCCCGCAGCGCGAAGGGGTTGAGCTTGGCGTAGGTGTCCGCGGCGATGACCGCGTCGGCGGGCAGGCGGGCGCAAATCCACGCCGTCAGCTCGGCCCGGCTGTCGTGTTGGAAGCCCCGGTGAATCCCGCGCCACTGGCCCGCCCATGTTACGCCCGCGCTGAACGCCAGCAGCGCGGCGGTGGCCAGCCGCGCGGTCACGGCCAGCCGCCGCCGCGCCCCGGCCCACTCGCCAATCAGCAGCAGCGGCCCGTACCAGCCGGCCACGCTGATCAACACCACCACCGGCAGGAGGTAACGCTCCGAGAACTTCGCCGTCAGCGCCAGCAGCAGCATGGCCAGCACCGGCGTCCCCAGGAGCGCCCACTCCGCCGCGCCGGTCGAGCGATAACGCGCCAACCGACATCCAAGGTAGCACAACCAGCCGACCAGCAGCGCCGGGGGCAGGCGCCAGAGCAGCAGGAGCAGGTAATCGCGCGCCAGCGGACGCGCCGCGGCCAGGCCGTAGTCGCCCGCCCCCAGCCGGTACCACTCGTCGCCCAGCGCCGCGCGAAAACCATGCCAGTCGGCCAGCAACGGGGCGTTGATGGCCAGCGTCAGCGCCAGGAACACGGTCAGCGGCCAAACCCAATCTCGCCGCCGGTCACCAGCCCGCCGCCGGTCACCGGCTGGCCCCCGTTCCAGCCACCAGCATAAGACGACCAGCGGCAGCATGAGCCAACCGATGTATTTAATGCTAACGGTCAGCGCCAGGGCGACGGCCAGGAATAAATTGAATATTTTATATTGCAGATTGAATATTTTCTGGCGCTCGCGGCCGGCCAGGGCGAGCAGCACGGCCATGATGCCGGCCAGGAACAGCGCGTCTTCCTTGAAGTAGTGGGCGGCCTCGAACAATTGCGGTTGCGCCAGCAGCAGCGCGCCCGCGCCCAGCCCGGCCGCGGTGCCGGCGCGCCAGGCGGCCAGTAACAGGCCGGCGGCGATGGTCAGGCTGACGGCCAGCGCCGACAGCAACCGCCCGCAAACGGCGAGTTGCTGCGGCTCGGTCCGCCCGGTGAGCCGGCTCAGTCCGGCGGCCAGCTCCAGCATCAGCGGCGGGTGACGCAGGTTCCAGGCCCGGTCGCGGATTTGGTTCACCTTGGTCGGCTCGTCGTTGTGGTAGTCCCAGCGGAACTGCAATTGGGGGACGGTTAGGAGCAGTGAGGTCGCGACCGCCGCGAGCGCGGCTAGGGGGAGGAGGAGGTTCCGGGGCATGGGGAATGTTAGCCGAGGAACTCAAAGAGCAAAAAGCAAAATGAAAAGTTGCAATGCAAAATTCAAAATGCAGCTATCGACTCCGGCAGGGAATCCGCATCCAATTTTGAATTTTTAACTGCAATTTTGCACTTTTCATTTTTAATTTTGAATTTACAACCCAATAATCAACCACTCATGATCAATTTACCGCAACTGCTCCACCATCCGGCCCTGACGGCACTCCTCCAGGACGAGGCCAACCTGTCACTGGGCGGCCTGCCGGTGAGCGCGCAAGCCTGGTTGCTGGCGGCCTGGCGGCTGCGGCGGGCGGGGGAGCCGCTGGTAGCGTTGACGCCGGACGCGCGGACGCGGGAGGCGGTGGCGAACGATTTGGCGGCCTGGCGTTGCGACGCGCTGACGCTGCCCGAGCCGGATGACGCGGCGGGCGCGGGCACCGGCGCCGATCCCGAGACGCAGGCGGAGATGCTGGACACGCTGGGGACGCTGCTGGTGAACGCCAACCAGTTGCTGCTGGTCACCCAGGCGGGCTGGGAGCGCCGCTGGCCGGCGCCGGCGGCGTTGCGGCAACAAGGTTACGAAATCCGGCGCGGCCAGCCGCTGCCGCGGGCCGAGTTCCTGGCGCGCCTCGTCAGCGCCGGCTATCAGCGCGAGGGGCTGGTGAGCCAGCGCGGGCAATACGCGGTGCGCGGCGGCATTGTCGATGTGTTCTCGTGGAGCGGCATGGCGCCGCTGCGCATGGAATGGAGCGGCGACGCGGTGGACTCCATCCGCGAGTTCGCGCTGGCGGAGCAACGCTCGGTGGCCCGGCTGGAGGCGGCGCACCTCGCGCTGGGCGCCCGGCCCTGGCCGGAGGAGGAGACGGCGCCGCTGGCGGCGTATTTTGCGACGCCGCCGCTGACGGTGAGCCTGGCCGCGACCGCCGCCGCCGGGCAGTCGCTGCCGGTGGCGGAGTTTTTCGAGCACGATTTCCTGCACCAGCCCACGACGGATCCCGTGTTGCTGGAAACCCGGAATCAGTTGCTGGCCCAGCAGTTGCGCGACTGGTTTGACCACGGCTGGCAGGTGTGGATCAGCAGCAACAACGCGGGCGAGGAGCAGCGGCTCAAGGAATGGTGCCGCGAACGCCGGCTGGCGCTGGCGGCCGCGGACGGCGCGCCGCCGGTGAAGTTTTGCCAAAGCCCGCTGCTGCGCGGCTTCGGCTGGACGGCGCAACGGCTCGCGGTGCTGACGGACGCGGAGA
>JAISDC010000151.1 GCA_031265105.1 Verrucomicrobiales bacterium
TTCGTTGATTTAAGAAAAGGAATCGGCCGTTTAAGAACAGGTATCACCGATTCAAGAATACCTTTTGCCGATTTAAGAAAGGCAATCGCCCGTTTAAGAACAGGCGTCGCCGATTTAAGCATACTTTTTGCCGGTTTAAGAACCCAAACCGGCGCTTAACCCAACCCATAGAAAAAATTGATAATATGAAAACCATAACCCTGATATTACCCCTCCTCGGCGCCGCCGCCCTGAACGCCTTCGCCGTCAACGAAGTAGTCACCAGCAGCACGACCGAATTAAACCAAACCTACGAAGGCACCGCCACCGAGGCCGCCCTGCGCGTCGAGGGCGAGGGCGTCACCTACACGGGTGAGAACATCACCCTCAGTTCCACCTTTGCCGCCGACGATTTCGCCGACTTCACCGGCAAGGGTGTTTATGCGCAGAATGGCGTTATCTTGTCCCTCCTCGGCGGCAGCATCACCACCTCTGGCAGAGACGGGGTTGGGTTTTATCTCACCGGCGCCAGCGACGCCACGCTGACTGACGTGAACATTACGACCACTGGCGAAGGCGGTTACGGCGTCTATCTGAATTACGCCTCCACGCTGACCCTGACCGGCGGCGCCATCAATGTTTCCGGCGAATCCTCTGGCGGGCTGTATTTTCAAAACTTCGGCGAAGGCTTCAATACCGCCACGGTAAGCGGCGTGGATATTAACGTGACCGGGGAAGGCGGCATGGGCCTGCTGCTTGAATCCTCCATCCTGACGCTGACTAACAGCAACATCAACGTCACCGACGAATACGGGTTTGGGCTTGCGCTCATGAACAGTGATGCCACGGTGGACTTGAACAACAACACCCTGACCGGAAACATCTACGTCGGCGGCAGCGAGCTTACCCTCACCGGCAGCAACGGCAGTAAAATCACCGCCGGGCAGGTCTTTGGCGACGACGGCGTCATTGACATCACCCTCACCGGCGACGGCACCGTCTTCAGCGGCAACCTCAATGCCAGCGACGAAGATGCCCTCACCATCAAACTCACCATCAGCGCCGGCGCCCTCCTTGAAGGCGGCGGCACCGTGAGCGACCTGGTCTTGAACGACGGCGCCAGCTACGCCTACCACCCCGACTACGGGACACTGACCATCACCGACAGCATCCAAGTCGGCGATAATATCACCATTGACTTCAGCAACCTGACCGAGTCCGAAGACTACACCGTGCTCGACTGGAGCGACGCGGAAGTCATCGGCACCATCAGCGACAGCCAATTCACCGCCATCGGCGCCGCCGGCGAATTCCACGTGGACGCTAACGGCCAGCTAATCTTCACCGCCGCCATCCCCGAACCGACCACGTGGTTTCTCCTCAGCCTCGGCCTCGGCGCGCTGGCGCTCATCCGCCGCCGCCGGCACTAACACACTTTGTTCGCGCAGAGACGCGGAGCCGCGGAGTTAATTAAAATTAAAAAACTCCGTGTCTCCGCGCGAACGAACGCTGAACCATAGTAATTCATCTTAACCTTGGCCGACGACTCCCCCGTCATCCTGAGCGGATGCACCGCAGGCGCGGAGTCGAATTACCGGTTTGGTCAACGTCAGCGGATTCAGGCTGGATTATGCGGGGCGGCTGGCGTGATTGGCCTGCTGACGGTCAAGGATTTTCCGCATGGCGTAACCCTGCCATGCCACCATCGGATTCATCGGGACGGTGTGGGCGCGGTCAACCAACTGCGTTTGCGTCCAGCCCTCGCGCCGGCCCGACCATTTGGAGGAGAAGCAGTCGGGGCCGTTGAAGATGCCGAAGGGTACTGCGGGGAAACGCTGCGCGTGGTGGCGCAAGGTGCCGTGCGTCCACTCCGTCAGCGCCTCGTCCAGCAAACCTTCCTCCGCCAGCGCCCAGACCATCCAGTAAATCGTCTGCGGCCAGATGCCCGCGTTCTCGCCCTCGCCGGCGGGGATGGCGCACCAAGAAATATCGTCCGGTGCGGGGCTGCTGTAGGGGCGGCTCATCAACGTCAGCCCGCAGTCGGTGTGGCACTTGGCCACGGCGTTGGTCAGCGCCAGCCGGCGTTGCTCCGGCGTGCCGCACTTGCCGAGCGCGCACCAGCTTTGGGCGTTGATGAAGACGCGGTCCTCGGCGAACGAGCCGACCGCCTGGCCCGCGTCCGTGTAACCGCGCAAGAACCAGCCTTGGTCAAACGCCGCGCCGACCGCCGCGCGCAATTCCTCCGCCAGCGCCGCCACCTCGCGCGCGAACGCCGCCGCGCCCCGCGCCACCGCCAGCGGCGCCAGCACATCGCATGCGCGACAGGCCATGCCGCTGTTCATCAACGACTCGCCGCGCCCCGCCGCGCCCATCAGCGAGAGGTAATCGTTCCAATCGCCCTCGCGGATGAGCAGCAGCCCGTGCTGGCCGCGCCCGACGCCGTCGCGCACCCAGTAGAACGCGCGCTGGAGATGCTCCCACAACGTCCCCGCGCCGCCGTCCCAAAAGGCGCACACCTCGTCCAGCAACTCCGCGCGGCCCGACAATGTCAGGCTCTCGCACGCGCCGATGATGAACCACAATTCATTATCGCTTTCGAACTCCCGCGGCGGGCGGTCGCGGCGCAGCGTGTGCATCTTCGGCACATCACCGCTGGCGAGCTGGGTCTTGGCGACGAAGCGCAGCGAGGCCGCCGCCAACGCCCAATCGCCCGCCGCCAGCACCATGCTCGTCTCGCACACCTCGCGCACGCCGAACTCGCGCCAGCCGTAGCCGCCGAGCGCCACGTAATCCTCGCCCGTCGAGCTATCGTAATTGGCGAACGACAACAACTGTCCCGCGTTCCACAAACATTCCCGCCGCATCCACTCCTCCGGCGCGGGGACGGCGAACGGGGCGAGCCGCGCCGCCCATTGCCGCCGTGCCGCCGCCGGGTCGGGCGCGGCAAACTCCGGCACCGCGCCGTAACCGGTGACGCCGCTGACGGTCACGCTGGCACCCGCCGGGATGGTCAGTTCCTGGCACAGGCGCAACGTCAGCCGGTGCGCCGCGCCCTGCCAGCTTGGGTCGGCGAGCAGGAAGACGTCGCCCAATTCGGGATGCGCTTGCGGGAACGCGGCGTGGCCGGCGCCGCTGACGGAGGCGCGCCCGGTCTGCGGCGCGGGCGCGGCGTCGCCATCCGACGGGGTGACGTCCGCGCACAAGCGGAACCGCGCCGTCAGCGGCCGGCCGCCGCGGTTAGTCAGCGTGAAGCGCGCGCCGATGACGCGGCCGCGGTCAGGCGCGGCGAAGATTTCCGCGACCACATGCAAGCTGGCCGCCGCCGTGTCCAGCTCGCCGTGATACTCCACATAGCCGGTGCCGACGCGGATGCGCCCCTTGCGCGTCAACTCGCTATGCAACAGGGACACCAATTCCCCGCCGGTCTCCATCATCAAATAGAGCGAACTGCGCGCCACGGCGTTGTTCCGCAAATTGAGCCAGCGGAACCCGCCTTCGGTGGTGAACAGATTGACATTGCCCCAACGGTCAGCCAACGCCGACAAGCGCCCCGTTCCTAGCAAATGCGCGAACGGCATATCGGGGCAATCATCATCACGCAATGTTAAATCAAACGCCGGCAAGCCGGCCTCGTCACTGGTCCAAGTTCCGTGGCAGAGCGGTTCGAGGGCAAAGGGCGTGGTCATCCCCCGCACCATACCGATGTTTGGGGAAATATCAAAAAATTTTGCGCGGAGCGTCAGCGGTATTTAGTTTGGAATTTTGTAATTGGAGTTTGGGATTTAATTGAAATTTGGAGTTTGAATTTTCCCCACCCCCTTCGGGAAAAACCACTCCGCCCGCTTCGCACCTTATTCAGCCCTTGCCTTGAAAAGGAATTTTCCCTAGCTTTTTACGCTGAAAGCAAAACTATATTATGAGTACCGTTGACTTCACTAAAATTGATTACCAACAAGCCGAGCCGCAAATTTCTTACGCCGAGTGGCGCGAGAAATTCGAGGCGGAGACCGGGCGCAAGCTCGACGAGGTGTTGTGGCACACGATGGAGGGGTTGGATGTCAAGCCGCTGTACACCGCCGCTGACACTGAGCGCTTGGAGCATGTCGGTTACACCGCCGGCATCGCGCCGTTCTTGCGCGGGCCTTACGCGACTATGTATGCCGCGCAGCCGTGGACGGTGCGGCAGTACGCGGGCTTTTCGACCGCCGAGGAGTCCAACGCTTTCTACCGCCGCAATCTCGCTGCCGGTCAGAAGGGCTTGTCCGTGGCGTTCGATTTGGCGACGCATCGCGGGTACGACTCCGACCACCCGCGCGTCATCGGCGATGTGGGCAAGGCGGGCGTGGCGGTGGATTCCATCCTCGACATGGAAATTTTGTTCGGCGGCATTCCGTTGAACAAAATCTCGGTCTCGATGACCATGAACGGCGCGGTGTTGCCGGTGCTGGCGTTCTATATTGTCGCCGCGCTGGAGCAGGGGGCGAAGTTGGAGGAGTTGTCCGGCACGATTCAGAACGACATTTTGAAGGAATACATGGTGCGGAACACTTACATTTATCCGCCGGAGCCGTCGATGCGAATTATTGCTGATATTTTTGAATTTACTTCCAAGAACATGCCGAAGTTCAACTCGATTTCGATTTCGGGCTATCACATGCAGGAAGCCGGCGCGTCCGCTGACCTTGAGATGGCCTACACGCTCGCTGACGGTCTGGAATACATCCGCGCCGGGGTCAAGGCGGGCATTGACATTGACGCCTTCGCGCCGCGCCTGAGTTTCTTTTGGGCGCAAGGGAAAAATTATTTCATGGAAGTGGCGAAGATGCGCGCGGCCCGCGTGTTGTGGGCGAAGATTGTCAAGCAATTCAACCCCAAAAATCCGAAGTCGCTGGCGCTGCGCACCCACTCGCAAACGTCCGGCTGGAGCCTGACCGAGCAGGACCCGTTCAACAACGTCACGCGCACCTGCATCGAGGCGCTGGCGGCGGCGCTGGGGCATACCCAGTCGCTGCACACTAACGCGCTCGACGAGGCCATCGCGTTGCCGACGGATTTTTCCGCCCGCATCGCGCGCAACACGCAGTTGTATTTGCAAAGCGAGACGGGCATTTGCAACGTCGTGGACCCGTGGGGCGGCTCGTATTACGTCGAGGCGCTGACGGACTTGCTGATGCGGCGCGGCTGGGCGCACATCCAGGAGGTCGAGAAACTCGGCGGCATGGCGAAGGCGATTGAGACCGGTTTGCCGAAGATGAAGATTGAGGAAGTGTCGGCGCGGCGGCAAGCGCGCATCGACAGCGGCGCGGAGACGATTGTTGGCGTCAACAAATACCGCCTCGAGCACGAGGACCCGCTGGAGATTCTCGACATCGACAACACCGCGGTCCGTGAGGCGCAGCTCAAGCGTTTGCAAAAACTCCGCGCGAACCGCGACGAGGCGAAGGCGCAGGCGGCGCTGGCGGCGATTACCAAGGCCGCTGCCGGTGAGGGCAACTTGCTGGCGCTGGCGGTGGAGGCGGCGAAGGCGCGCGCGTCATTGGGCGAGATTTCCGACGCGTGCGAAAAAGTATTTGGTCGTCACCGCGCGACGATTCGTTCAATATCGGGCGTGTACCAAAAAGAGTTCACCGACAGCGGCGAGTTTGAAAAAGTGCGCGCGAAAACCGCTGACTTTGAGAAACGCGAAGGCCGTCGCCCGCGCATCATGATAGCGAAGATGGGCCAAGACGGCCACGACCGCGGCGCGAAAGTAGTCGCCACCGCCTTCGCCGACCTCGGCTTCGACGTGGACATCGGCCCCCTGTTCCAGACGCCGGAGGAAACCGCCCGTCAAGCCGTGGAAAACGACGTGCACGTCGTCTCCATGTCCTCACTGGCAGCGGGCCACAAGACGTTGCTACCCGCCTTGGTCAGCGAATTGAAAAAACTGGGCCGCGAGGACATCATGGTAGTCTGCGGCGGCGTAATCCCCGCGCAAGACTACGATTTCCTCCTGAGCAACGGCGCCAGCGCCATCTTCGGCCCCGGCACGGTGATACCATTGTCGGCGGAGAAGATTTTGGATTTGCTGGCGGTGAGGGGGAAGTAAAATTACAGGCAATAAAATTAGAGATACAAATATGCACATAGATTCAGTCACAATTGACAATTATCGAACGTTTGATAATTGTGTCATTAGTTTTTTAGATACTTATACCGCCATTTCAGGGAAAAATAATGCCGGAAAATCTAATCTATTACGAGTAATTCAATCCTTTTTTGTTAATGATATTGATGATGAATTTGATCCTTTTTCCGAACAATCCAATTTTATTGATTTTAAATCAGATTATCCAATATGGAAAGGTGCATCAGGAATTAAAAATCCAATCAAATTTTCCATTACCCTACGCATTCACAAAAATCGAGATGAAGGACTTTTTAAATTTGTTACCACATTTCTCCAAGAAGAATGTAAAGAAGAAGAATTCACATTGGTCTTAGGACAGGAACATCTACATAATAGTAACCATGTAATATATTCTTTATCATTTAATAGCAAAAAGATAGATGATCGGTTTAAAGTTGAAGAAATTCATAAAAAAATAAAAAACACTAACTCGCTTATTTTTCATAATTCAATCACATCAAAAAACTCACTTACTCGAGGTAGCTCATTGTCATTTTTTGGTTCCATTAGTCCTGAAGATAAGGAAAAGATCAAAGAATGTAAAAACGCTTTATTTCGTCGCTTAAATTTAGTTGCAGCAAAGCATAAGGAAGAAATTAGAGATTTACTTGGTAGATTGGAAGAAAAGTACTAGGTTGGACTA
>JAISDC010000155.1 GCA_031265105.1 Verrucomicrobiales bacterium
GCGTTCAGCGTTCAGCGTTCTATAAACTTGCCAATTTCAGCGTAAGCGGAACCGCAAGTAGTTTTTCTCCCTTTTTTCTAGCAGGTGTTGCCGGCGGTTGCCGCCCGGCTGCGTCTGATACTGCCGTCGTGTCTGTCAGCGGCGGTCTGTCCGTTTTAACCCCAATGAAGGAACTACTATGAACATAGCAACAATCAAACTGATAGGTAGTGTATTGGTCATCGCGGGCGGCGCGCTGCTCTCGTCAGCGTCAGCGATCACGCAGACATGGACGGGCGCCGGTGATAACGAAAAGTTTTCCGACGCCGCGAACTGGGCCAGCGGCACGGCGCCGGCTACCGGCGACGCGCTGGTGTTCAATGGCACCGACGGCGAGGCGCTGACGTTGCAGAATGACTTGGCCATCCAGCCCCCGCAATTCTACTTTTACGGCACCACCGCCTACACATTCACTAGCAGCAGCGGCACGACTGACATTCAGTTGAACAATAACACGGGCTTTTACAACTACAGCGAGGCGACGCAGACGTTCCAGACGGACGTGAACAATCACGAAAGCACGTTGTTTTTCTACAACGACCCGGTCAAACAGGGCAGCATCACCATCAGCGGCACGACCTTCATCACTGGGCGGGACATGAGGAACGCCATGGTCGGCGGCACGCTGACGTTGGGCGGTCTCAGCCGGGTTGGCGGCGACTTAAACATTAGCGGCATGGATTACATTCCCACCAATCCCGTCGTCGCCGGCCAGCCGTTGCCGGTGACGGTGGTTGGCAATATCACCGCCGGTCGGCTGTTCAATTTTTCCAACTTCGGGCTGGTCACTTACGGCGAGTTGCGGCTCACCGGCTCCAATGCCATCACCGGTGACACCCAGTTCATTGACGCCAATCTGGTGCTGGATTACACCAACGACTATGGCAAACTCGGCGCCGGCAATCTGGTTTTCAACGGCAGCCGCGTGCGGCTGGTCGGCGGCACGACGCAGGAAAGTGTCAGTTGGCTGTTGCTGGGCTATAATCGGGAGTATTGGATAGACGGCGGCGGCCAAACGACGATTGAGCGCGTGTCCGGCTCGGCCACCATCAATCTCACCGGCAACATCAAGCGCAACGCCGCCGGCACCGGCGCGCTGGCCGACACTTGGATTGCCAACACGCTGTCCTTGGGCGAGAGCGGCCTCATTTACTCGGCGGGTAGCAACAGCAGCGTCAACGAAGGCAGTGGCAACGTCAACGGCATTATCCGCCCGTGGGTGACGGTCGGCGGCGAGGGGAGCGCCGGGCGCGACTGGGCGTTCCGCGACGCCGACGGTTACATCAAGGCGTTCAAAGCTTACGAGAGCGGCACCAATGCATTGATCGAGGGCAGCCCAGCCGCCATGGTAGAGAACACCACCATCAATTCGCTGAAACTGAACAGCAACAGCGGCGACGCGTCACAGGACATACTTGACTTGAACCAGCTCACGCTGACGGTGAAAAGCGGCGGGCTGATGTTTGTCGGCGCGAAAGATTATGCCATCAACAGCGGCACGTTGCGGATGGGAGAGGACAGCCTCGACGAGTTCATGGTCTGGCAGAGCGGCCTCGGCGAACTGACCGTTAACTCGGAACTAGTGGCCCGTTCCATCACCAAGGACGGCACCGGCACGCTGACGCTGAACGGCACTTTCAACCCGCAGGCCATCGCCACCGCCACCACCGGCGGCATCTATCTGAACAACGGCGTGCTCAAGCTCGGCGAGAACTGGAGCGGCAACACCGCGCACATGGTCCTGATGCCCACCAGCGGCACGCTGAACCTGAACGGCAACGATTTGCAGGTCAACGCCATCGGCGCCGACGGCCAGTCGCCCGTGCCGGCGCGCATCACCAACGACGCCGCCGAGTTGTCCACGCTGACGGTGGCTCCGTCCGGTTCCCTCGGCATCCGGTTGAGCGGCCTGGTCGGCACCATTCTCGACGGCAACCTGAAACTGGTCATTACCGGCAGCGCCTACGCGAGTAACTACTGGCTTTCCACCTACACCGCCAATACCCACACCGGCGGCGTCACCATCAGCGACAACATGGACTTCGTCACCACCTTTAACATCCAAAACCCCGGCTGGTTCGGCACCGGCACGCTGACGCTGGCGGGCAACGCCGGCATTAACCTCGCCAACACCACCCGGTATGGCTGGGATAATTTCACCACGCCGCTGCACGTCACCGGCACCAACAACCATTTTATCGGCCAATACACGGGCATCACTTTCAACAACGTCTGGAGCGGCGACGGCGAGTTGATTATCGAGGCCAACTCGGACAACTTCGGCCAGCAATACACCGACCGCAATATGCGCATCAACGCCGATATGTCCGCCTTCTCCGGCACGCTGCGCCTGCGCTCCAGCATCCTCGGCGTGGCGCGCGGGGTTACCTTCTCCTCGGATGATGCCGTGGCCGACTGGTCCACCGCCAGCGTGGTGTTTGAACCCGGCGGCACGACGGCGACCTTCGGCCAGGCCATTCTGGAAAGCCGGCTGGCGAGCCAGACCTACAAAATCGGCAACCTGTCCTCCACCGGCAACGCCGTAGTCGGCGGCGTCGGCAACCAGACGATACTCCGCAATATGAACGGTAACGGCACGCTCACCTTTGAAGTCGGCGCGCTCAACCAAAGCGGTACTTTTGACGGTCACATCAGCAACATGGGCGTGACCACCGGTGATCAAAACGCCGGTTTCGGCTTTTACGAGCAGTATCCTAGCGGTCGTTTTAGCGCGCTGAACAAGGTCGGCACCGGCACGCTGACGCTGACCAACGAGAACACTTACAGCGGCACCACCACCGTCAGCGGCGGCGTCTTGCTGGTCAGCGGCAGCGGCAGCCTGAGCCGCACGGCGGCGGTCAACGTCAACGCCGGCGGCGCGTTCATCTACGACAGCGCCGTGGCGCTCGACCGCGCGGTCAACGTCAGCGACGGTGGACTCTTCGGCGGCAGCGGCGATGTCAGCGGTGTCAACCTCGCCCTCGCGAAAAACGCGGAACTCACCGGCGGCGGCGTACAGTCCACCGGCACGCTGACACTCACTCAGGCGCTAACCCTGGATGACTTCACCTACCAATGGGACATCGCCGCTGACGATGACTATGATTTATTGAACTTCACCAACCTGACACTCAGCGGCGACAATTACACCGTGCACGTCAACGCCCTCAACGGCCTCGGCGGGTTGAGTGATTTTGAGGAATTGACCATCCTCAGCGGCCTGCAAGCCGGCGACCTCGCCCTGTGGAGCCTGAATCAAGCGGCGGAAGACGCGGGTTTCACCTTGGGTTTGAACAACCTGGGCACCGAGCTGCTACTGAACTACAGCGCCATCCCCGAACCATCCACCTGGGCGCTGATGGTGACTGGCGTCGCGTTGCTGGCCGTGCTGCGCCGTCGCCGCTGACCCGCTGGGAGCGCCGGCGTCCCGCCGGCAACGAAGCGGGCGAGACGCCCG
>JAISDC010000237.1 GCA_031265105.1 Verrucomicrobiales bacterium
ACCCCATCGAACACCTCTGGGCCAAACTCAAAGCCAAATTGCGCCCCTTACTACCCACCTCCGACAACCCTTTCACTCTCATCGCCAATATGTGCCTATGTTGTTGTTAAATACTATAAGTTGGCGGTGCCACGTAACTCAGCAAAGTTAAAAAACTAAAATAACTTTTCCCCCGCCATTTTCTCCATGTTCTCTTGGTAAAAAATCCTTGGCGTCTTTGCGTTAATGAAGCTCTATTCCCGCGCGCCGCCGCCGAGTGCTTTGTAGAGGGCGGTTTGGTTGGTGAGGCGGTAGTAGCGGGCGATGATTAGGTCTTGTTGCGCTTGGTAGAGGTCTTGTTGCGCGGTGAGGACTCCTAGGTAGTTGTCGATGCCGTTTTCGTAGCGGATTAGGGAAAGATTATATCGCTGTTGTTGGGCGGTGACTAGTTGTTCGCGGGCGCGGATTTCTTCGTTGATGGTGGCGCGGGTGGCGAGGGCGTCGGCGACTTCGCGGAAGGCTTGTTGGATGCGGTGTTCGTAGTTGGCGATTTCGATGCGGGTGGTGATTTTGGCGACGTCGAGTTCGGCGGCGTTGCGGCCGCCGTCGAAGATGGGGATGGTGATTTGGGGCATGAAGCTCCACATGTACGAGGGGCCGGTGAAGAGGTCGCTGAGTTGGGCGCTGATGGTGCCGGCGCTGCCGGTGAGTAATATTTTCGGGAAGAAGGCGGCGCGGGCGGCGCCGATGTCGGCGTTGGCGGCTTTGAGTTGGTGTTCGGCGGCGCGGAGGTCGGGGCGGCGCAGGAGGAGGTCGGAGGGGAGGCCGGGGGTGAGGTCGGCGAGGGGCGGGGTTTCGTCGGTGGTGGCGGCGGGGGACCAGTCGGCGGGCAGGAGGGCGCCGATGAGCAGGGTGAGGGTGTTGCGGGTTTGGGCGAGGAGGCGTTCGTAGCGGGCGAGGCTGGCTTGGGCGGCGTGGACTTGGATGGCGGCGGCGTGCAGGTCGAGGTCGGTCATGATGTGGTGTTGGACGCTGAGGTTGACGACTTCGGCGATGGCTTGGGCGGCTTGGAGGGTGTGGCGGGCGAGTTGGAGTTGGCCGGCGAGTTGGCGGGCGGCGAGGTATTGGGTGGCGGTTTCGGCGATGAGGGAGAGTTGGGCGGCGCGGCGGGTTTCGGCGGTGGCGAGGTATTGTTCGAGGGCGGCGGCTTTGAGGCTGCGGACGCGACCGAAGAGGTCGAGTTCGTAGGCGGCGACGGCGCCGCTGATGGTGTATTGGGTTTGGTGGGTGGCGTTGGGGGTGTTGGTGAGGGCGCTGGGGATGCGCTGGCGGTGGAAGCCGGCGGTGGCGTCGAGTTCGGGGAAGAGGGCGCTGCGGACGATGCGGTATTGGGCTTGGATTTTTTCGACGTTGAGGGCGGCGACGCGGAGGTCGCGGTTGTTGGCGAGGGCGAGGGTGATGAGGTGTTGGAGTTGGGGGTCGGTGAAGTAGTCGCGCCAGCCGAGGTCGGCGGGGCTGGTGGTGGCGGTGGTGTCGGCGGCGGTGGGCCAGTTGTCGTTCACGGGGAGCGGGGGGCGCTGGTAGTCGGGTATCATGGTGCAACTGGTTAGGGTGAATAACATCAGTGCTAAAATGCCGAACGTTGAAACAGCTTGTCGGCTCCGCGGCCATCCCAAGGGGAAAATTCCAAACTTCAAACTCCAAACTTCAAGTAAATTCCAAATCGCAAAAACGAAATTCCAAACCAACGCTGAACTACCCCGTCGGCTGCGCCGCCACCCCTTCACGGAAGGGGAATCGCTGGCGCGGGAGAAATGCGGGAAGGGTTTGGTGTGGGCGCGAGTTGATTCCTCACGCACAGCTAATTTTCTTGCGCGAGCTAATTCCCCTTCCGTGAAGGGGTGGCCGCGTAGCGGACGGGGTAGTTCAGCGTTTCTGTTCGCATTCATGATTTTACCTCCGCTGACGGTGTCGTCTCCGCCGCGTGGCGCGGTTTTACGCGGAATAGTTTTAGCATTAGCACGAAGAATAGCGGGACGAAGAATATCGCTAGGAAGGTCGCGGTTAACATGCCGCCGATGACGCCGGTGCCGATGGCGTTTTGCGCGCCGCTGCCGGCGTCTTGGGTGACGGCTAGCGGGAGGACGCCGAGGATGAAGGCCAGTGAGGTCATGAGTATCGGGCGCAGGCGCTGGAAGGCGGCGCTGGCGGCGGCTTCGGTCAGGGTCATGCCGTGGTCGAAGAAGTCTTTGGCAAATTCGACGATTAATATCGCGTTCTTCGCGGCGAGGCCGACGGTGGTGAGGAGGCCGACTTGGAAGTAAACGTCGTTGTTCAGGCCGCGGAAGTAGGTGGCGCTGACGGTGCCGAGGATGCCCAGGGGCACGACGAGCATCACGGACAGCGGCACGGACCAGCTTTCGTACAGCGCGGCGAGGCACAGGAAGACGATGAGCACGGAGATGGCGTAGAGCGCGGGGGCTTGGGCGCCGGCGAGGCGTTCCTCGAAGGAGAGGCCGGTCCACTCGAAGCCGACGCCGCGCGGGAGTTGGCTGGCGAGTTGTTCCATGATTTTCATCGCTTCGCCGCTGCTGCGGCCGGGGATGGCTTGGCCGAGGATTTCAAAGGCGGGGACGCCGTTGTAGCGTTCGAGTTTTTGCGGGCCTTGCACCCACGCGGCGTTGGTGAAGGAAGAGAATTGCACCATGTCGCCGACGGTGTTGCGGACGTACCATTTGCCGAGGTCGTCGGGCATCATGCGGGCGCTGGCGGTGCCTTGCATGAAGACTTTTTTCACGCGCCCGCGGTCGATGAAGTCGTTGATGTAGGCGGAACCCCACGCCACGCTCAGCGTCTCGTGCGCGGCGGGGAGGGGGACGCCGAGGACGCTGGCTTTCTCGCGGTCGATGGTCAGTTGGTATTGCGCGGCGTCTTCCATGCCGTTGGGGCGGACGGCGACGAGTTGGTCGCTGGCGGCGGCGAGGCCGAGCAACTGGTTGCGCGCGGCGAGCAGGCGCGCGTGGCCGAGGCCGGCGCGGTCTTGCAGCTCGAAGTCGAAGCCGGTGGCGTTGCCCAGTTCCATCACCGCCGGCGGGGTGGTGACGTAGATTTGCGCTTGGCGGAGGCGGGCCAGGTTTTTCATCGCGCGCGCGGCGACGGCCTGGGCCTTGAGTTCGGGCTTGTTTCGCAGGTGCCAGTCTTTCAGGTCAATGAACGCCATCGCGGAGTTTTGGCCGCGGCCGGCGAAGCTGAAGCCGACGATGTTGAACACGGATTTCACCGCGTCGCCTTCTTCCTTGAGGATGTATTCGCGCATCGCGTCGCTGACGGCGATGGTTTGCTCCATCGTCGAGCCGGGCGGCAATTGCGCCATCGCGACGACGTAGCCCTGGTCTTCTTCCGGCAGGAACGAGGCGGGGATGCGCAGGAACAGCCAGCCGGTGACGCCGACGATGGCGAGATAAATCACGACGCAGCGGATGACGCGGCGCAGGGTCCAGGTCACGCCCTTGCGGTATAGTTCGTTGCTCCGGTTGAAGCCGACGTTGAACCACTTGATAGGGCCGCGGGTGGCGCCGACGTGGCCGCCTTTCGGAATCGGCTTCAGCAGTTTCGCGCACAGCACCGGCGTCAGGATGACGGCGACGACGACGGAGAGCAGCATGGCGCTGACGATGGTGATGGAGAATTGCCGGTAGATGACGCCGGTGGAGCCGCCGAAGAAGGCCATCGGCACGAACACCGCCGAGAGCACCAGCGCGATGGCGACCAGCGCGCCGGTGATTTGGCCCATGGATTTGCGCGTGGCCTCCAGCGGCGAGAGGCCCTCCTCGCTCATCACGCGCTCGACGTTTTCCACCACGACGATGGCGTCGTCCACCAGCAGTCCGATGGCCAGCACCATCGCGAACATGGTCAGCGTGTTGATGGAGAAGCCGCACGCGGCCAGCACCGCGAAGGTGCCGAGCAGCACGACCGGAATCGCGATGGTTGGGATGAGCGTGGCGCGGATGTTTTGCAAAAACAAATACATCACGAGGAACACCAGCACCACCGCCTCAATCAGCGTCTCGATGACTTCCTCGATGGACAGGCGCACGAACGGCGTGGTGTCGTAGGGCAAGATGTAGGTCATGTCCTCCGGGAAATACGGCTTCAGGCTCTCCATCGTCTTGAGCACCGCGTCGCGCGCGGCGAGGGCGTTGGCGCCGGTGGCGAGCTTGATGCCGAGGCCCGCCGAGGGCTGGCCGTTGTAGCGGGCGTTGATGGCGTAGGTCTCCGGGCCAAGCTCGAACGTCGCCACGTCGCGCAACCGCACCTGCGCGCCGTCGCTGTTCACCCGCAGCAAAATCGCGCCGAACTCTTCCTGCGATTGCAGGCGCGTGGGGCCGATGATGGTGGCGTTGAGGCGCTGCCCGCGCACCGAGGGCGCGCCGCCGAGTTCGCCGGCGGACACTTGCACGTTCTGCGCGCGCACGGCGGCGGTCACGTCGCTGACGGTGAGTTGGTAGTTAAGCAGCTTGGCCGGGTCGAGCCAGATGCGCATGGAGTATTGGCTGCCGAACACCGTGAAGTCGCCGACGCCGGCGGTGCGGCTGACCGGGTCTTGCACGTTGGACACCAAATAATCGGTCAGGTCATACTGGCTCCACGTCCCGTTCGGCGAGATGAGGCCGACGACCAGCAGGAAATTTTTCACCGCCTTGGTGACGCGGATGCCCTGTTGCTGCACCTCCAGCGGCAGCAGCGGGATGGCGAGCTGCAATTTGTTCTGCACCTGCACCTGCGCGATGTCGGGGTCGGTGCCCTGCTTGAACGTCAGCGAGATGGACATCGAGCCGTCCGCCTGGCTGGCCGAGGAGAGGTATTCGAGGTTGTCGATGCCGTTCATCTTTTGCTCGATGACCTGCACCACCGTGTCCTGCACCGTCTGCGCGTTGGCGCCGGGGTACATCACGTCGATGTTGATGGCGGTCGGCGCGATGGCGGGGTATTGCGCCACCGGCAGCGTCTTGATGGCGAGCAGACCCGCCAGCATGATGAGGATGGCGATGACCCAGGCGAACACCGGACGGTCGAGGAAAAAGCGCGCGAGTTTCATGGCAGGATACCGTGCAAATTATTTCCCCGCGCCCGCGCCGGCGTTCACGTCCGCTGACGTTGGCTCCGCCGCTGACGTTGACTCAGAAGATTTGGAGTTTGATTTTTCGTCGTTTGGAATTTTCTTGGAATTTGGTGTTTGAAATTTGGAATTTTCCAACGCAACTTCCACCGCCCTGACCGTGCTGCCGGGGGTCAACTTCTGCCAGCCCTCGACCACCACCCGGTCGCCCGCCCGCAAACCCGCGCTAACAACCCACTGGTCGCCCAGCGCGCGCTCGGCGCTGACGATGCGTGACTCCGCCTTGTCGCCGGTGACCACCCACACCGTCGGCTCGCCGCGATTGTTGCGCGACACCGCCTGCTGCGGCACCAACAGCGCCTGCTCGTTCACCCCCTCCGCGATGCGCGCGTGCACGAACATCCCCGGCAACAACTGACGGTCAGCGTTCGGGAACAACGCCCGCAACGTCACCGCGCCCGTCTGCCGGTTCACCGTCACCTCGGAAAACTCCAACCGCCCCGGCGCCGCGTACACCGAGCCGTCCTCCAGCACCAGCGCGCATTCCAGTTGACTGTCAGCGACCCGCTTGAACCGCCCCTGCTCAACGTCCTTGCGCAACCGCAACAACTCCACACTGGACTGCGTGACATCCACATAAATCGGGTCCAACTGCTGAATCACCGCCAAATAATTCGGCTGATTCGCCGTCACCAGCGCCCCGTCCGTAATCGTCGAGCGCCCGATGCGCCCGCCGATGGGCGCCGTCACCTTCGTATAGGCGAGATTAATCAACGCCGCCTCCAGCGCCGCGTGACCCGCCGCCACATCAGCCTCAGCGGCCAGCCGCGCCGACACCGCGTTGTCATAATCCTGTTTGCTAATCGCGCGCGCCGCCACCAGCGGCGCATACCGCTCCGCCAGCAACTTCGCCGCTGACAATGACGCCTCCGCCCGCGCCAGCGTCGCCTTCGCGCTCGCCAGCGCCGCCGCGTAAACCTTTGGGTCAATCTGATACAACTGCGCCCCCGCCGCAACCTCCGAGCCTTCCGCGAACAACCGCTTCGTCACAATCCCGCCCACCTGCGGCCGCACCTCCGCGATACGAAACGCCTCCGTGCGCCCCGGCAACTCCGACGTCACCGTCAGCGCCCGCGCCTGCAACACCATCACCCCGACCTCCACCGCCGGCGCCGGCGCCCGCTGCCGGTCACCCTCTGCCGGCCCCCGCGCCCCGCACCCCGCCAGCAACAACAGCGCCGACCATGACCAAATCCCTGACATCTTATTCATCATAAAAATCTCACTTTCTCGACTTCCGCTCACGAATTAAAATCCCGCTAAAAAACAACTCCATGATTTCCCGCGACGCCTGCGCCGGGGTCAAATCCATCGCCGCCAACACCTCCGGCTGCAACACATTCAACACCAGCGTGCGGAACGACTCAATCGCCAGCCGCATGGACAAATCCTTCCGCACCACCCCCTCCCGCTGCCCCTGCGCCAGCAACGCCGAAATCATCCGCGTCACCCCCTCATTCCGCAACTCCATCATCCGCGCATACACCCGCGGCGCGTGCCGCTTCACCTCCAGGAAAAACGCCGGATGCAACCGGTTCAACTTCGCGCGGCAAAACTCCGTATGCAACCGCAACCGCTCCTCCAGCGACAACTTCCGGCAATGCAACACCTCCTGCTTATGCCGTTCAAACTCCCCGTGCATCCGCTCCGACAACACCTGCAACAACTCCTCCTTGGAGCGCACATGCAAGTACAACGTCTTCTTCGACATCCCGGCCTCACGCGCAATATCATCCATATGCACCGCCGAAAACCCGCGCGCGCGGAACAACTCATCCGCCGCCGCGATAACCCTGTCCATCCCGTCCGTTTTCATACCGAGTAAACTTAAACAGTATTCCAAGTTTCCGGGGAGTCAAGCGGGAAAAGCCCGCCGGCGGACGCCGCTGGCCGAAAGAACCCGCTGACCGTGACCTCCGCGGCGGCAATGGATTTTTCGCGCTTGGCGGAATAACTGTTTAATTCCACTGATAGTGAGGCGGAGTTAATTTTTTTTTGCAAAGATTTACAAAAGTTATTGCCATTGAACTTAATTGGGCTAATGATATTGGCCATATGACCAAAGGCTTTAATAATGTCCAGATTAAGCGGCATGAGGCCGCTCACCGCCAGATTGCGCGTGCAATCAGGGAACGTCTCCAGCGCGGCGAAATCAAACCCGGCGTGCGGCTGCCATCTACGGAAGAACTGGCGAAAATGTGGAATTCCAGTTACTTCACCGTGCACACCGCCTTGAAAGCTCTGGTGAAAGAGGGCTTGCTGGAGCGGCTGCACGGCTCGGGCACCTATGTTCGCGAGCAGCGGGCCACCTTCGCCAGCGCCGGGATTTATCTCGGCGGCGCCGTCAAGGACCACGCGGCGTTCATCCGCCATGTGTGCGAGTTTTTGGAGGAAAAACTCACTCGCGACCACGTTGCGGTGCACACCTTTGTCGAGTCGCGGCCCCGGTCGGAATACGGCAAGGTGCTGCCGGCGCTCCAGCGCGCCGTGGACTTGCGGGAAATCCAGGCCGTGATTTCGCCCGCCAACCACGGCCCGCAGGTCACGGCGCTCAATCGTCTGCCAGTGCCGCTGGCAATGCTGACCACCTCCAAGTTGCCGTGCCGGGTGGGGTATGACACGCAATCGCTGTTCCGCGGCGCGTTTTCACGCCTGCGCGCGCATGGCTGCCGGACGGTCGGCATGATTACCCATATCCGCAGCAAGACCGACCCGCACAGCGGCTGGGAAATGGCCGAGTTGTGGGAGGACTTTGAACAGGAATTGACGACGGCGGGCCTGACGACACGGGATGAGTGGCTGCTGATGAACCGGAAGCGCAACAGTCTGGCAGCGGTGCCGCGCGTGGGCTACGAGGCGTTCATGGAATTGTGGCGGCGCCCGGAAAAACCGGACGGCCTGGTGGTGTTTCCCGACGGCCTGGTGCCGGGGGTGATTCTGGCGATGTTGCAGCTTGGCGTGCGGCCGCCGGACGGCATCAACTGCGTGTTTCATCGCAACAAACACTTCGACATTCTCTGCCCGTTTCACATCACCTGGGCGCTGTCGGACGAGGAAAAGGCGGCGGACTCGCTGATTGAAATGGTGCAGATGCAGTTCCGGGGGGACAAGATTTCCGAGGTCAAACTACCGTACACCTTTGCCGAAAACAAGGGCGTTTGAATCGCGCCGTCAGTCAGCGCGCGTGGCGCTGTCATCTTGGGGAGCGCGGGAACCGGCGCCCGCTTTTCCCCGCGGCGGCCAGCCGTCACGCTCCGTAACAAAACGCAAACACGAGGCAGATGTCCTCGTCGCTCGGTTGCTTGACACGGAAAGAAATATGCATTATATGTTTCGACTTCATGTTACAGCTTTCAGGTATTCAAACCGGCCAGGTCTTGCAGCGGCGGCGCGGCGGCGCGACGGTCACCGTCAGCGGGCGCGCGACCACGACGGGGTCGCTGACGGTTGCCTTGCGGCGGGGGAGCGTCACCGTCAGCGAGTGGCGGCGCCGGGTGCTGCGGAAAATTTCCCGCGCCGGTGATTTCACGGTGACGGTCAGCGGCTTGCCAGTCGGCGGCCCGTTCACGCTGTGGTTCGCCTTGGCGGACGCCGGCGCGGCGTTGGGGCCGTTTTATGTCGGCGACGTGTGGATTCTGGCGGGCCAAAGCAACATGCAGGGGCGCGCGCGGCGGCCGCCGCAGGGCGAAGGCGGGCCGCTGGTGCGGGCGCTGCGGCTGAACCGGCGCTGGGCGCGCGCCGCCGACCCGCTGCACCTGTTGGAAGAATCGCCTGACGCGGCGCATTACGCCGGGCCGCCGCTGTCGGTGGCGCAAATTGAAAAATTGCTGGCCGCCGAGCCGCGCGGCGGCGGGCCGGGCGTGTGGTTTGGCAACGCCATGTTCCGGGCTGACGGCGTGCCGCAGGGCCTGATTTGCGCGGCGCACGGCGGCACCTCGATGGCGCAATGGTCGCCCAAGCTGAAAAAACTCGGCGGCGGCTCGCTGTACGGCTCGCTGCTGCGGACCGTCAGCGGCACCGGCCAGCCGGTCGCGGGCGTGCTGTGGTATCAGGGTGAGAACGACGCGAACCCGGCGGACGCGCCGCGGTACACGCCGCGGATGAGGGAACTGGTTGCCGCGTTGCGCCGCGATTTGCGCCAGCCGCGCCTGCCGTGGGTCATCGTGCAACTGGCGCGCACCACGTCGCCGGCGGATCAGTGGAGTTGGTTTGCCGTCCGCGAGCAACAGCGGACGCTGCCGTTGACGGTGCGCGACCTCGCCGTCGTCGCCGCGCTGGATCTGCCGATGGACGACTGGATTCACATCGGCGGCGAGGGGATGCCGGTGCTTGGCCGGCGGCTGGCGCTGGCGTTGCGCGCGTTGCGCGGCGACGGCCGGTTGCCGCCAGACGTGGTGTCGGCGCGGCGGCTGCCGGCATGCGGTGACGTGCCGGAACGCATCGAGGTCACGCTGAAAAACATCGTCGGCGGATTGCGGTTGCCGCGCGCGGCGGGCGGGTTTTTCATCGTCAGCGCCGACGGGGCCATCAAGCGCAACATTTTTTCACAAGTCGCCGCTGACGGTGATCGTTTGGTGCTCGACCTCGCGGGCGATTTTGACCGCGCCGGCGACCGCCTGATGTACGGCCAGGACCTGAACACCGACGCGCGCATCACCGACGGCCGCGACCTCGCGCTGCCCGCGTTCGGGCCGCTGGCGGTGACGTAGTCGCGCGCTGTTACATCGTTTCTGTGCCGGTAGTGTCTAAGAGCCTATCCGCATAACTCTTTCTGTACAAAATACGAGTTGGCGGGTAGCACATCAGGATGAGCAGCAAGTTAGGCTATCGGTTACCGGATGAGTTATGGCAGAAGCTGGCG
>JAISDC010000170.1 GCA_031265105.1 Verrucomicrobiales bacterium
CTTGCCGCCCGCGGCCGCGGCGCGCCATCACGCTGGCGCCGGTGCCGAAACCGGTGCAGCAATGCCATTTGGCGCTCGGCGCGCTGACTTATCCGAAGGCCGACCCGCGGCGTTACGCGCTGAAGATGCTCAGCGTGATCCTGGGCGAGAACATGAGTTCGCGCCTGTTCCAAACCGTGCGGGAACAACACGGGCTGGCCTATTCGATTAACACCAACCTCGCGCAATTTCGCTCCACCGGCGCGTTTTATGTGCAGGCGGGCGTGGAGACGGCGAAGCTGGGCCGGGCGCTGACGCTGGTGGCGCGCGAGTTGCGGAAAACGGCGGCGCTGCCGGTGGGCCGAAACGAATTGCGGCAGGCCAAGGATTATTTGATCGGGCAGACCAAACTGCACCTGGAAAGCAGCACCAGCCGCATGATGTGGATGGGCGAGTCGCTGGTCGGGCTGGATTACCTGCTGCAACCGCAGGCCATGTTGCGGGATTTGGAAAAAGTCACGGCGGCGGAAGTGCGGGCGGTGGCGCAAGAATTGTTCCGGCCCGGCCGCATGGCGCTGAGCGTGGTGGGGCCGGAGGTGGATAAAAAGTTGCTGGCGGAAGTGGCGCGGGTGTTTGCTTAAAACCGCGGTAAAAAAAACTCCGCGCCTCCGCGTCTCCGCGGTTAATTCAAACCACCAACTCCTCCGGCTGAATAGTCACCAACTGCTGACGGTCCACGGCTTCGATGGCTTTGAAGACGGTTAGTTCGCTGGCGAACGCCTCGTCCGCCGGGCAGTTTAGTTCCGCTTCGCCGCGCACGGCGGCGAAGAAGTTTTCCAGGTGCGGTTGGTGGATGGCTTTGTTCAACACCACGGGCAGGCGGTAGGCGGCCAGGGCCGCCGTCTCGCGGGCATCGACTTTCACGGTCTTCGGCAACTCGCTGGCGGCGGAGGCGGCCAACAGTTTCTGCCGCACGTAGGGTTCCCATGACGGCGCGGCGGCTTCTTTGTAGAAGGCGGTGATGGCCGGGTTTTCGGAGATTTTCGCGGTGCCGTTGAGACCCATGAATTCCTCGTAGTAGCCGCCGCCGGCGCTGGTGGTGGTCAGCACTTGGTAGAACGCGCGCACGGTTTGCGCGACGCCGGCTTGCTCGGTGCGGTAGTCGTAAATCACCATCGCCTGGTCGAACCATTCGTGCGTCCGGTAGTAGTCGATGCCGCCGGCGGCGATGACGCTGACGGGGGCGACGCCGAGGAACCAGTTGTAGATGTCGATTTGGTGCGCGCCGAGGTCGGACAACGGCCCGCCGCCGTAGTCGCGGAACCAGCGCCAGTTGCGGAAGGTGTGCATGTCTTTGTAACCGTACTTCGTCAGCGTGTCGGCCGGGATGGCGGCGTTCTTCGGCCAGCCGAGGTCGTCGGCCGCGGCGCGGTTCCACTGGCCGTTGACGGCGGTGAGGCGGCCGGTGATGTTCTCGCCGCGGATGAGCCGGTTCAAGGTAACGCGGTAGCGCGGGTTGCTGCGCCGTTGGTGGCCGATTTGCAGCAGCTTGCCGGTCTCCTTCATCGCCGCCACCATCGAGCGCGCGCCCGCGACGGTGTGCGACATCATCTTCTCGCAATACACGTGGATGCCCGCCCGCAGCGCCAGGTTGGTGTAGGGCGCGTGGTAGAAATCCGGCGTGGCGACCAGCACGCCGTCGAGGTCGCGCTCCTTGGCCAGCAAGTCCTCGAAGTCCGCGTAGGCGCGCGGCTCGTGCCCGCTCTTTTTCAAGAACCGCTGCGCGTAGGTGCGGGCGTAGTCCCAGATGTCGCACACGGCGACGAAGCGGATGTTAGGGATTTTCGCGCACGCCTCGAGCAACACGCGGCCCTGGGCGCCGCAGCCGACGATGGCGAGGTTCAGCGCGTCCGCGCCGGGGTTGATGCCGAAGGCCGGCACGCGGCTCCACGCCAGCGCCGCGCCGGTGCCGAGGGCGAGTTTCAAAAAGTCGCGGCGGCTGGGGTCGCCGGCGGCGGTGGGGAGAGGGTCGCGGTTCATGAGCGGGTGATGGTGAAGCGGTTGTGTTTTTCCAACATCAGCGCCAGCGCGATGAGGGCGGCGTGGGTGCCCAGCCAGGCGATGCCGGCGTCCTGGTTGATGAGGATGAAGCCCGCCGTCAACGCCACGTACAGCAGCGCTTGCAAGCCCAGCGTGATGCGCGTGCAAATGCCCAGCAACAGCGTCAGGCCGAGCAATATCAGCGCGGGGCCGAGGGCGGCGCTGAAGGGTTTGAACAACCACTCCGGCATCAGCGGCTGGCCGTCGAAGCTGGTTTGGAAGGTTTCGGGAATCGCGTGGTAATGGGCGAAGCCGTAGATTTTTTGGTCGAACTCGACCAGCGCGCCGCTGGGGTCGGGCAAGCCGTCAGCGCCCAGCAACGGCTCGGTGACGGTGCGGGTGCCGGTGTATTTTTCCACGCCGGTGAGCAACGCGCGCACGCCCAGCCAGGCGCGCAGGCTCAGGAAGCCGATGGTTTCCGCTGATAGTGACCATTTACTTGTATTCGTTTTGTCCATAAATTTTTTATCGCTATTGGTCACAGAGTATCACAGAGCAGACACAGAGAACCACTGAGTTTTTTATTAAATCAAATTCTGTGGCTCTCCGTGTCTTCTCCGTGGTTCTCTGTGACCGGCCACTGGTTTATTCCTCCGCGATGCCGAGTTTTTTCATCAACTCGCCGGCTTCCTTGAACCGCTGCTTCATTTTTTTCAACTCGCTGACGATGGTGCTCTTCTCCTCGTCGCGCGCGGCCAGCGGCCAGGCTTGTTCGTAAAACGCCAGCTTCTCCGGCTCCTTCAACGCCGCCGCCGGCAGCGAATCCAGCGCGCCGCGCAAGGCGAGGATTTTCTCCGCGTCGTCCGGCGCGGCGGCAGCGTGCGCCATCAGCACCCGCACCGTCGTCGCGCAACGCACCCGGCTCACCGCGCGGATGATTTCCTTGCGCTGCGCGAGGTCGCTGACGCTGAGCAATTCCTTCAGCGGCGCCTCGACCTCCGGCACATCCTGAATCGCCAGCGCCTCGGCGAACAACGGCTGGTCAGCGGCAGCGGCCTGTTTCGCGGCGGGCGTTAGCGTCCCTAACAAGTCGCCGGAACGTGAGTAAAAGCGGGCGATTTTCAACACCGTCTCCCGCCACGGGCCAAGGTCCCGCCCCTCCACCGCCAGCGGTCGCAACGCCAGCACCGCCGGCAAGTCGCCCGCGTCGGCCAGGTTTTTCAACGCGATGAAAGCGGCATTGCGAATGCCGGGCTGGGCGGACTTCACGGCGTCGATGACGAACGGCAGCGTCGCGTGGTCGCCGCGCGCGGCGACGACTTCCAGCCAGAGCGGTTGTAAATCGTCACTGGCAGCGGAGGCGGCTTTCAGCACCGCCGCGCCGACACCGTCAGCGGTCAGGCGCGAGAGGCCGAGCACGCCGGCGGCGGACTTGGCCGCGTCGCCAGTGAGCGGGACGGGCGGGTGGCGCAACACCTGCAACACGGCGCCGACCTTGGCCGCGTCACCGTCAGCGAGCGCGGCGGCGAGGGTGTCGAAGTCTTGCGCGTGGCCGCCGTAGCCCAGCGTCGCCAGCGCGAGGTTTTGCACGGCGACGTCCTGCGCTTGCACACCGGCGCGAACCACGTCGTAAAATTTATCGGCGACGCGCAGGTTGGCAATGTTGTCGATTAATAACAACTGAACGTCAGCGGGGAACAGGGCGAAGCTCTTTGCCAACAGCGCCGGCATATTGCTGGCGACCGGCAGCGTCACCGCGACGCGCGCCAGTTCTTTGCGGAACGTCTCGTCAGCGTCAACGAGGGCGAAGAAGAAGGGCGCGATGTCCCCCGCGAGCGCCAGTCCGCGCAACGCCGCGCGGCGCACCGGCGCGGGATTTTTCTTCTCTGACAGTAACGTGAAGATTTTCCGCGCCGTCTCCGTCCGCCCCTCACGCACCGCGCGTTCACCGGCAGCGGCCCGCACCCATACCACGTCGGCGGGCAATTTGCCCACCGCCGCGTCGTCACCAACAGCGCCTATATAATACGCCGCCGCCCACGCAACGTCAGCGTTGGCATTGTTGTTGACGAGCTTCACCGCCGCCGCTGCCGCCGCGTTGTTCCCCTGCTCCGCGAGCGAATCGAGAATGCCGATTTTCGCGCCGTCACTGACCGTCGGCAAAACCTCCGCCGCCGCTGACGGTGACAACTTCGCCAACACCGGCGCCGCCGCGCCGCTGACCGTCGCGTCATCGTCAGCGACCAGCGTCCGCAACCACGGCACCGCCGTCGTGCCGCCGAGCTTGTCCAGCGCCGCCAGCGCGACTGTTAACCCAGCGGGCGAAAACTTCCCAATCTCGCCCGCGTCGGCCAGCGCCCGCGCCACCGACTCACGGTCAGCGGCCGCCAGCGTCCGCACCCCGTCGCGCCAGCGCACTGCCAGCGCGTCATCCGTGCCGAGTTGGTACGTCGTCAAAAACGCCACCGCCGCCGGCGTCACCAGCCAGCGCAGTTCCGCCGCCTGCAACAACGTCAGCGGCACCGCCGACGCGGGCACGGCGTGGTAAGACTCCGCCGGCGTGTCATCGGCCGCGAGGTCGCCGAGCGCGTAACGCAAGCCCGCGAAATAATGCGCCACCACCTGCGGCGTCCAAAACACCTCGTCATTGTGACCGAGCGAGCAATAGAACACGCGCCCCTGCCCCACCCGCTTCGCCCACGAAATGCCCACGTCACGGTCAGCGCGGCGGATGCCGTTGCGCTCGTTCCGCGGCTGGCTCATGTCGAGACTCAGCAGCACGCGGCGGTTATCGCGCGTGTAGCTCTCGTCGAACTGATAGATTTCGTCCTTAATCCAAAAGCCGTGCCCGCCGAACGACTCGTTGCACACATGGTCCGGCGCGTCATTCTTCACCGCCACCGTGTCGCCCGCGCCCCACGGATGGCCGGCGAAACTGCCGCCGATGCACCCCGCCATGTCCGGCCAGTCCTTCCAGCCGTCCGTGGCCGCGTGCACGCCGAACAAACCCTTGCCGCTGTTGATGAAGTCCAGCAGCGCCGCCCGCTGCGCGTCGGAGAACTTCAG
>JAISDC010000178.1 GCA_031265105.1 Verrucomicrobiales bacterium
CGCGCTCACGCGCTCACGCGCTCACGCGCTCACGCGCTCACGCGCTCACGCGCTCACGCGCTCACGCGCTCACGCGCTCACCTCGACTTCCTGATTTCCCCGCGGGATTTTACCCGTCTCATTCCCCATTTGGTAGAAACCGTCGGCCAGCGTCAGCGGCGCGGCGCTCCAGGCCCGTTGCCGCAACCTAATCCCTGACGTCCCGCAATGCAAACCACAGAAACGATTCATTGTGCCATTTGCGACGCCGACGACACGCGGGTGGTCTTTCGCAAGCGGGCGGCTTCCGGCGCGGATTACACCGTCGTCCAGTGCCGTCATTGCGGGCTGGTTTACGTCAATCCGCGCCTGAGCCAGGAAACCATTCTCGGCACGTACCGCGACCCCTCTTATTTCCAGCGCAGGAGCGACCAGTTCACGGGCTATAGCGATTACACGGCTGACCGTGAGCTGCACGAGTTGTTTTTCCGCGAGCAGCTCGCCAAATTGGAACAGCGTGTGCACAAGGGGCGGATTCTGGACATCGGCTGCGCTTTTGGCTACTTGCTGCACGAGGCCCGGCAACGGGGCTGGGAACCGGAAGGCATCGAGCTATCGGGCCGGGCGGTCGCCTATGCCCGCGATGAATTAAAGCTCAAAATCCACAGCGCGCCGCTGCGGGAAAACCAGTTCCCGGCGGCAACCTTCAAGGCGGTCATCATGAACGATGTCATCGAACATTACGGCCATCCCGCGCAAGAAGTCCGCGAGGTTTACCGCATTCTGGCGCCGGGCGGGGCGTATCTGCTGCACACGCCGAATTTCGCCAGTTGGTGGCGCATCCTCATGCGCGCCCAGTGGGTGCATCTCAAACCCGAGGAACACCTGTATTACTTCGCCCCCGCCACCATCAGCCGACTGCTCCGTCATTGCGGCTTCGAAGTGGTTTACGCGCGTTCCTGCGGCAAAGTGACCAATTTCAATTACATCATCGGGGTGCTGAAAAAATATTCGCCCGCCGTCGCCGCCATCGCGCAACACACCGTTGGCAAACTGCCCTGGGCCACAACCCCCTTCCACTTTCGCGGCGGCGGCATGGAAATCCTGGCCATCAAGCGCTGACCGTGCAATTTTTTTACCGGGAGATCATGGAGTTCATGAAGGTTTTAAACGGATAATCTCCATGTTCTCCCGGTAAAAAATCCATGCCAGTACTGGGAGCTCCTCACTGGGAGCGCCGGCATCCTTGCCGGCTGACTAACCCTGGCAGGTGAACCAGCCGGCTGGAAGCCGGCGCTCCCAGTACAAGCCCTGCGGGGAGCGCCCCACTGGGAGCGCCGGCATCCTTGCCGGCTGACTAACCCTGCCAGGTGAACCAGCCGGCTGGAAGCCGGCGCTCCCAGTGGCTCAGCGGCGGCGGCGCAGTCTGGCCAGTAACGCAACGCCGGTCACGATCAGCGCCCAGGTGGACGGTTCAGGGATGACATCGAAGGTCAGGATGTAGTTGTTGTTCGTCCATTCCCATTGCGCCTCGTAGTTCACGGTATCGTAGCCACTGATGGTGGCGAAGCTGAAATCCTCGGTGATGACGTTTGCCAAAACGGTGTACTGCGCGGTGTAGTCGCTGATGCCGCTGACGGTCAGCGTCGCGTTGCCGCTGCCAGTGAGCCAGTCGCCTTCGCTAGCGAAGGTCAAGGCACTGTCAGCGTCCACCAACAATACCGAACCAGCGGCGAAGTTTAGCTTTTGCCCGTCCGCCAAGTCCAGCGTCAGCGCGGCGGTGGCGTCGAAGGTGCCGCTGACGCTGATGCCGCCAACGCTCGTCGCCAGTTCGCCCGCGCCGCCCAGGGTCGCGCCGGCGTCAACGACGACATTCGCGGTGCTCAGCGCGCCGTCCACCAACAGCGTCCCCTTCACCACTTCGGTGAAGCCGCTGATGGTGGAGCTGCCGGTCAACCGCAGCGTGCCGCCGACCTTGGCGTCCGCCACGCCGCCCGCCGCGCCGTTCACCAGCAGCGAGCCTTGTTCATCAACCGAATCACCCAGCCGACCGGCGAACTCCACGGCAAAACCGGCTTGCACGGCGATGTTCGCCCCGCGCGCGCCGTCGCTGCCGGAGGCCAGCAGGATTTGCCGGTTGGCGTCGATGACTATGCCGTCCGTTTCAACGGCAGCCAGCAGCGTCGCGCCGCCGTTGATGAGCACGGTGCCGCGGTTCACGTAACCGGTGTGCGGCGCGGCCGCGTCCGGCGCGGCGCCGAGATTGTAGTCAACCATGATGGCCAGCGTGCCTTCCGCGATGGAGGTCGGGCCGGCGTAGGTGTTGTTGCCGGTCAGCAGCAACATGCCGTCGCCGGTCTTGAGAATGCCTTTGTAATCGCTGGCGGGGGAATCAATATCGCCGCTGATCCAGGCGTAATCCGCATCCGTGTCGGGATTGTCCACCACCTGAATGTTACGCCACAACACCGCGCCGTTGGCCGTCAGGTTTTCCATGTATAGGTCGCCAATGTTACTGTACGTTTGTGTTTGGCCGAGGTAGATGTTGTTGCGCAATTCCACCATCCCCTTGGCGAAGCGCGAGCCTAACACCATCACGCTGGCGTCGCTCAGGATGTAATCTTGGTTATTCTTATAGGTTTCAAGCATCGTCCAATACAAATAGAGTTTTGGCTCCGCTGCGTTTGCGGTGAAATTAATGACCAACCCGCTCGTACTGCTGGCGGCGAAACCGCCGTTTTCCCAGTACGGCAGCACGTTCAGCTTTTTGTTGATGGTGCCGGTGGTTTGCAACACGCCGCCCTGAATTTGCATCGAAACGCCGTCATTGTTGTTATACCAACTGGCGTTGTCCACCTCCAGCACGCCGCTGTTGAGGAAAACCTTGTCGGCGGTCAGCTCGGTGAGCGCCGCGCCGGTCAGCTTTAACAAGCCGTCGCCGAACACCGTCAGCCGGCCAGCGCCGTCAATGGTATTTTCAATCCGGCTGCTGCCGCTGACATAGAGCGTCATTTCCGCCGCGCCCGCTGACAGGGTGCCCGTGCCGTCGATGACCGCGCTGTTCATAATCACGCCGGCTTGGGTGTTGGCGACGCCGGTACCCACCGTCAGCGTGTAGTCATTGGTGAGTGCGCTGTCGTTGCGCAACGCATAGACCGCTTGGTCAGTGTTGAGGGTGACGGCCTCGGTGACATGCTCAACTGAGTCCGCTGACACTGACGCGAAATTACTGCCGGTGTACGTCGCGTGTTTCAACACCACGCCACCGCTGACGTCCCCGGTGGTGAGGAAGCCGCCCTCGCCGGTTTGGCTGTTCGCGCCGATGATGCTGGTGTTCACGATACCTTTGGTCAGCACCGGCAGCGCCGCACCGTTGCCGAGGATGGTGAGTTTTTCCGTCACACCGAGGCCAGCCAGTCCGTCCTGACCAGCGGCGATGACCAATGTCGCATATTTGTTGGCGTCAGCGGAACGCACCAATTTCGCGCTGGCGTTGGCGGAGTTGCCGATGGAAAAATTCAGCGAGGTGTTCGCGCCGCGATCCAGCAGCAGCGTGCTGTTGCCGCCCAAGGCGCTGTGCGTCGAAGCGCGCCCATACACCAGCGCCGTGTTGCTGTTGTCCGTCATGCCGCTGACCTCAACGTCAGCGCCGCTGCCGGCGGGCGCGATCCAAATCGTGCCGCCCGCCATGTAGATGCCGTTAGGTCCGTATAGCCCAGTGCCGGCAATTACGCCGTTGGTGCCGGTGAGTTTGATGGTCGCCTGTCCCTCCGTATGCACCGTGCCTAATAAGATGCCAGTATTAGCGTTTTGAAATCCCTGGGACGCGGTCAGGCCGGGTAATTCGACAACGGTGCTGCCCCACGCCAGCACGCTGGCTTGACTGGCGCTGGTCTGCGCGGCGGAGAGCTTGAAATTGCCAGCGCCGTTGAAAATCAACGCGCCATACTCCAATTGCCCGTCATACACGACAGTCTCCGACGCGCCGACCAGGTTGATGTAAATGCCGCCGCCACCCACAGTGGCGCGAATGGTTGAGTTAGCCAAACCGGTCAACCGCGTGGCCGCGACATTGCCAGTCCTGACATCCAGATTGCCCGCAACGGATTCCGCGCCAACCTGAATGCCGCCGTAGGTGTATAAATCGTGCCCGGTCCGCAACCAGCCGCCGCTGGTGATGAGGTTGCCGGAAATCAGGTCATAAGCCCGCATGGATGAACTGCCCCGCAACCAGTTGCCGTCCATATTTATCTGGTAACCGTTGCCTTCGTTCCGATAGAGCATATAAATTTCACCGCTGCCGGTCTTGGTCAGATTGAAAACCGCGCCCTCGGCCTCGTAAAAGTCACCGCAGTACAACCAGGGATAAGTGCTGTTGTTCGGCGCCAGCGTCAGCGTGGACGAGGTGCCGACGGCGTAATTGCCGATCACCGTCGTGATATTCGCGGCAATGGCCTCCTGCCCCCAAACGATGGGCATCGCGCCGAGGTTGCGAATGGCCTGGCTGTAACCGTTCAAGTCAAACACCACGCCGGGGCCGCTCAGCATCAAATCGGCGTTAGGCCCCAGCGCATTGTCAGCGCCCAGCCGCACGGTACCCTGCGTGATGTTCACCGCCGTCGCGTTGCTGACGCCGGAGAATATCACCTCGCCCGCGCCGGTCTTGGTCAGCGTGGTCGCTGACAGTGTCGAGGAAATGTCGAGCACACCATCAGCGTTGTGCTGGTGGATGACAAACTCGCCGCTGCCCGCCGTCAAGACACCGCCGCTGATGCTGGCGTTTCCCGCGCCGGTGTCCGCCGCGAACACAATGCCGCCGCCGGTCAGCGTGTTGTTGCCGTCCAGCGTCAGCGTGACTGGCGCGGCGAGTTGCAGGTTGTTCGCCGTCACATCGGACAGGCTGTCGTCGGTGCTGACGCTGACGTTGCTGCCGGAACCCCACACGCCGTAGCCAGCCGCGACAATCGTGCCGCCGCTGACGGTGGCAAAGTCCTTGCGCCCAAACGTCGCCCAGCCGCCGAGGTCGCCGTTCTCGTTGGTCGTCGTGATGACGCCGCCGCTGTTGCTGGTAAAATCCATCGTCGCGCCCAAGAGGCGCGTAATGCTCCCGGTATTGAACATTGCGGTCATCCCCTCGCCTGCCGTCACGGTCAGCGAGTTTGCGCCGAGATTGATATTCAACGCGCTGACGGTCTGGCTACTTTCTTCCGTGTCGCTGCCGATGAACGCGACATTGCCACCGCCGCCGAACCACGCGCCGCCGTTGGCGTCATATACAAAGGTGGTGCCGCCCAACGTCAGCGCGTTGGTGGAAATTTTCTGCGCGTTGAGCGAGCGGTTGTCCAACACCAGCCAGCCGCCACCCTGCACTTCCGTCGGGCCGCTGTAGGTGTTGCTGCCGGTCAGCGTCCAGGTCGAGGTGGTCATCACCTTCAGCGCCACCGCCGCCGTGCCGGTTAACGCCCCCTGCCCCGTGCCGTCCTGAATGTGGCTGTTGATGACCCCCTCGCTGATGCCGAACAATTGCAGCTCCGTCAACGTGTTGGTCTCGCCGGTCTGCAGGCCGGCGATGATTTTGCGGTCGTCCTCGGCGCCGAATATGATTTTGTTGCCATACCCCACGCGAGCGGTGTCCGGCAGGGTCGCGTTGGCGAAGGTCACCCGGCCGCCGTTCACATACAAATTAATATTGATTTGCTCGACCTGATTGGTCGAATAAGCGAATGGCTCAAGCACAATGCCCGAAGTTGCCTGGCCAGCCAAGGCATTGCCCGTAAACACCCACGCACCCGTGCCGCTGATGGTGAAGCTATTGTAATAGTTGCCGAATTGCCAATTATTGCCGTTGTAAACCTCGTCCAGCGTGTAGGTGCCGGAGGTCGGCGAGTTGACAAAATACAACTCGTTGGTATTACCCACCACCGCGCCGCTGCCGATGGTGTAAGTCCCACCACCGGTATTCCAGTTGGAACCGGTGAAGTTCCCGCTAGCCCACGCTGACACTGACACACCTAACCAAATAACCACCGCTGACAATGCTCCACCTATCAGTTTACTTATTGTTATCTTCATAACCGATCCTCCGATTGAGTTACCGCAGACAGACCGCCGGCACCCGGCACGACGGCAAGATCAGGCGCAGCCGGGCGGCAACCGCCGGCAACACCTGTATAAAAAAATGAGGGAAAATGACTTGCAGTTCCGCTTACGCCAACCTCAGCGTTGTTAAGAACGCTGGAACGCTGGAACGCTGGAACGCTGGAACGCTGGAACGCTGGAACGCTGGAACGCTGGAACGCTGGAACGCTGGAACGCTGGAACGCTGGAACGC
>JAISDC010000069.1 GCA_031265105.1 Verrucomicrobiales bacterium
GTTAAACAATCAAACTTCATACGGCAGCGAGCAACCGCGCAGGTCGGCCGCCGCGACCCGGCCGAGGAGGCGAATGCCGTCTTGCTCGTAGGCGGCGACATCCAGCGTGCCAATGGCGGCGACGCTGCCGATGTTGGCGAGGTCGTAAAGCTGCACCAGCCCCCGCTCGCCGGGGGCGCAAGGGCGCATGGTCAGCGGGTCGCGAATGACAACGCGCAGCCACGGCGGGAAGCGGTGGATGCCCTCGCCGAGCCGGGCGTAGCCGGGCGTCGAAAGCTCGGTCATGCCGTATTCGTTAAACAGGCGGTCGGGGTGGAAACCGAACACGCTGACCATGAGGTCAGTCAGTTCGCCGACCGTCAACTCGCGCCCGCGGCCCTTGTACCCGCCGGTGTCGAACAGCACACTGTCAGCGGCCAGTTGCCAGCGGCGGCCTTGCTGCCGGAATAATTCACCAGCAGCGGCCAGCGCGAACGACGTGCCGAACAGCGCGACCGGTTGACCGTCAGCGGCGGCGGCGTCCAGCGCGCGCGCGAGGCCGGCAAAATCCAGCGCCCACGCCGCGTCGCAAAACGACCGGCAGCCGCCCGCCGGAATCGCGCGCCCAAGAAAATCCAGCATGTAGCCGAGCGACGAACGCGGCCGCAACGTCAGCGGCGGGATCAGCGCCAGCCAGCGATGCCGCGCCAGGTCCGGCATGAACATTCGGAACCCCGCTGCCAGTGACCTTTCATAACCCGCGAGGTCGGCGAAATAATGCCGCCCCGTGCCGCCGCCCGTCGTCCCGCTGGTCTCGAACACCGCGACCGCCCGCGCCGGCGGGAAACAACACACCGGCTCCCCGCGAAACGCGCTCACCGGCAGCGGCGGCCACTCGCGCCAGTCCGTCACCGCCAGCGGGTCAACGCCCAGCGCCGCCAGGAACCGGCCGTACACCGGATTGTGCCGGGCCTGCCAGCGCAACAGCCTCAGCGCGCCAGCCGCGAATTCATCGTCCGTCAAATCCGCGCGAATCCCGGCCAGCCATGTTTCACTCATGGCGCAAGACTGGCGTCGTTTCGCGCCAGCGCCTAGCCGAAAAAAACCGGTGTCTCCCCACCGTCAGCCAACCAAACAAAAACTTTGCACCACGAAGACACCAAGGCACAAAGTATGGCGAAAAAATCCTTCGTGTCTTGGTGCCTTAGTGGTGCGGAGTTTTTTAATTAATCCGGGACTTGGATTCCGGCCCTGACGCGCTAGAGTGACATGGCATGGCAATGAAGGAGAAATCAGGGGTCAAATCGTTTGCGTGGTGGCGGAACACGTTTCTGGCCGGGTTGTTCGTGGTGGTGCCGGTGGGCATCACGTACTGGGTGTTGCGGTTCCTGTATTACGCCATCGCGGGCTTTACCGAGCCGCTGGTGCGTTCGCTGGTGTCCCAGCATCGCGGCGAATGGGTGCCGGAATGGATGGTGGCGACCACCGGGCAGGGAGAACTGACCATTCCCGGCGCGGCGCTGGTGTGCACGCTGCTGCTGGTGTTGCTGGTGGGGCTGCTGGTGGCCAATGTGTTCGGCAAACGGCTGGTGGCCAGCATTGAAAAAATCATCGAGCGGGTGCCGCTGGTGAACGTGATTTACCCGGTCACCAAACAGGTGGTGGACTCGCTCAAGACCATCGGCGCGACCAACGAGGATTTGAGCAACAAGCCGGTGGTGTATGTCAAGTATCCCGGCGTGACGGGTTACGCGCTGGGCTTTCAAACCGGGCGCTTCAAGGACGCGGACGGCAAGGACATGGCCGCGGTGTTCGTGCCGACCGCGCCGAATCCGCTGACCGGCTTCGTGTTCGTGTTCGAGGCCGGCGCCCTGTTGCGCAGCAATCTGACGATGGAGGAAGCCTGGAAACTGGTGGTCAGCGCCGGACTCATCGTGCCGCCCGGCATCGTGCCCGCGCCTAGCGCGTATAAATCCACCACAGCAACGCCAGCCCCAGCGCCAGCCGGTACCACGCAAAGGGCCTGAAGCTGTGCGCGCGGACGTAGCCGAGCAGCCATTTGACCGCCAGGAAGGCGCTGACGGTGGCGACGGCGAACCCGAGCGCGAAGTGCCCCAACTCACCGTCAGCGACGGCGCCGGGTTGTTTGAGCAGCGCGCGCAACTCGTAGCCGGTCGCCGCGAACATGGTGGGAATGCCGAGCAAAAATGAAAATTCCGTCGCCGCTGACCGTGAGGCGCCGCACAACATGCCCGCGATGATGGTGGCGCCGGAGCGCGAGGTGCCGGGGCAGAGCGCGGCCAGCACTTGCGCCAGCCCGCTGACGATGGCGACCGGCCAGCTCACGGTGTCGCGCCGCGGCCGGCGGGCCAGCGCGTGCTCGGCGAGAAAAATCACCGGCGCGCCAATGAGCGTGGCCCACGCGATGGGGGCGAGATTGCCGGGCAGCGACACGCCGAGTTGCCGCGCGGTCAGCGCCAGCGTCACCGTGACGCCGAACGCGACCGCCAGCTTCAGCGTGTAGTCGAGATTATCCCGCCGCGTCAGCCGCAGCGTCAAATCGAGCAGGCGCCGCCAATACACCAGCACAATCGCCAGCACCGCGCCGGCCTGGATGCCGACCAGGAAAAACTCCGACCGCGCGTCGCGCAACAAATGTTCCGCGACCAGCAGATGACCGGTGGATGAAATCGGCAGAAATTCCGTGATGCCCTCCACGACGCCGTAAATGATGGTGTTCAGCCAATGCACGCGAACAGCGTATCGACGCCCAGCCGGGATTCCAAGACTTGAGGGGGAAGTTTTTTAAGTTTTTTGAGTTGATTAGGTTTTTAAAGTTACGCCGCGCCGCGCCAACCTAAAAAACTTAATCAACCAGAAAAACTTAAAAAACCTTTCCTCCCCCCGTCAAGGCGCGGGGCGCACCAGCGTCGCCGGGGCGGTGTGCGGCTTGGCGGCGTTCTCAATGAAGCCGAGGCAGCCGTTGGCAAAAAATTGCACGCCCAGGCAGATGAGCAGGAAGCCCATGATTTTCTTGAACGCCTCCAGGCCGCTGGCGCCGAGCACGCGGGTGATGTTGAGGGAGGCGCGCAAGACGAGCCAACTGGTGACGCTGATGGTGACGATGACGAGGGCGACGATGAAGTAATCGGTGAGCTTGACCGCCCAGCCGCTGGTTTGCGCGATTTGCGCCGAGCCGGTCATGATGACCGACAGCGCGCCCGGCCCCGACAGGCTGGGCATGGCCAGCGGCACCAGCGAGGGGTCGAGCTGGCCGTGGTCGGCGGGCGCGGCGGGCGTGTCGTGCGACGGCGCGTCGGCGATTTCAAACAACATGCGGAAGCCGATGAACGTCACCATCAGCCCGCCCGCCGCCCGCACGGCGTCGAGGGAAATGCCGAGGAAGGACAGAATCAGCGTGCCGATGAAAAAGAACGTCAGCATAATCGCGCCCGCCCACACGCTGCACCGCAGGGCGATGCGCTCGCGCTTGCCGGCGTCCAGGCCGCCGGTCAGCGACAGGAACACCGGGATGGTGCTGAACGGGTTGACGACGGGAAACAAGCCCATGATGCCGACCAGAAACACGCTGAGAAAATGCTCCAGATTCACGCCGCCCATGCTAGCGCCGGCGCGAAATTTTACCAACGAGAATTTTTCCTTTTTCTCCTTTGACAATGCTTCAGCGGCCTGTAGTTTCATCGTCAGTGATGTCTGTTTCTCTTATGATGTTAGCTGAAATGTGTCATCTGCCGGTGGCAGATGCGAGTCGGCCAGCGGCAGATGCATATCGGCTGTCAGCAGATTCGTATCGGCCAGCGGCAGATTTGCGTTGGCTGATGGCAGATGTGTATCGGCCAATGGCAGATGCGCGTTGGCTGACGACAGATGTGTATCGGCCAATGGCAGATGCGCGTCGGCTAACGGCAGATGCATGTCGGCCAGCGGCAGATTAGTCACTAATTAAACCAAAATACAAGGAGTTTATATGAGCAGACGCGGAAACAGCAATAGCTTGAACACCAAGAAGTACATGCACAAAACCTGGGACGGTATTTTCGACTTTTTCAGTCAGTACGGCGGTAATCTCGACAATGTCAAGGCCAAGACTGACCCGGTCATCACTGAGGCCGACATCGCGGCCATCCGCGAGGCCAATGTCGCCTACGGTCAGTTGAACCAGGCCATTGTTGAGACCGAGCGCCTCCTCGCCGCGCTGCGCATCTTGCGCGTCCAGTTCCTCAAGCAAAACAACACCGATCCGGTGCGCGCGCCCGGCATTCAATATCTCGTTGATTTGCTGGCCGCCGTTGACGGTCAGCGCGGCGGTTTGCTGTGGCAGGAGGAGCGCCTCACGGACCGGGTGTTCCGCAGCCCCGCCTGCAATCGGGAAGACTACGAAATGCTCGGCATTGTCTATAAACCCAATACGGCCGCCCCGCCGGACCATCTCAGCGGCAAACTCTATGTCGTCTTCGACGGCGGCAAGGTGCCGGCGCACTGGACGCTCCCGCGCGGTTATCATGACGCCCGGCTCACCGCCAGCACGAATCACGGCGAGTGGGTCTTGCTGTACGAGGGCAGTGAAAGCCGTTTCGTTGACGCGCGCCCCATCCCCGCCATCTCTGAAATCCGCTCCTACAAACTGGAAATCATGACCAGCGGCAAACCCATCGGCAAACCGGTCATCGACAAAATCCTCGTCGGCCGGGACATTACCGTTGAGGAGACCAAGCTCTGAAACTCCCGCCGCAAAGACGCGAAGACGCGAAGGTTTTTTTTTATCCGCGGAGACGCGGGGACGCGGGGGTGGTTTTGTGTTTTGTTTTTGCGGGGGTGGGCGCGGTGGGGGGCGGTGTACTCGGGGGTTACTG
>JAISDC010000123.1 GCA_031265105.1 Verrucomicrobiales bacterium
CAGCGAGCGGCTGGGGATTGGGAAGACGCGCAAACGCCTTGCCAACCGCTGACAGTGAGGGCAGGATGAGCGGGATGTCCGCCGCCAGTCGTCCGTCCGGCAAAATATTGTTTTCTAACAGCCCCGCGCTGGTGTATGTTAATGAGTATGGCGAACGCGACGCGAGTATTAAACCTGACACCGCAAGAGTTCTGGAACGGAGTGGCGCAAGCTGGTCCGACCACGCTGGAGGAAGCCCGCGCGCAAGTTTTGAGAAATTCCAAGATTGGGCGGAAAAAGAAGGCTTGGTCTTGGATAAAGAAGCCTTTCGAGCGTGGATAAAATCCCGTGAGGTTGCCGATGGCGGCGAACATACCGTTTTTTGGGACAAAAAATCGCATCGCGCCGTCAAATTAACCCATCCTGATGTGACCGGTGAGGGCGTGGTTGGTCACCCCAAGAATATCCGCGATTACCTAACCAATCTTTATCTGCATAATCTGGAGTTTGGCAGCGATATTCGGCTGGAAGGGGTCGTTGACTTGGGCGACGCGCCGTTTATGCAGGTGGTTATTTCCCAGCCGTGGATTAAGGGCGGGCGGCCGGCGACCTTGGCGGAGAAGAAACAGTATTTTGCCAACCACGGTTTTGGTTACGACCCAAAGGACGAGATTTTTGTCAGAACCGTCAGCGGCGAAACCTTGCGGGTCGGCGACCATGACGGTGACAATGTGATGGCGCGTGACACGGCCAGGGGCGTTGAGGTGATGCCGATTGACACGCAGCTTTTGCCCAGTGCGGGATATTTGCAACGAGCAATCGAGGACGGCGCGGCTCGGTGGTGAAAAAACGCGACTGTCAGCGGGCGAGGTGGTGGGCGAGGACGCTGAGGGTGAACAGGGCGGCGGTTTCGACGCGCAGTACCAGCGGGCCGAGGGTGACGGGGATGAAGCCGGCGCTGATGCTCAGTTGCGTTTCCTCGGCGGTGAAGTCGCCTTCGGGGCCGATGAGGAACAACACGGCACGGTCAGCGGCGGCGTCAAGCACGGCGGGCAGTGGTTGCGCGCCGGGCTGGAGCGAGGCGATGAGTTTCAAGCCCTTGAAGCCGGCGGTCGCGGCGAGGAAGGACGCCAGGTTTTGCGGCGGGCGCAGACGCGGCAGATAGTTTTGGCCGCATTGCTTGCACGCCTCGATCAGCGTTTGCCGCCATTTTTCGTGTTTGGCGTCACGGTCAGCGTCGCCGATTTGCACGACGGCGTTGGCGGTGGCCAGCGGGCACAGTTCGCTCAAGCCCAGCTCGGTGGCTTTTTGCAGGATGAAATCCCACGCCTTGGCCTTCGGGATGGCTTGGCCGAGGATGATGCGGTAATCCGGCGCGGGCTGGCGGCTGACGCTGACGGTCGCAAATTGCACCGCCTGTTTGCCGACCACCGTCAGCCGCGCGCGCGCCACCGTGCCGTCGCCGTCAAACACCTCGCATTCGTCGCCGACGGTCAGCCGCAGCACCTTGCGCGCGTGATGCGCTGCCGCGCGGTCCAGCGCGCCGTCGCTGATGGTGGGACAATAGAAGCGGGTCATACGTTATTTTTTTACAAAGAGAACACGGAGTTAACAGAGATGGAACAAGGTGTTGTTAGCGCTCCATTAACTCCACGCGCTCTTTGTACAATCTTTTCATTAACTAAAAAAGTTCCTGGCTTTGTTGAAGAACGACTTGGCGGCCGGGTTGGTGTCCTCGTTGCAGGCGGCGGCGAAGTCTTCCAGCTTTTTGCGCTGCTCGCTGTTCAACCGTTCGGGTACTTCAATCAACACCCGCACGTTCAGGTTGCCGCGCCCGTGGCCGCGCAAGTCGGGAATGCCCTTGCCGCGCAGGCGGAAAATCCTGCCGCTTTGTGTGCCGGCGGGGATTTTCACGATAGCCGGGCCTTCCAACGTCGGCACCGCCAGCTCGCCGCCGAGGGCGGCTTTGACGAAGCTGATCGGCGCCTCGCAGTACAAGTCGCCGCCGTCGCGCTGGAAAATCGGGTGTTCCCGGACATGGATGACGATGTATAAGTCCCCGGCGCGGCCGCCGCGGGTGCCAGATTCGCCGTGGCCGGTGGAACGCAGCCGCGAACCGGTGTCCACGCCGGCGGGAATCTTGATTTTAATCTTGGAGGATTTTTCCACGCGACCCTCGCCGTGGCATTTGGGGCAGGGGCGCTCGATGATTTGCCCCGCGCCGCGGCAGGTCGGGCAGGTTTGCGCCACGCGGAAGAAGCCCTGGGAAACGGAGACTTGTCCCGTGCCGCGGCAGGTCTTGCAAGTGATGGTTTTGGAACCGGGCGCCGCGCCGGAGCCGTCGCAAGCGTCGCAGGCGTCGTACTTGCGGATGGAAATCTCCTTTTCGCAGCCCTTGACCGCCTCCTCCAGCGTGATTTCGAGGTCGTAACGCAAATCACTGCCGCGATTTTGCCGGCCGCCACCGTCAGCGTTCCCGCCGCCGAACGCCTCGCCGAAGATGTCGGCGAAGCCGCCGCCACCACCGCCGCCGCCGCCCGCGCCGAACACTTCGCGGAAAATATCAAACGGGTCGTGGAACCCGCCGCCATAGCCACCCGCGCCGCCCGCGCCGCTGAAGCCGCCGCCACCCGCGCCCGGCCCGAAGGCTTGGTGCCCGAAGCGGTCGTAAGCCGCGCGTTTGTCCGGGTTGCTCAACGCCTCGTAAGCCTCGCCCAACTCCTTGAACTTCTCCTCGGCCGTCTTGTCGCCGGGGTTCTTGTCGGGGTGATACTTGATCGCGAGCTGGCGGTAAGCCTTTTTGATCTCATCCTCAGTCGCGCCCTTGGCAATGCCGAGCACTTCGTAATAATCGCGTTTTGATGCCATAAGAAATGAACTTCCGGACGCCTTGGCAGCCGGAACTTTTTATGCCTTCCCCGGTTGGCGCGCCACGACTACCGCGGCCGGGCGCAGCAACCGGTCTTTCAACTGGTAGCCCTTCCGCTGCTGGCTGAGGATGACACCGTCCGCGTGGTCGGCGGATTCCTGTTGACTCAACGCCTCGTGCAGGTGCGGGTCGAATTGCCGGCCGACGCTCTCGATGACCGCCACGCCGCTGTCGGTGAGGAAGCGCGTCAACTGGGTCTTCACCATCTGCATCCCCAGCAGGATGGACTTCGCGTCGCCGCCCTGCTCGGCGGCCTGCAAGCCCAGCTCGAAATTGTCAATCACCGGCAGCAACGCGGCCAGCAAGTCGGTATTGGCGTACTTCACCGCCTCGTCCTTCTCGCGCGCCATGCGCTTGCGGTAATTGTCAAGATCCGCCTGCGTGCGCAGCATCTTGTCCTGCAACGCGGCGAGTTTCCCGGTCAATTCGGCGACCTGGTCAACTTCCTTCGCCAAATCCTTGCCCAGCGCCGCCCCACCGTCAGCGGAGTTGGGATGACCATCAGCGGGGGGGGACCCGGCGGCGCCGCCGCTGGTCACCGGCTGGCCGTCAGCGGCGAACAATTTGACCTCAGCGTCAGCGGCGGCGGGCGGGGTGGAGGAAGCGGGAGTGGAATGTTTCATGAGTTTTTCGGAGGGTTGGCGTCGAGTTGTTCTTTGAGAAAGGTGATGACATCCTGGAACTTGGCGGCGTTGGCATCGTCAACCCGCGCCAGAGTTTCGTGCGCGTCCAGCATGGTTTGGGCCACCTCGGCCTTGTCCGTCGCGCCGGCGGACGGCAACTCGGCATACGGCTGGCCCTGGGCCGGGCCGCGCGCGGTGTCAATGTCGAGCAACTGGCTCAGGCCGAGGGAGTTGAGCAACTCCAGGGCGCGCGGATTGGCGTTGATGACCTTGGGCGCGGGGCCGTGGTCGCGCCGCTGACCCACGGCGATGCCCGCGATGACGCCCATGAACGTGCTGTCCATGTGCAAACACTCCTGCAAATCGAGCACAACGCGCCTGGCACCGCCGGCCCGTGCCTGATCGGCGTAATTCTTCAACAACTTGGCATTCTTGAACGACCCTTTGCCGATAATCCGGGCAATGGCCGTGTCACCCTCTTGCTTGACCAAAATAGTAAATTCAGACACCGCGCCACTATAAAATAAACGCGCCGCAAGTCAACAGGGATACGGGCGGGAGCGGGAGGGAAAATGGATTCCGACACCTTCGGCGTGGGCAAATCTTAAATAACTTTGCCCCTTTTCGTCCCGACGTTAACCTGCTACCTTACCCGCCATGAGTGGGCCAACGTTAGCCGCCAAAAACCCCGACTGGTTCGTCCCCGACGCCATCCCCGTCGGGCCAGCCTGCCTCCGCACCACGCACCTGAGCATCGCCGCGCACCAGGACGACACCGAAATCATGGCGTTCCACGGCATCGCCGAGTGTTACCAGAAAAACGCCCGCTGGTTCGGCGCCATCGTCGTCACCGACGGCGCGGGCAGTCCGCGCGCCGGCGCCTTCGCCAACTACAGCAACACGCAGATGAAACTCGTCCGCAAAATCGAGCAACGCAAAGCCGCCGCCCTCGGCAAATACAGCTTCGTCTGCCAACTCGGCTACCCCAGCGCCGACATCCGCAACGCCGACCATGCCCCGTCCGTCAGCGACCTCGCCGCCATCCTCGGCGCCTGCCAGCCGCGCGTCGTGTACGTGCACAACCTCGCCGACAAACACGAGACCCACATCGCCCTCGCGCTCAAATCCATCGCCGCCCTGCGCCGCCTGCCCGCCAACCGTCGCCCGAAAAAAGTGTACGGTTGCGAAATCTGGCGCGACCTCGACTGGCTCGCCGACGACCAAAAAATCGAACTGCGCGTTGACCAAAACGAAGTCCTCGCCCGCCGCCTGCTCGATGTCTTCCAGTCCCAAGTCGCCGGCGGCAAGCGCTACGACCTCGCCGCCATCGGCCGCCGCATCGCCCACGCCACCTTCTCCGAGCCGCGCCAAACCGACCAGGCCGCCGCGCTGACTTGGGCGATGGATTTGTCCCCGCTGATGATGAACGACGCGCTGACGCCGCAAGCGTTGGTCAAGCAGTATCTCGACAACTTCAACACGAGCGTGCTCGCCAAACTGGGCTGAGCGTCGGATTAAATAAAAAACACTCCGCGCCGCCGCGCCGCCGCGTCTCCGCGGTTACGTTTTGGTTGCCAAACGCTGGTTTTTTCGCGGCGCGAAAAACAGCAGCCGCAGGCTGTTCAGCACCACCACCACGGTGCTGCCCTCGTGACCGATGACGCCCAGCGTCAGCGGCAGCCGCGCGCCGAGCGCGCCGAGCGCCAGCGCGGCCATCACGCCCAGCGAGACGGTGAGGTTTTGTTTGATAATCCGCGCGGCGCTGACGCTGAGGTCGCGCGCGTATTTGAAATTTTCCAAACGGTCGCGGGTCAGCACGATGTCGGCCTGCTCCAGCACGGCGTCGCTGCCGCGCAGGCCCATGCCGACGCTGACGGTGGCCGCGGCCAGCGACGGCGCGTCGTTCACGCCGTCGCCGATCATCGCCACGCGCTCGCCCGCCTGTTCCCACGCGCGGATGGCGGCGACCTTGTCCTCCGGTTTCAGGCCGGCGCGGTAGTCGTCGAGGCCGAGTTGTTGTGCGACTTTCGCCGCCGCCTCGGGGCGGTCGCCGGTGAGCATGGTCACGCGCAGCCCCGTCGCGCGCAAGTCCGCCAGCAGCGGCGCGCTGGCGTCGCGCACGGCGTCGCGCAGCAGGAACCGGCCCTTGATGGCGCCGGTGTCCAGCAGCGTCTCGGTCATCCCCGGCTCCGGTTCGGAAAAATTTTTCGCCCAGTCACCGTCAGCGTCCGCGAAGAACGCCCGCCGCCCCAGCCGTGCCGCGCGCCCGCCGACGCTGCCGGTGACGCCGAGGCCGGCTTCGGCGCGAAAATCCGCCACCGTCACGGTCAGCGTCTGGTCGGAAAAACTCGCGGCGATGGCGCGCGAGACCGGATGCGCCGAGTGATTGCCCAGCGCGGCGGCGATTTGCTTGAACTCGGCCGCCCGGTCGGCGGGGACGCATTCCACGCCGACGACGGCCAGTTCGCCGGTGGTCAGCGTGCCGGTCTTGTCCAGCGCGACGCGGCGCACGGCGGCGAGTTTTTCAATCGCCGCGCCGCCGCGAAACAGCACGCCGTGCCGCGCCCCCGCCGCGATGCCGGCGAGGATGGCGGACGGAATCGAAAGCACCAGCGCGCACGGCGAGGCGACCACCAGCAGCGTCATGGCGAGGTAAAACGCGGAGCGCTCACCGTCAGCGGCGAAGAACGGCGCGCGTCCGGCGGCGAGCCACCACACGAAAAACATCGCCGCGCACCCGCCGAGGACGAACCACGTGTAACCGCTGCTGAACCGGTCGGTGAACCGTTGCGCCGGCGCCTTGCTGTCCTGCGCCTCGCGGATGAGCTTGAGCACTTTCGCCAGCGCGCTGTCGGCGGCGGCGCGGATCACCCGGCAATCCACCGCGCCCCACAAGTTCAGCGTGCCGGAAAACACCTCGTCGCCGGCGGCCTTGTCCACCGGGGTGGATTCGCCGGTCAGGCTCGCTTCATTGGCGGCGGTGCCGCCGCTGACGATGACCGCGTCGGCCGCGAACAGCTCGCCCGGCCTGACCCGCAGCGTCATGCCGGCGGCGAGTTGCGCCACCGGCAGCCGCTGTTCCGCGCCGCTGACGATGACCGTGGCCTCTTGCGGCGCGTCCTTGAACAGGCTGTCAATCTCGCGCCGGGTGCGCGCCATCGCCAGTTCCTCCAGCGCGCCGCTGGAGGCGAACAGGAACAGCAGCGCGCCGCCCTCCCACCAGTGACCGATGGCCGCCGCGCCGCCGGCGACGCAGAGCATCAGGAAATGAATGTCCACCACGCGCCGGCGCAGGAGCGCGCACGCCTCGCCCGCCGGGCGCCACGCGCCCGCGAGGTAGCCGGCGACGTAACACGCGACGGCCGCCAGCGAGCCCGCGCCGCCGGTTTGTTCAATGAGGAAGCCCGCCAGCACCAGCGCGCCGCAAGCGCCGGCAAAGCCCATGTCCCGCCGCCATTCGTGCAAGTCCTCCCGATGCGCGTCGGTCAGCCAGCCCGGTTTGACTTCTTCCAGCCAGGGGAATTGGTGCCAGCGCCAGAAACGCGGCGCGGTGACGCAGGAGAGTTTTTCCAGCATCAGCCCGCCGTCCGGCATGGCGACCAGTCGCAGGCCGGCCGGTAGCGCCGCCGAGTGATGGTTCTCGCAAGTCAGGCAACGCGGCTGGCCGCCGTAGCCGGCGCGCGGTTCCAGCGGCGCGTGCCGGCGGCAGATTTCCCGCAGGCGACGGTCGGCGGCCTGGTGGTCCAGCCCGGCTTGATAGGCGAACGCCACTTTTTTTCCCGCCGAATCGAGCCAGATGGCGCGCAGCCCGCGGTCGTCAAGCAGCGCTTGACTGACTTGATCGAGCAGGCAATCGTGGTCAGCGGTCATCATGGTTAAAGATAAACCGGGCGGCGGGGATTGCGATTGAAAACATCGTCGGAATACTATGGAGCGCGGGCGTCCCGCCCGCAAAGATAGCGTGGCAGGGCAAATTCATCCTGCGTCGTGAAGTTGACTGGCGCGGTGAACCGGCGGGCGGGACGCCCGCGCTCCATAGTGGCATCACTCGGTTTGCCCGTTCAGCAGCTCGTACAATTTGGCCGCTTCCCGCGGGCGGACGCCCTGGCCGGCGACCAGGTCGGCCAGCGGGGTGTCGCCGTAAGCGACGCGGTTGATGTCGTTGTCCGTGCGCAATGTGGTGCCGCCGATGGTGGCGCCGCCGTACACGCCGTCGCTCTGGGTGTAGATGTACACCGCCGCGCGCGCCGCCGGGTCAGTGTCAGCGCCCGCGTGGTCGGGGCCGGCGGTGCCTTGCGCCGCGGCGTTCCATTGCATCTCGCCGCCGCTGAGGAAGGTTCTGACCGCCGCGTCGCTGTTGAGCACGAACACGTAATGGAGCGTCTGGTAGCCGATTTGCGCGCCGAAGGAGCCGCCGCTGAGGCTGAAGGCCAGCGGCGCCGACCAGGACGGGCCGAGCGCGCCGCGGGTGCGGGTGACGACGATGCCCTCGCCGTGCCGGCCGCCGAAGATGAAGCCGCCCTGGCTGACGCTGATGATGGCGACGCCTTTCGCGTCAGCGAGGATTTGTTGCGGAATCGGCGTCGCCGAGCTTTGCTTGACGCGCAGGATGCCGATGGCGGCGTTGACCCGCGCGATGACGGAGGCGGGTTCGGCCCGGACGCTGACGGTGAGCGCGAGGGCGAGGCATAGTAGCAGGCAGGAGGTTTTCATGAGGATTGGTAAAAGGGGTTGTGTTGTTTTTCCAGGGCGACGGTGGTCAGCGGGCCGTGGCCGGGGCAGAGCAGGGTGTCGTCCGGCAGCGAGTAAATGTTACGCCGGTTCATGGTCAGCGCCTCGCGGTAATTCACCAGTCCGCCGCCCATCGAGCCGGCGAACAGCGCGTCGCCGACCACCGCGACCGGCCGGGCCAGTCCGCTGACGACGAAGGTCGTGCCGTCCGCCGCGTGGCCGGTGGTTTGGCGGGTGGTCACCGTCAGCGCGCCGAGCCGGAATGCCGCCCCCCAGTCGAACAATTGCACGCCGCCGATGTCGCCGTTCCGCTGAACCAAGGTCGGCGCGCCGCTGGCCCGCTGAATTTGCGGCAGGCAGTCGAGGTGGTCGTGGTGGGTGTGGGTGAGGAAGATGTAGTGGAGCGATAAGTTTTCCCCGGCGAGAAAATCGAGAATCGCCGCCGGGTCGGTGCCGGTGTCGAACAGCGCCGCCGCGCGACCGGCGGGGTCCCGGATGACATAACAATTCACCGTCAGGCTGCCGCCATAAGGGGAGGTAAGTTGCCGGACGCCGGCGCTGCCGGTGACGCGCGGGTGCCAGCGGTGGGCGCCGCTGGCCAGCAAGGCGGCCGGGTTCAGGTTGAGCGCTTGGGCGAGCTTGGGCGCGGCCTGCGGGTCGAACGCGCCATTGCGCGCCGCCCGCGCCGCGCTGACCGTCAGCCCGGCGGCCTGCGCCAAATCCGCGTCCGTCAGCCCCAGGCCACGCATGGCCTTGCCGATGATGTCGCCGTAATTATCCTCCAAAGGCAGCATGGTTTCATTAGACCACGTTTTGCGTGAAAGGCAACCGCGGCGTAAGCCGGGTGGCGCGGTGAAGCTCGGCATTTTTTGGGTTAGCTGCAGCTACCTTAACGCAAAGGAACAAAGGAACAAAGGCGCGAAGAGTTTTTTTGATTGTTTTTTTTAGTAAACAAAAACCTTTGTTTCTTTGCGCCTTTGCGTTAATGAAGCTCGGCATTTTTTGGGTTAGTTTCAGCCAGTTCCTGAATGCGGCGCTTAATCACCGGCCAGCGGTCGGCGGGAATCGTCGCGCCGACCTGTTGCACGACCTCGGCGCCGAGCAGCGCGCCGTAATGTCCGCTGACGTTGAGCGACCGGCCGCTCAGCCAGCCGAACAGAAAACCCGCCAGCCATGAGTCGCCGGCGCCGGTGGTGTCCACCGGCGTGACCGGGGTGATGGTGATGCGGTGCAACTCACCGTCAGCGGCGATCAGCGAGCCGCGCCGGCCAAGGTTCAGCACGGCGACGGGCGCGAGCCGGCCCAGCGCTCGCGCCGTTTGCTCCGCGTCGCCGCCGGTCAGGCCGGTGAGCACCGCCGCCTCGTCCTCATTGGCGACGAGCAGCCGGACATATTCGCGCAGCAGCGCGGGCAACTCGGCGCGGTTGGCGGCGACCACCTCGTGCGCGCCAAGGTCGAGACTGATGCCGCAGCCGGCTGCCTTGGCGCAAGCCAGCAAGTGCAGCGTCAGCGTCCGGTTGAACAGCAGGTAGCCCTCGAAATGGGCGTGGCGGCAGCCGGCGAAGTCGCTGGCGGTGACATCGGCGGGCGACAACGTCAGCGCCGCGCCGAGATTGGTGCGCATGGTGCGCTGCGAGTCGGGCGTGACCAGCGACAGGCAGCGGGCGTTGGGCAATTCAGCGCGCTTGAAACGGGTGACCTCGACGCCGGCCCGACGGAAGCTCTCGCGGTAGAATTCGGCGGCGGCATCATTGCCGAGCTTGCCGATGAAAGAAGTTTTCAGGCCGAGCCGCGTGGCGCATTGGACGGTGTTGCCGGCCGAGCCGCCGGTGGCCTCGGCGGGCGGCGCGGGCAGGCGCGCCAGGAGGCCGCGCATGGTGTCGTCGTCCACCAGTTCCATGCCGCCCTTCGCGCCGCTGACGGTGGCGAGGAAACTGTCGGGTACCTGGGCGACGCTGTCCACCACGGGCGCGCCGACGCCGATGAGATCAATTGCCGGGAACGAAGCGGGTTCGATGTTCATGCGCGGCATTTTAACCACAATCAGCGGCGGTGTAGATTTAAAAAAGATGAAAAACAATAACCGGAAAACCAAACAACCTCCGCGTCTCCGCGCATCCGCGGTTAACAAAAAACCGCCCCACGTCCGCCGGAAACACCCGGTAAAAAAAATACACCAGAAATGTTGACATGAGCCGCGGCACTGCTACTTTCGG
>JAISDC010000202.1 GCA_031265105.1 Verrucomicrobiales bacterium
TACCAATCCACCCGCGCCAACACCGACGGTGCCAGAGCCGAACTCGGCGCCGGCCTCATCTGGCAACTCGACGCCAACAACCAACTCCACCTCGACTACGAAGCCTCCTTCGGCGACAAGTACGATAAACCGTGGGGCTTGACCGCTGGTTATCGGCATCAGTTCTAAAAGCACATTCAACGCAGAGACGCAGAGGCGCGGAGGTTTGTTTGAAAAAAACAGCCTTCGTGTCTTGGTGGTGAAATTTTTTCCGCCCCTGACAGTATTTTACTCCGTCACATCCACCATTTCCACGTTGTCCAGCCAGACTTCGCTGCGGCGGTTGGCGGCGCGGACATCAAGGTTGAAATTGATCAGCACCTCGGTGGCGCCTTCGGGCGCGGTGAAGGGCCGCGAGATATACCACGCGCCGTAGTCTTGCACGGTTTGCCAGTCGTCATGCGCGACGCTGTCGCTGCCAAGGTTGTTGCCGTTGCCTTTGTTCCAAACCAGGCGCCCGCCAATGGCGGCGAAACCACGACCGGGACCGGGCCGATTGCCGCCGTCCTGCAGGTCGGCGCTACGATAGCTATAACGCACCGAGTAGCGGTGGCCGGCGATGACCGGCACGCGCTGCCGCACGCCGGCGGCAACCTGGCCTTTCACATTCGTGCCGCCGCGCGCGGTCTTCAGGAACTCGTGGAAGTCGGGCAGCTTGAAGGCGTCCTCGGGAATGTCCAGCGGCTCGGTGACGCGCAGATACGCCGCCTGGCTGCCGGTGTAAGCAACGCTGCCGGACAATCCGGCGACCGCGCCGTTTTGGTTGTCCCAAGCCTGCCAGCCGTCACTCTCTTTCTCCGCCAGCGCTGACTCAAAGCCGCCGTTCTTCAGCAAGTTCTCGCCCAGCGGCAGGCGAATCTCCCCCCACTCGGACGGCTGCAAGGTCGCTTCGGTGGTCAGGTCCTCGGTGATGTTCACCGGCTGGCTGTGGTTGTAATAGTAGAGCCGTTGGGCGCGGCTGCGACCGGTGGCGTCGGCGAACACTACGCCCACGTCGCCGCGCAGTCGGCCGGTGTTGTTCGGGTCGATGCCCAGGTCCGCCAGCGGCACGGAGGCTTCAATGACATAACAACCCTCCGCCGGGTCGCGGCTGACGGCGACTTTGGCGCTGCTGAGTTTCGCCACGCGGTCAATGCTCGCCGCCATGAACAGCGTCGGGTCTTTCGTGCCGGGTACCACCGGCTGATACAGCACGGCGACCGGCCGGTTCTCGAACACGCCGAGCAGCAGGCGGCGGTCACCTTCAGCGGGCGCGAGGCGATGCGCCGCCGCCAGCGGGTCGGTCGCCAGCATCAAGTCCACGCAATCGCCGCTGATGAAGAGTTTCTGCCAGTCCGCGCCGGCATTGCGCAGCAGCGGCGCCGGCTCCCACACTTGGTAGGCGAGGTACAGGCGGTCGCGGTCGCGACGCAACGCCACCGCGGCGCGGCGGCCCTGGTCGCCGTCCAGTTGCACGCCCTCGCCCATGTTCCAATCGTCAAGCTGCCCGTCCACGACCACCGGCGCGGCGCTTTGTTCCCAACTGACGCCGATGACCGGCCGGGGCGCGACGCGGACCGGCGGCTGCTCGCGCTCGGCGGCGGCGGCCTGCGCGTCCGCCGCGCTGACGGTGAACGGGTGTTCAAAGCGCCCGACCGCGCCCGGCTCCAGCCCCTTGATTTGCAACAGGTGCGCCTGGCCGTTGGCGCCGTTCAGCAGATAGGGCGTGCCGTCCGCCGCCTGCACGCCGCCGCGAAACGACTCGCCCCACGAAGCGAACGGCCCGGCGTTGTGGTTGTCGTCCAGCGGCGACCACAGGTAATCGCCGCTGCTGGTGAACATATACGAGCGGTAAGAGCCGTGCCAGTTCCACGTCAGGCACACCACGCCGAGGCCGGGAATTTCATAATCGTAAGCCAGGCCGCTGCCGTGGACGGCGAACTCGCCCGCCAGTTTTTTCGGCAGCGCGATGTTCCAGAGATTGTTGCCGTGATAATCGTAGCACTCGACGCTGTTGGGGTAGGTGCTGTTTTCGTAGCCGACGAAGACGAGGATTTTTTCGTCGCGGGTGACGTGCAGGCTCAGCGGGTAGAGGCCGCGCGTCCGGGCCAGCAATTTGGCCTTGCTGAAATCATACACCGGCACGTCGCCGCGCCATTCCGGTTCGAGGCGCATGACGGCCTTGCCATCGTCAGCGCCGGTGATGAACAGGAAGCTCAGGTCCGGCGCGAGGTTGGTGCCCCAGTATATCTCCAGCTTGTTGAAACGACCGTCAGCGGCGGCGCCGGCGCCGGTGAGCGGATACCAGCGCATTTCCGCCGGCTGCACCTTGCCGTCACCGTTGGCGTCGGCCCAGCAATAGTTTTCGTTGGCGTGCTCGCGGAAACAGTCGGGGTAAAAACCGTCGTAACGGTGAGGGCCGATGTCGCTGTCCCATTGCACGATGGAAGTGCCGTCCTTATGGTAATTGTCCCCGGTCTTGCTCCCCATCATGATGCGGTGACCGACCGCGGCGACGGGGCGGAAATCGTTGCCAAAGCGTTGCATAATCGTGTACCCCGTGCGGTTGAAGCGCATCATCACGTACTGCTCGCCGTGATGCACAGACACGCGCGTCATCTCCGACACCTCGCCGCCGTTGGGCGTGAACACATCATCCACGTCGCGGCGGCGGTAGGCGACCTGCACGGGCGCGCCGGACTTTTTCGCCAAATCCGCCTTGAACAGCGTCGCGCCGCTGAACACCTCGGTCACGTCCAGCGGGTTCGCCCAAGTGTAACCGCCCCCGCCATAGCTGGCCGGGCCGACAAACTCCCGCGCCAGTTTGCCGCTGGCCGTGTCCCACACGCTGACCCGCTTGGGCGTCATGTCGTCCTCTGCCACCCACAGCCGGCCGCTGTTGGTGACGGCGATGCCGCGCGGCAGCAGCATCCCGCCCGGCTCCCACTTGCCCGCCCACGGCCGCCCGCCCTTTTTGCCGAACGCCTTGAGCAACCGCCCCGAGCGGTCGAACTGTTTGACCTGCAAAGAGTCCGCCCAGTCGCTGACATAGATGTTTCCCGTCCGGTCCGTCGTCACATACGCCGGCGCGGACAGGCCGCCGAGGATGAACGGCGTCACTTTTTTGGTCAGCAAATTCACCGTCACCACCTGCCGCCCGCTGACGGCCAGCAGCGCGTTGTCGTTCAACCGGCACAGGCCGCCCGGCTCGCTGACGGTGATTTCCACCCCCGTGGCCGCGCCGGTGGCGGCGTCGTACTCCGCGATTTTATCCCGGTCCATGAACGCCACGTACAGCTTGTCACCGACAGCGGCCAGCCCCACCGCGCCCGCCGGTTCCGCCACATCGACGCTGAAATAGCGCGGCTGCCCGCCGTACTCCTTCAGCGTGAACGACTGCCCGTTGCGCAACTCCCACATATAACGGTACGACCCGCTGTACGCCCATTCCGCGATTTTCAAGCGCGGCTGCTCGCGGCTGAACCGCGCGAGGCTCCCGGTCTTTTTGTCCAGGCACACCAGCAGCGCCCGGTTCGCCACCGTCCCGCCGGGATACACGCGCGGCTGGCCCGCCGACTCCGGCCCCGAAAACAGCGCGTACAAATAATCCCCGTCCACCGTCAGCGCGACGCTGCGCGGGTAGCAATGATACATGTAACCCCACTGCCGCTGTCCCGCGCCATCCACGGCGATAATCGAACTGCCGTCCTCCGCCCCCGGCGCGCCGAGGAACACCCAGTCACCGTCAGTGGCGGCGGCCTGCGGCGAAGCCTCGTCGCTGAGCCAGTCGCCCTTGCCGTCGGCGGTGGGCCACGGCGGGTTGCCGGGATTGTTCACCGTCGCCCGGTGCTCCAGCGTCAGCGGCCCGTGCCACACCCCCTTGAGCAAATAATCCCCGGCGGGCAGCGGCTCGCCCCACTGGTCGAGGCCGTCCCAGCCGACCTGGTTTTCGCCCTGCCGGGCAAACTCGTTCATCCGCAGCCAGCGCAATAATTTTCCCTCCCGGTCAAACAAGCCGAGGCTGACCATCGCGTCCTTGGGCGACTGGTATTTGATTTCAATGGCTGACGCCGAGGCGGCGAATAACCCGATGATAAGGGCCAGGTATTTCATAAATTGTTGCCGATGCGCGCAGGCGGTTGCCCACAGGAAATGTAAGTTTTCATCAATATCTTCTAGCAAGGTTTACATTTGAAGCATGGTAATCGTGTTTTTCCACGTCAAGGGTAATTTTAACCAAGCCCGCCTCACTGTCAGCGGGCTGTTTTAAGGTACGGCTCACCCCTTCACCGCGCCGGCGGCGAGGCCGCGCACGAAGAGCTTCATGCAGAACAGGAAGATGATGATCAGCGGGATGGACGCGACCATGAAGGCGGACATGATTTGGCCCCACTGCTTGACGTATTCGCCGTTCAAATAGACCAGGCCGACGCCGAGGGTGAACAGTTCGCGGTCGCGCAAGATAATCAGCGGCATCATGAAGTCGTTCCACTGGCCCAGGAAGCTGAGGATGAACAGCGTGCCGATGATGGGCGCGCTCATGGGGACGACGATGTTGATGATTTGCTGGAAGTGGGAGGCGCCGTCAATCTCGGCGGCCTCGAACAGGTCCTTGGGCAAGTCCTCGATGAAGTTGCGCAGGATGAAGGTGTTGAACACCTGCCCGCCGGCCATGCCGATGACAATCAGCGCCTGCAGGGTGTTGAGCAGGTTCATGCTCTTGAGCAGCATGAACAGCGGCACGATGTTGGCGATGGCCGGCAGCAGCATCAGCACCAGGAAGATGGACCAGAGCACGTTGCTCAGCGGCATTTTGTAGCGGGCGAAAAAATACGCCGCCAGGGTCGCCAGGAATATCGTGCAACTGGCGCTGACGGTGGCGATGAACACGGTGTTGCCGATGTACGGGCCGATGAGCTTGACGCCGTAAACGAAGTTGTCGAAATGCCAGTGCCACGGCAGCAGCGGGAACCACGGGTTGGTGAGGAATTCGGTGTTATCCTTGAAGCTGATCTGGAACATCATGTACAGCGGCAGCAGTTGCAGGGCCAGAATCAGCCAGATGACCAGATGTTTCGGCCAGTCGCTGCCGCGTTTGCTGCCGACCGCCTGCAACGCGGCCACCGCATGAATGCTATTATCGCTCATTTGTCCACCCGGATGTATTTGTTGTTTATGTAAGTCATCAGCAAAATCAGGAAAAACAGGATGATGCCGATGGAACAGGCGTAGCCGAATTCACCGGCGAGGAACGCGCGGTTGAACATCCACAGCCCCGGCACCATGCCCTTCATGCCCGCGCCGCCGTTGCCGCCCAGCAGCATGAATTGCAGGCCGTAATCCTGCAACGCGCCGATCATCATCAGAATCACGTTCAGCCGCACCTGGGTCATGATCAGCGGCAGTTCAATGTGGGTGAATTTTTGAAACGGCGACGCGCCGTCCAGTTCCGCCGCCTCATACACTTCCGTGCCGATACCCTGCAGTCCGGCCAGGAAGATGAACACGCTGACCGCGCCCACCCACGGGAAGCCCCAGAAAATCAGCGAGGGGATAATCAGCCGCGGCTCGCTCAGCCAACTGATCGGCGCGTCCATGCGGAAGGTGCCGGAGTGGAACCAGTTGACATCGAGCCACACCAGCATGTGTTTGATATGCAACAGGTCGAAGGCGTTGTTGATGATGCCGAGGTTCGGGTCGAAAAAGAATTTCCAGATGAACAGGCTGACCAGCCCCGGCACCACCATCGGCACAATCAGCAGCACGCGGTACCAGTACTGCCACTTGTCGCTGATCAGCCGGTGAATCACCACCGCCAGCAGGATGGCCGGCACCATCTTGAAAAAGTTCGCCACCACCAAAATGCACATGGTGCCGAAGGACTGCCGCAGAATCGGGTCGGTCAATGCGCGCTTGAAATTGTCCAGCCCCAGGAACTGCATCTGGTCGCTGCCCTGCCAGTCGAAGAAGCTGTGGATGATGGCGCTGATGGCGGGGTAATAGCAGAACGTGCCGATCAACAGCAGCGACGGCACCACGAACAGGTAGAGGTGCCATTGGCGCAGCGCCTTGCGGGTGGATATAATCGTCGCGGGCATAATTATGGTTTTACTCGTTCCTTCCAGATTTGCGTCATTTCCATCTCGTAGGAATACGCGTCGGCCTCGGTTTGAATTTGCTGCTCCAGCAGCTCGTAAAACTTGCGCCCGGCGGACGAATCAATGCCGCTGCCGCCGCGCGCCAATGCGCGGTTGGCCGCCAGCAGCGTGTCCGCCCGCACGATGGAGCGCCGCGCCGCGGCCAGCCACAGCTTCAGGTCGTTGGTGATGGCGGAAAAGGCGTCCAGTTGCTCGTAAGCCTCAAGGAACGCCTCGGGGCTATCCGGGTATTTTTGCAACAGATACGCCGTGTTGTCCATGAGCACCGCCTGATTGTTGCTGGCGGGCAGGGCCAGGCCGAAGCCGTTGGGATAGCCGTCCATGTGCGGCTCGAACGGTTTCAACTGGTCATCCACCGGCACGTTCATGATGGCCGGCAGCCAGCCGCTGTGCTTGGTGAAATATTCGCTGCCGCGGTAACTGGTGAGGAATTTCAAAAAATCCAGCGCCATGTCGGTGTGCGGGGTGCCGCGCACGATGCCGAACCCCATGCCGACGGTGCGCGACAGTTCGGGGAACGGCCCTTTCATGTATTGGCCGTATTCCGGGTCGTCCTTGGTCGGCAGCGGCAAATCGCACACGCCGATTTCAAACGGCGCCTGGATGCGGAAACTGGTGTTATCCCAACTGCCGGTGCAGATGAACACGCAGCGGCTCTGGATGAAATACAGCGTCCCCGAGTCGCGGTCCACCTGCTGGAAGCCCGGCTGGAAGAACTGGTAGAACGACTGGGTCAGCCGCAGCGACGAGATGATTTCCGGCGAGCGCGGCCCCCACTGCTCGCGCAGGTAGGAAACATACAACTCGTTGCCGTCCACGCTGGCGGTGCGCTTGCGATTCAGCCGGTCGTTCAGCTTTTGCGTCTGCGAACCGGCGATGCGCCCGGTCAACTGCCCCTCGTTGTATTTCGAGCCGGCCACCGGCACGATGCCCAGCCCGTGCTCCTGTCCGTATTGTTGAATCGCCAGGCATACGCGCACAAAATCACGGTAATCCTTTGGCGGCGGCGCGTCCTGGCCGAAGATTTTTTCGTACAGCGGCTTGTTGTAGAACAGCCGCACGGTGAACAGGCTCAGCGGCACGCTGTAATAGTCGAGCAAATCCTTGTCATAGGTGCTGAGCATGCCGTCCACGAAGGTGTTGCGCCACGGCAACCCGGCCAGCGGCGTGCCCGCGTTGTAGGGGTTCGGCTCGTTGACATAGCCGCTGAGCGACTCGAAAAACCGCGCCTTGCGGTCGATATGCATGCTGCCCAACTCGATAATCTGCGGCGCGGTGCCGCCCACCAACTGCGTCAGCACCCAGTTGCCGAACACGCTCTCCGGGATGGTCACCTGCTCCACGCGCACCTTCTGGCCACGGTCAGCGCAAATTTTCTCGTACTGCCGCGCCAGATCGTCAAAGGTGCCGCGCAACCCGCCTTCCAACTGCCAGTGAGCGAAGCGGATGGTGATGAGATTCGGGTCGGCGTCCCGCACGCTGCGGAAAATCACGCTGTACAGCGCCGACAAAAAGCACAGGCCGAGCAACGTGAAGCCAACGGTGTTGAGAATTTTTTCGCGGTTCATTCGGCGTCTCCGGTGGATGTTTGGCCAGCGTCCGCGAGAGCCGTTTTACCACTGTCAGCGGCGTTGGCTTTTTCCCCCGCTGCCACTGGCGCGGGCGCGAGCGAAATTCCCCGCTTCGGCAGCGGGGCGCCCGTCAGGGCGGGGCGTTGTTGCGTTTGGGTCGTGTCGTGCCGCAACACCCCGTCGGCTGCGCCGCCACCCCTCTTGGCAAGAGGGGAATCGGCGGGCGTGTCCGCTTCCTCGATGACAATCTGGTCCACGCTGACGCCCTGCAATTGGGCCAGCCGCTCGCGGATGGTGTAATTGCGGTCGTCACGCGGGAAATTTTGCAGGAACTTCACGCAATACTGCGCCGCCAGGTCGCGCCGGCCCAATTCCACGGCCAGGTCGCTGATAACAACATACAAGTCACACTGCGTCTGCCAGCGCCGGAATCCCAGCCGGTCGGCGGCGACGTAATGCGTCAGCGCCTGCTCCTTCGACACGTTGAACAACAGATAGGGCTGGGCCAGAATCAGGTGATAATTTTTCTCCATCTGCGGGTCGGCGAACTGCGGCCGCTCCGCTGACAGTCGCTTCAGGCGCGCCGCCATCGGCTCGTTCGAGTTTTTGTTGTACAATTCCAGCGTCACCGCGCGCAGGTAGCCAAGTTGCGCGAGGTTGTGCTCCGGGTGCTGTCCGAACAGCGCGCGGTACAGCCCGATCGCCTGTTGCTGGTTGGCCGCGATGGCCGCGCCGTCAGCGTCCTTGTCCGGCTGCAACAGCATGTGCGTCTGCAACACCCGGGCGAGGAAATACCGCGCGCTGACACCGATATCATCGTCAGCGTCGGCGTCCGCCAGTTGCTGGAACACCGCCGCCGCCGCGTCGATGTTGCCCTGCGTCTTGGTCGGGTCGTTCAGCATGGTGGCCGCCTTGGCGAACAAAAACTCGCGGTCGTTGTGCCCGGCCTTGCCGAGCCGGGTCACCAGCCGGTTGGCGTCGGTGAACGCGTAAATCGTGTCCAGGCGCCAGACCTCGTCGGTGTCCTGCGCCGACGGTTGCGCCGCTGACACCGCACCCGCCGGCAGCGCCAGCGTCACTGTCAGCGCCAGCAGGCGCCAGAAATTTTTCCGTTCGTTCATAAAGCCAAGGCGCGCGACTCGCCCGCGCGCAGTTCGATTTTTTGCCGTTGCGCGTTTGCGCCGACCGTCACCCAGCACGCGCCGCCGCCCGCCGCGCGCAGCGTCGCCGCTGACAATGCCCCGGCGCGCCAAGTCAAATCCACCGTGAAACCGCCGCGCGCCCGCAAGCCGCTGACGCTGCCCTCGCGCCAGGCCGCCGGCAGTGCCGGCAGCAAATGCAGCACCGGCAGCGTCGCGTCACCGTCAGCGGCGGTTTCCTGTGATTGCAACAACATTTCCGCTACAGCCGCGGTCGCGCCGAAATTGCCGTCAATCTGGAACGGCGGATGGTCGTCGAACAAATTCGGCAGCGTGGACTTCGCCAGCAGCGCCTGCAAGTGCGCGAAACATTGGTCGCCGTCCAGCAGCCGCGCCCAGAAATTCACAATCCACGCGCGGCTCCAGCCGGTGTGCCCGCCGCCGTGCGCCAGCCGGTGTTCCAGCGAGGCCCGCGCCGCCGCCGCCAGGGCCGGCGTGCGCGTTGGCGAAATCTGGTCGCCGGGAAACAGCGCGAACAGGTGCGAAATGTGCCGGTGCCCCGGCTCCGGCTCGTCGTATTCCACCGGCCATTCCAGCAGCCGCCCGTGACGGCCCACCGTCAGCGGCGGCAGTTTTTGCCGCGCCGCCTCAACGTCAGCGGCGAACTCCGGCTCGGCACCCAGCAATGCCGCCGTCTGCCGCGTCCGCCGGAACAACATGTCCAAAATCGCGCTGTCCATGGTCGTGCCCGCTGACAGTGTGCCGATTTCGCCGTTAGGCAGGCGATAAACATTTTCCGGCGAGGACGACGGAAAGACAATCAACTGCCCGCGCTCGTTCTCGACCAGATAATCAAGGAAGAATTGGCTGGCCTCGCGGAGAACGGGCCAAATGCGGCGCAGAAAATTTTTCGCGTCAGTGTCAGCGGCGATAACAGGTTCTCCCGCCGCTGCCGGTGAAATTCCCCTCTTGGCAAGAGGGGAATTTGAATTTGCCGTTGCCGCATCACCGTCAGCGGCTTGGTTTACGCCAGCGGCGAAGGCGTAATGCTCCCACAAGTGCAGCGCCAGCCACGCGCCGCCCATCAGCCAGTAGGACGCGCCCAGGTTGCGGTCGGTCGGGCAGGTGTCGGCCCAAATGTCGGTGTTGTGGTGCGCGACAAAACCGCGGCAGCCGTACATCACCCGCGCCGTGCGCCGCCCGTTCTCGGCCATGCGCTCCAGCATATCAAACAGCGGCTCATGACAGTCGGCGAGGTTGCAGCTTTCCGCCGGCCAGTAGTTCATGTTGGCGTTGATGTTGATGGTGTATTTCGACCCCCAGGCCGGCGCGAAGTCCTGGTTCCACACGCCCTGCCCGTTGGCGGGCAGGCTGCCGGGCCGGCTGGAACCGATGAGCAAATAGCGCCCGAAATCAAAATACGTGGCCAGCAAGTCGAGGTCCGTCGCGCCCTGTCTGATTCGCTCAATGCGCTCGTCGGTCGGCAATTGCCGGTTCGCCGCCGCGTCACGGTCAGCGCCGAGTTGCAGCGTCACGCGGTTGAACAGCGACCGGTAGTCCTCGCGCTGCCGCGCCGCCAGCGCCGCCCAGCCGCGTTGCGCCGCCGCGCGGACTTTTTGCAACGCCGTGGGCGCCGGTTGCGCGCCGCGAAAAGTGGTCGCCCCTGACATGTAAATCACCGCCTCATCCGCGCCGCTGACGATGACCGTGTCGCCAATCGTTCGCGCCGTGCCGCCGCTGACGGTGACCAGCGCCGCCGCCGCGAAGCCGATACCGCCCGCGCCGCCGGTCTGGCCGGCGAGCAGCAGCCCGCCGTCGTCGCAGGCGCTGATGGTGTCGAGGTAACGCGCCGCGTAATTGTCAGTTAGTCCGCGGTCGATGCGCAGGCGGAAGGAAATTTTGCCGCTGGCGCTGGCCGTGAGCCGCGAGACAACGACTTCGTCCGGCGCGCTGGCGAAATGCTCGCGGGTGAAAGTCACGCCGCCGATGGTGTAGCGGACGCTGACCGTGGCCGCGCCGAGGTCGAGCGCGCGCTCGTAGTCGGGCGGCACGTTATCGTCAGCGGCAATTTTGGTCTCCGCCACCGTCAGCGGCGTCGCCAAACCGGCGTCGCCGTTGTTGGGGGCGTCGGGATGACGGATGGCCAGTTCAGCGTCCGTGGCGGCGGGATGCTCCATGAACAGCGTCACGTCGGCCAGCGGCTCGTAAAACCGCATGATGTCCGGCACGCCCGCCAGCGCGTCGGCGGCCAGTTTGTGCGCCGCTGACAATGAACCGGCGCTAATCAGCCGCCGCAGTTCCGGCAGCAGCCGCAGCGTGTCGGGATTCTCGCGCTGGCGCGGGCCGCCGCTCCACACGCTGTCCTCGTTCAACTGCAATCGCTCCTGCCGCACATTGCCGTAAATCATCGCGCCCAGCCGGCCGCTGCCGATGGGCAGCGCCCGGTTCCAGTCGGCCCCGGCGGGCTGGCGATACCATAGGCGGCGGGCATTGGGATTCTGGCTCATCATCAGCGTCCGGTTTTACTTGATTAACAACTCGGTGGCGGGGTCGAAGAACAGGCTGTATTTCTGGTTCGGCGCCACGGTAATCGCCTGCCCCTCGCGGTGCCGCAAATGGGCGCTGCCGGTGCGGACGACAATCGCCTGCCCGCCGACGGTGCAATGCACGTAGCTTTCCGACCCCATCAGCTCGACCAGGTCAATCCGCGCCATGAAGCCGCCGGACGTGTCATCGCCGGCGACATCTATATACTCGGGCCGGATGCCCCAGATGACTTCCTTGCCCAGATACGGCTGCAATTTTTTCGCCTGCGCGTCGTCGCAGATGAAGCCGGACGCGGTCACGCCGCTGACGGCGGTCTTTTCCGTGAAACGCAAGCGGCCCGCGTCCTGCGTGACCACGCCGCGGATGAGGTTGATGGGCGGGCTGCCGATGAAGCCGGCGACGAACAGGTTGGCCGGCTCGTTGAACAGCGTCAGCGGCTCGGCGACCTGCTGCACCACGCCGTCCTTCATCACCACAATCCGGTCGGCCATAGTCATCGCCTCCACCTGGTCGTGGGTGACGTAAATCATGGTGTTGCTGAGCCGCTGATGGAGCCGGGTGATTTCCCGGCGCATTTCCACGCGCATCTTGGCGTCGAGGTTGGACAGCGGCTCGTCGAACAAAAACACCTTCGGGTTGCGGACGATGGCGCGGCCCAGCGCGACCCGCTGCCGCTGGCCGCCGGACAGCGCCTTGGGCTTGCGGTCGAGCAAGTTGTCAGGTTCAAGAAAACCGAGGATTTGCGCCGCCTCGCGGACGCGCTGCTGGATTTGCGCCTTGGGAAAACCGCGCAGCTTGAGGCCGAACGCCATGTTGTCGGCGACGGTCATGTGCGGGTACAGCGCGTAATTCTGGAACACCATCGCGATGTCGCGGTCCTTGGGCGGCACATCGTTGATTTTTTTGCCGTCGATGTAAATGGCGCCCCGGCTGATTTCCTCAAGCCCGGCGACCATCCGCAGCGTGGTGGTCTTGCCGCAGCCCGACGGCCCCACCAGCACCATGAACTCATTGTCCTCAATGGCGAAATTGGCGTCGCTGACCGCGACTTTGCCCGGTTGCCCCTTGATTCCGGGGTATATCTTGTAGAGTTGCTCGATAATAACTTTCGCCATAAACGTTTCATAATTTACCAGTGCCCAGCAAAAGTAAAGTTGCATTTCAAACTTTGCTTCGTTTTTGCTTGGAAGCAGGCGGCAGTTGATCTTACTATACTAACGTGGTTTTTTGTGCCACGATCTTATTAATGTTATTTATGTTAAACTATAACTCGACGCCGCTAGTCATTAGTCTTATATTACGCATATGAATATTCTGGAATTTGCCCAAAAAGTGGGGCACTCCACGGCCACCGTTTCCCGCGCCTTTCACGAACCCCACAAATTACGCCCCAAGACTCGCGAGCATATCCTGGCCGTGGCCCGCGAGTTGAATTATTATCCCAACGCCAACGGCCGCGCCCTGGTCACCGGCAAGCACGACACCCTCGGCGTGCTCTGGCCGCTCAACCTCGGCGAGTTCGACTCGGTCATCTTGCAACGCACCCTGGGCGCGTTGTCCCGCGAATTCTTCAAGCATAATCTCGACTTCCATATTTTCCCCGTGGACCAATACAGCACCGCCGCGTCTAACCTGCGCCAGACGTTCCTGCGCGCGCGCTGCGACGGCTGGATTTCGCTCTACCCGCGCTTCAACGACGAGTTGGTGCAATGTCTGCGCAAATCCGGCAAGCCCGTGGTTTGCCTGATGGGCTGGCTGGCGGAATGCCCCGACTGGCCGTGGGTGCGGCTCAACGAACGCGAGTGGATTGAGGACGCGCTGCGGCGCTTCAAGGCCGCCGGCGCGAGCAAAATTCTGTTCTACGGGCATCGTCCCGAGGTGCCGTCCCACGCGGAGCGGCTCGCCGCTTTCACCGAACTGGCGTCGGTTTATTTCGGCGCGCATTCGCTGACCCTGCCGCACGCGCCGCTGGAGGCCGGCAAACTCCGCAAACTCCTCGCCGCTGACACGGTCAACGGCGTCATCGGCGCGGACGATCAAGCGGCCAACTTCGTGCTCCAGCAATGCGCGCGGCTGCAAATCCCGGTGCCCGACCGCGTCCGCCTGGTCGGCATCAACGACATCGCCGATCCGCTGGCCGGCGACCATCAGCTTAGCACTTACCGGCAGCCGCTCGACAGCATGGTCGCCGCCGCCATGGACATCGTCATGGGGCACAGCAACCAGTCGCGCCTGTTCAGCGCCACCTTCGTGCCGCGCGCCACGCTGCCCGCCGCGGAGCCGTTGGCGACGGCCCAGGAATCCGTCACCATCAGCGACCCCCCGTCGTCAGCGCCGCCCACGCGCACCATCACCAAACTGCCGCTCGATTTCCCGGTGCCGTCCGGCTTGCGCGCCGTCGCCGTTTATTTCGGCAGAGATTTCAACGAGCACCCGGCGATGTACTTCACCAAAAAGCTGCACGCCGAGTTGCAAAAAGAATGCGCCCGCAACGGCATCGAGATGCAAAGCTGGATCAACGCCGAGCGCGTGCCCGCTTACCTTGACCGGCTCAAGGAGGCCGTCGCCAGCGGCCAAATCCAGGGACTCATCGGCGCTTCCATCCGCGATGAAACCGAATACGCCACCCTCGCGGCGCTGCCCGTGCCCAGCACGTTTCACTTCGCCGTCAACTCGCCCAACAAAGTCAGCAACGACATGCAAAAGTTGTTCAGCGACGCCATCGATCACCTGCAAAGCCGCGGTTGCAGCAAAATCGGCCTCATCTCCCACGTACACATCCGCAACGAGGACGGCAAGCACTCTCCCTACTACCAGTATTTCATCGAACAATTGTCGGCCCGCGGGCTGGAAACGCGCCACGAGTGGATTCGCTCGCCGCGCGAGCTTGCCGCCTACGCGCTCGACAACGACCAGATGGCGGAGTTCGGGCGCGACAGCTTCCGCGCGCTCTGGCAACTGCCCAACCGCCCCGACAGCCTCATCGTCTATCCCGACAACGTGGTCGAGGGCGTCATCCCCGAAATCACCCGCCTGAACGTCGCGGTGCCGCAGGACTTGCGCGTGGTGTTCCATCGCAACGAAAACATCAACATTCCCTGCCCGTTCCCCGCGATGTGGGCCACCATCAGCGTCAGAAAAATGGCGCAGGCCGACCTGTACCAAATCAAGCGCCTATGCGCCGGCCTGCCGGCCGAGCAGATCAACATTCCCTTCAAATTCGCCGCCAGGGAAATCACCAGCCCTGTTGAAAACTCCAGCCGCTAAGACGCAAAGGCGCGAAGTTTAATTAACCACGAAGACACAAAGGCACGAAGGCTGCTTTTTCAAACAAACCTTCGTGCCTTCGTGTCTTTGTGGTTCAAGTTTTTTTAGAACTGGTGGCGATAACCTGCTGTTAGGCCCCAAGGCTTGTCGTACTTGTCGCCGAAACTGGCTTCGTAATCCAAGTGAAGTTGATTGTCAGCGTTTAACTGCCAGATGATACCGCCGCCTACTTCGGCGCGGGCACCGTCGGTGTTGGCGCGGGTGGATTGGTAGCCGTTTCTGATGGTGCCGCCGCTGCTGATGGTTTCTACGCCGCTGATCTTCACGTAGGGTTGCAATGCGCCGCTGTTGGTGAGGTTGATGGTGCGGCCGAACACGCTGCCGATGCGGAGTTGCAGGGCGTCGAGGTCTTGGGCGCTGATGCTTATGGAACCAGCGGTGTAGTCTTCGGCGAGGATGTGGAGGTAGTTCACTTGGAGTTGCGGCTCGATAAACCAATCATCGGCGAAGGTAAACTTGTTACCAATCTCAATGCTGCCACCGATATTCACGTCGCTGTAGTTGGCCTTGAGTTGGGTGTTGCCATAGGGGGCTTTCAAGTCGTTGTTGACACTGGCGGCTTTGACGGTGGCGTCCACATAGAAACCGCTGGAGTGTAACCATGTCGCGTAGAGGCCGCCGTAGTAGGAGTTGAGTTCACCGTCAGTGCCGGGGGTGCGGTAATCAAGGTCGCTGCGGCCGTAACCGGCGTACACTCCAAGATACAAGTCACTGTCAGCGGACAAGGTAAACTTATGGTCAGTGCCCAAGTCCACGCCGTAGATGAGTTGTTCGTAGGCGCGGCCTGCTACTTTGCTGCCAACGTTTAACTGCTGACCATAGCTTCTTATCCAGATGTTTTCGATGAGGTTATGGAGCGCGGGCGTCCCGCCCGCGCTCCATAGCGCAACTCACCCATGCGCTTGAGCAAGCTGTTTTGCTGCGCGAACCACATGGCTTGCTGGATGGCTACGCTGCTGTTGAGGACTGCGCCGGCGGGGCTGGTGCCTTGTTTAATGAAGTGGTCACCGTCCTTGATGATGGTGTCGAGGCCCCAGTCGATCGGATCCCACTGCCAGTGTTCGGTGCCGTCGCCGCTGACGATGCCGGGGAGGACTTGGTTCGGATCGGCTTGGCCGTTGCCGGTGGTGTCGATGTGGACGGTGCCTTCACCGTCAGCGGTATCCACAGTGATAGAGCCGCCGTCGCCGGTGTCGGTGTTGACGTTAATGTTGACGGTGCCGGTGTGGGTCATGTTGTCGAAGATGACTTCGTAGTCGC
>JAISDC010000220.1 GCA_031265105.1 Verrucomicrobiales bacterium
CCGATGCTGGGTTCGTCGAGCACGAACAGCGTGCCGGTCAGCGAGGTGCCAAGGCAGGTGGTGAGGTTGACCCGCTGCAATTCGCCGCCGCTGAGGGTGCGGCTGGCGCGGCCCAGTGTCAGGTAGCCGAGGCCGACTTGGTTGAGGTAGGTGAGCCGGGAGATGATTTGGCGTAGGAGGATAGAGGTGGAGGATTGATTATTGATTATTGATAATTGGCCGCCGCTGGCGGCGGGATTTTTCAAATTATCAATATTCAATAAACAATATTCAATTTCCCCCATCCACGCGACGAGTTCGCGGACGGGGGTGCTGTTGATTTGGGCGAGGTTGCGACCGTGGAGTTTCCAGAGCAGGGTTTCGGGTTTGAACCGCTGACCGTGGCACGCCGCGCACTCGCGATAGGCGCGGTAGCGGGCGAGGATGATGCGGGAGGTCATTTTGTAGCTGGCCCGTTCGAGCCAGCGGAAGAAGCCCTGGACGCCGTACCATTCGCCGTCGTCGTAAGACTGGTCGAGGGTTTTGCCGGGGCCGATTTCGCCGTGAATGACAAAATCCTGCTGCGCCTGGCTGAGCTGGCAAAACGGGACATCGGTGGGAATGTGTCGCTTGCGGCAGGCCCGGAGCAGGTCGCGCTGGCAGTTTTGCATGGTGTTGCCGGAAAAACATTTCACCACGCCGCCGCGGATGGTGAGGCGGCGGTCGGGCAGCGCGAGTTGGTAGTCGATGTCGATGGTGCGGCCGAAGCCGTTGCACGCCGGGCAGGCGCCGATCGGGTTGTTAAAGGAAAACAGGGCGGCGGTCGGGGCGGTGTATTCGTGACGGTCGGCGGGGTCGAGCCATTGGCTGGAGAAGGTCAGCGGACTGGCGGCCCCGGTGGGATGGACGGTGACGAGGCCCTTGCCGTATTGCAGGGCGGACTGGAGGGCTTCGACCAGGCGCGCCCGGTGCTCGCCGCTGAGGGTGAGGCGGTCGGCGACGACGCTGACGGTGAAGGGCGCGGCCGGATCACCGTCGGCGGACCATTCGTCGAGGCGTGTCGGTACTCCGCGGTGCAGGATTCTGACAAAACCCTGCGCTTGCAAAAATTGCGCCGCCGCCGCTGTTGGCGTGCGCGCGGGGAACGGCACCGCGAACGTGATCAACGCCGGGCAGCCGGCGTGCCGCGCGAGCAATGCCGCCGCGATTTGCGACGCCGTCCACGGCTGGATCAACTCGCCAGTCAGCGGGCTGCGTAACTCGGCGTGGAGCGGGAACAGGAGCTTCAGGTAATCGGCGATCTCGGTCATGGAGCCGACCGTGCTGCGGGAAGTGCGCACCGAGTTGGCCTGGCCGAGGGCGATGGCCGGGGGGATGCCCTGGATGGCCGTCACCTTCGGCTTGTTCATGCGTTCGAGGAATTGGCGCGTGTAGGGGGAAAAAGTTTCCGCGTAACGGCGCTGGCCTTCCGCGTAAACGGTGTCGAAGGCCAGCGATGACTTGCCGGAACCGCTGAGTCCGGTGACGACAATGAAGCGGCCGAGCGGGAGGTTGAGATTGCATCCCTTGAGATTGTTTTCACGCGCGCCGCGGATTTTGATAAAAGCGTGACTGGGCATAGGAACTGCAATGATAGCAGTTTTTTGCCGGGTCGCGTGAAAAAAACGAAATTTACCGGGAGTTCATGGAGAATATGGTTTTCACCACAAAGACACAAAGGCACGAAGGCTGTTTTTTTAACAAACCTCCGTGCCTCTGCGTCTCTGCGTTGAATGTGCTTTTAGAATTGGTGCCGGTAGCCCGCTGTTAGACCCCAGGGTTTGTCATATTTATCACCGAAGGAGGCTTCATAGTCCAAGTGCAACTGATTGTTAGCGTCGAGTTGCCAGATGAGGCCGCCGCCGAGTTCGGCTCTGGTGCCGTCGGTGTTGGCGCGGGTGGATTGGTAGCCGTTTCTGATGGCGCCGCCGCTGCTGATGGTTTCGACGCCGCTGATTTTTACGTAGGGTTGCAATGCGCCGCTGTTGGTGAGGTTGATGGTTCTGCCGAATACGCTGCCAATGCGGAATTGCAAGGCGTCGAGGTCTTGGGCGCTGATGGTCATCGGGCCGGCGGCGTAGTTCTCGGCGAGGATGTGGAGATAGTTCACTTGGAACTGAGGCTCGATGAACCAAGCATCGCTGAAGGTGAATTTCTTGCCGAGTTCGAGGCTGCCACCGAGGTTTACGTCGCTGTAGCTGGCGGTGAGTTGGGTGGTGTCGTAGGGGGCTTTCAAGTCGTTATCCACACTGGCAGCCTTGAAAGTGGCATCTATATAGAAGCCGCTGGAGTGGAGCCAGGTGGCGTAAAGACCGCCGTAATAACTGTTAATCTCACCGTCAGTGCCAGGGGTGCGGTAATCGAGGTCGCTTCTGCCGTAGCCGGCGTACACGCCCAGATACAAGTCACTGTCAGTGGACAAGGTGAATTTGTGGTCAGTGCCGAGATCTACGCCGTAGATGAGTTGTTCGTAGGCTTTGCCGGAAACTTTGCTGCCGACGTTTAGCTGTTGGCCGTAGCTTCTTATCCAAATGTTGTCGATGAGGTTATGGAACGCGGGCGTCTCGCCCGCCAGCGGGCGGGACGCCCGCGCTCCATAGCGCAACTCGCCCATGCGCTTGAGCAAGCTGTTTTGCTGCGCGAACCACATGGCTTGTTGGATCGCCATGCTGCTGTTCAGGACTGCACCGGCGGGGCTGACGCCGCTTTTGATGAAGTGGTCGCCGTCTTTGATGATGGTGTCGATGCCCCAGTCGATGGGATCCCATTGCCAGTTTTCCGTGCCGTCGCCGGTGACTTTGCCGGGGAGGACTTGGTTGGGGTCGGCTTGGCCGTTGCCGGTGGTGTCGATGTGGACTTTTCCTTCGCCGTCAGCGGTGCCGGTGACGGTGATGGAGCCGCCTGCGCCGGTGTCGCTATTCACGTTAATGTTGACAGTGCCGGTGTGGGTCATGTTGTCGAAGATGACTTCGTAGTCGCCGATGTTCCATACGCCATTGTTTTCGCCGTAATTGCCGTGGCTGTCTTTGTTGAAAGTCCAGGTACTGTCTTCACCGGTGATGAGGTTGCCGCCGTGGTAGCCACCCTTGCCGGTGGCGCTGCCATCGAGGGTGATGGTGACGGCGGCTTCGTCGTTCTGGAATACGTCGCCGGTGAGGCTGCTGCCGGGGCCGGTGACGGTGATGCCAATAACAGAATCATCGTTGCCGCTGACGGTGCCGGCGATGGTCGTGCCGTTACTGCCGGTGAGGGTAAAGATAGCGTCGTCGCTGACGGTGAGGTCGCCGGTGATGGCGCTGTCGTCGAGGTTGACGGTGACGATGGCGTCATCCTTGGTATTGACGTTGCCGCTCAGGGTGGAGTTGTCGCTGATGTTGATAGTGGCCACGGTGTGGTGGTCGTATTCCACCAAGTTGCCCTCGCTGTCGGTGCCGGTGTTGATGCTGGCCACGTTGAGGGCGGTCATGCCGCTGATGGTCGCGCCGCCGGTGATGGTGATGTTTCGCACCAGATTGTCGGTGGGCAGCGTGGTGTAATTTGGCAGGGGACTATCAGGCGACTGGACATTCACCGAAATACCACTGCCTTGCTCGGAATGAATCGTGCCGCCGTTCACCACCAGCGTTTGCGCGCCACCCATTGTGCCGGAGCCGCCCATGGTAATACCATGAGTGTTCTTACCCGCGGCGTTGATATTGACATCCGTCAAAGAGAGCGTGGAACTTTCTCTATATACCAATCTGGCCCCGGCGGACCCATCACCGGAGACATTGATGGTACCTCCGATAACCGTGCCGGAAGTTTGATTACCATCCATATAGACTCCCGTCGAATTGTCGCCATGCGTGGTAAGATTTACGTTGCGCACATTGAAGCTGCCTCCATTCTGCGCGACCAAAGCTGCTGAACTGTACCCATGAGTTTCAATGGTCAAACGGTCACCGGTCAACTCGGCAGTGCTGCCGGTTGAATTTATTCCAGTGCTATGCGAACCGGTGGTAATGACGGTAACATCAGTCAAGGTCAGGGTCGAGTTGCCCAAAGAGATGCCATAACTTATGCCGCCACTGGTCTGAATATGCACATTTTCAAAATCACCGGTTGAACTGTTCTGGAGCACTACCGCATGGGCCAAGGAACTGCCGGTGGAGGTAATGGTACCGCCAAACAAAACCGCGTTGCCTTGGTTGTTAACCTGCGCGCCAAACCTGCCGTTGCCGCTGTTAAAGGTGGCGCTCAAGGTGATATTAGTGCCGCTATAAACCGCGCCGGCGTTGGCGACGTAGAGCGCCGCGGTGCCCGAGACGGCGGTGTAACTGTTATCCGCGTCTAATACGGTGCCGGTGGTGACGACTTTGTTCTCGGCGAGCACATTCAACGCGGAGGCGCTGAGGGCGCAGAGGAGGGTTAGTTTTTTAACTCCGGCCGCGAAGACGCGAAGGCGCGAAGGAAGTTTTTTTACAGGGAGAACATGGAGTTCATGGAGATAGTTTGCTTTAACTAAACCATCCCCTCCATGTCCTCCACGTTCTCCCGGTAAAAAATGCTTTGTGTTCT
>JAISDC010000223.1 GCA_031265105.1 Verrucomicrobiales bacterium
CCAATGTCCGTCACCAACAGGAACGACTTGGAACACAGCAACATCGCCTCTTCCTCGCTAATGTAACTGTTGTCACGCAATCGCAACGCATACAACATTGCCCCGCTGACGATGACGCCGGCCAGCAGCGCCCATTTGAAATTCTCCCGCAGTTCTTTCCAAAACAAGGTCTTCAATGTTTTCATTTTACCCCCTCCAAATCCTTCGTGAAAAAGCTCTTCTCCCCGCGCTCGCTGACATAGCTGATGAACGCGTCCTCCAAACTCAGCGGCGTTTCTTCCACGCTGACGTTGGGCAGCGCGCGCAACGCCCGCTCATCGTCAGCGGACAAATTCGCCACCGTCAGCGACACTTCACGCTCCGTGCGGAAACTTTGCAACAACCCCGTCAGCGCTGGCAGCGGCGGCGGCTCACCGTCAGCGTAACGTAATGTGAATTGCCGCACTTGCCGGCGAAACGTGTCCTGCCGGCAACAGGCGCGCAATACGCCGCGGTCGAGCACCGCGATTTCATCCGCCACGCGCTCCACGTCCGACAGCAAGTGCGACGAAAACAAAATCGTCCGGTCAGCCTTGCGCGTCACGTACAACATAGATTGAATCAAACTCCGCCGCGCCACCGGGTCCAGCCCCAGCGCCGGGTCGTCCAGCACCAGCAATTCCGGCTCCGGCGCCAGCACCAGCGCGAGGCACAATCCCGCCCGCTGACCGCGCGACAAATTCCCCGCCTTGGTTTTCATGTCGAGCCGAAAATGACTCAGCACCGCGTGAAAAATTTCGTCGTTCCATTGGTTATAAAACGCCCGCTGAAACTCGCCGCACTCGCTGACAGTCATCCACCCGTACACGTGATGACCCTCCGGCAAATAGCCGATGCGCGCGCGGTCGTCCGGCGTCAGCGCCGCGCTGTCGCGCCCCAGCACCCGCGCCGACCCGCGCGTCGGCGCCAGCAGCCCCAGCAACATCCGAATCGTCGTGCTCTTCCCCGCCCCGTTGCGGCCGAGGAAGCCGAAGATGCTGCCGCGCGGAATTTTCAAATTCAATTCGTTGACCACGCAATTCCTCCCGAAAAAGCGCGTCAAGCCGTTGGTCTCAATCACATGCTCGCTCATAATTTTTTATATTCGGCGGACAAGGTCCGCAACCGGGCCTGGATTTGCGTCTGCGTCAGCCCCAGCAGGGCCACCTCGTCCAGAAAAGCGCGGATGGCCGCGTCCAGCCGCCGCTGACACTCGGCGTCAGAAAACACCTGCCGCCGCGGCGCGACAAAAAAACCGCGGCCCGGCCGCGCGACCAGCACGCCCTCGGTAATCAGCTCGTTGTACGCGCGGGCGACGGTGTTAGGGTTGACGGTCAGCCGCTCCGCCAGGGCGCGGACGCTGGGCAACTGCTCGCCCTCGGTCAGCGCGCCGGCGACGACCGCGCGGCGCACCTGCGCCTCCAACTGCGCGTAAATCGGCTCGCCCGAGCCGGCAAAAATTTCCAATCGCAAGGTCATGATGCAACTGTACTAGCTAAATTAATACGGTTAGGTCAAGGATTTTTTTCAAGGCCGCCAAGATTATTTACCAAAAGGAAAAGTTTGCGGGGGTTTGTGTCAGCTTGAAACCTTGTTAAGTTACGCGGTGCCGCGCCAACTTACCCAAACTCAACAAACCAACCTACTCACTGACCGCGGTCACCGTCAGCGCGCTGTAAGACCAGCATTTGGGACACGCCAAGTTTCCTGATTAGCGGCAGTTTTTCACCCAGCCCGGCCAGCGCGCGCAACAGCGGCGCGAGCATTTTCAAGCACGCGGGCTGGCGGCCGGAAATGTTTTCGAAGGTTTGCCAGAAATATTTTCTTTCGCGGACGACAAAGCCGTTGCGAACGGCCAGCGCAGCCAGCTCCCGCGGCCAGTAATTGCGCGCCCAATAGGTGATAAACCGCTGGCCCACGGTCAGCGGGATATAGGGGATGAACGGTATCCAATGAGGAAGTCTAATAGGGGGGGGGGGCGAACTTATACTTCAAAAATGTTCCGTGCGTTTCAAACGGATACCAGCGATTGGGAGAGAAAATGATCAGCACGCCGGACGGTTTCAACACGCGGCGGATTTCGGTTAGCGCCGCGTTTTCGTCAGGCACGTGCTCCAGCACCTCGTTCAGCAGCGCCGTGTCAAAGCTGCCGTCGGGAAAAGGCAGACGCTCGATGTCACCCTGCCGCACATGGTCGGCGACCCGCGGGTCGGCCTTGGCTTGCGCGACTTTGTCCGCCAGGTATTCAACGCCCTGCGCGTTAACCGCGTGGCGCTCGCGCAGCGCCCGGACATATTCGCCGCAACCGCAGCCGCAATCCAAAAACGCCGCGCCGCTGTGCAGCCACGGCGCGATGGCCGCGAGTCTTTTTTCCAAATTCCTGGGCGTGGCGGTGTCGCCGCCCGCAATCTTGATGGTGTCATAGGGGGTGGTCATAACGTGGTCACGGTCAGCGGTTCATTCCAGCACCAGTTCCGTGCCGATGCCCTGGTCGGTGAACAGTTCCAGCAGCAGCGCGTGCGGGATGCGGCCGTCAATCAGGTGGACTTTGTCCACGCCGAAATGCAGCGCCTTCAGGCAGGAGTTCACCTTGGGCAACATGCCGCCGGCGATGACGCCCGCCGCCTTCAGCGCCTGCGCCTCGGCGCCGCTGACGGTGGGGATGCGGGTGGCGGCGTCCGCCGGGTCGCGCAGAATGCCGTTGACGTCGGACAGGTAGATGATTTTTTCCGCCTCCAGCGCGATGGCGATTTCCGCGGCGGCAATGTCAGCGTTGATATTGTAGAGTTGCCCGCGCTCGTCCCGGCCGATGGGGGAAATGACGGGGACGATTTCCTGGCGCACGCATTCGAGCACGCGCGGAATCTGGCAGCCGGCGACGTCGCCGACAAAGCCGAGATCAACCGTCTCGCCCTGGCATACCATGACCGGCGATTTCTCGGCGCGGAACACGCCGGCGCCGGAAAAGGATTTGGCGCAACCGCCGAACTCGTTGAGTTTGCGCACAATGCCGGGATTAATCACGGTGTCCAAGACTTCCGCGACAATTTCAACCGAGGCGCTGTCGGTGACGCGCAGGCCGGCGACAAATTTCGCCTCCAGTCCGCGCTCCCGCATCCGCCGGGTGATGGCTTTGCCGCCGCCGTGCACGACCACGGGGTTAATGCCGACCGCCTCAAGGTACACGATGTCGCGCAGCACCGACGCCACCAGCAGCGGGTCTTCCATCGCGCTGCCGCCGTATTTGATGACAAAGGTCCGGCCGCGGAATTTCTGCAGGTACGGCAGCGCCTCGACCAGGGTCTCGGCGCGCTTGATTTGTGTGTCGAAGGAGTTCATGGTTAGCGGGCAATCACTCGCCTTTATTGAGCGTCACATATTCCTCGGTCAGGTCGTTCACCCACAGCGCATAGCAGCCCCGGCCTAAATGCAAATCAATGTTGATGGCGAAGGCTGGTTTGCTGACTTCTTTTTTCAGGCGCGCGAACGGGGTCTTGCTGGCCAGCCCGCCCTTGACGGCCAGCAGGCCGTTATAATAAATGTCCACCAATTCCTCGCGCACTTTCGCCGCGCTGTAGCCGATGGTGTCCATCAGCCGGCCCCAGTTCGGGTCGTTGCCGCACCAAGAGGATTTTACCAGCGGGGAGCGGGCGATGGCTTCCGCGGCGCGGCGCGCGTCGGCGTCGTTGGCGGCGCCGCTGATGGTGAGATCCACCACCTTGGTGATGCCTTCGCCGTCCTCGATAATCAGGCGGGAAAGTTTGGACAACACCAGGTGCAGCGCGGCGCGGAATTGCTCAAACTCCGGGTGCGCGCGGGAAAGCACCGGCCCGCCGACGGCGCCGTTGGCCAGCACGAACACGGTGTCGTTGGTGCTGGTGTCGCCGTCAACGGAAATGCGGTTGAAGGTTGTCTCGACCACGTCGGCGGTGACACGGCGCAACGAGGCCGCCTCCACCGCGGCGTCGGTGGTGATGACGCACAGCATGGTCGCCATGTTCGGGTGAATCATGCCCGCGCCCTTGGCCATGCCGCCGATGGTGACGCGCCGGCCGCCCAGCGCCAGCTCGACGGCGCATTCTTTCACGTAAGTGTCAGTGGTCATGATGGCCGTCGCCGCGGCGTGACCACCGTCAGCGGCGAGTTTGCCGACCAGTTTTTTGATGCCGCCCTTGATTCGGGTCATCGGCAGCGGCGCGCCGATTCGCCCGGTGGAACACACCAGCACGTCCGGTGTGCGGCAACCCAGCGCCTTGGCGGTCTCGCTGGCGGTGAGCTTGGCGTCATGAATGCCGCGCAGGCCGGTGCAGGCGTTGGCGTTGCCGCTGTTCAAAATCACCGCGCGCGCCCGGCCGCGCTTGGCGTGCTGGGCGCTGAGCTTGACCGGGGCGGCCTTGACCTGGTTGGCGGTGAAGGTCGCGCCGACCGCGGCGGGTTTGGCGCTCACCAGCAGCGCCATGTCTTTCTTGCCTTTTTTCTTGAGGCCGGCGGCCACGCCTGCGGCGCAATATCCCTGCGCCGACGTTACCCCGCCGTTCTTAATCCATTGAATTTCCATAAGCGCCTGACCTTTCACTATTCACTAATCACCAGCAAACTCACAGCAGCCCGGTTGTCTCAGGATAACCGAACCGCACGTTGAACGCCTGCAACGCCTGCAACGCCGCGCCCTTGCCGAGGTTGTCCTGGGCGCTGAACATCAGCAGCCGGCCGGTGCGACCGTCAGCGCGCGCGGCCACCTCGCAGGCGTTGGTCCGCAACACCCGCTTGCTCTCCGGCAGCCGGTCGGGCGGCAGCACGGACACAAACGGCTCGCGCCGGTAAAATTCCTCGTACATCTGCTGCACTTCCTCTTGCGCGCGCGGCCGCGCCAGTTCCGCTGTCACTGTGGTCAACATGCCGCGCGTCAGCGGCACCAAATGCGGCGTGAACGAAATCGCCACCGCCTCGCCGCTGAGGTTGGACAATTCCTGCTCGATTTCGGGGATGTGCCGGTGCCGGGTCACGCTGTAGGGCATCATGTTCTCGTCCCGCTCGGCAAACGAATACAACACGTCGGCTTTCTTGCCCGCGCCGCTGACGCCGGACAGCGAGTTGACGACGATGGTCTCGGGACGAATCAACTTGTGCCGCAGCGCGGGCGCCAGCGCCAGGATGGTGCTGGTCGGGTAACAGCCCGGACAGGCAATCAGTCGCGCGGTCTTCAGCGCCTCGCGATACAATTCCGGCAGACCGTACACCGCTTCTTTCAACAGCAGCGGCGCGGAATGTTCCGCCTGGTAATATTCCCGGTACTGGGCGGCGTTTTTCAGCCGGAAGTCGGCGCTCAAGTCAATCACCACCTTGCCCGCCTGCAACAGCGGCACCGCGTATGCCGCCGCCGCGCCGTGCGGCAGCGCGAGGAAAAACACCTCGGCCCGGTCGCTGACCGTGGCGGGGTCGAGATTTTCCAGCGTCAGGCTCACCGTCAGCGCTTGCGCGCCCAGCAACTCATTAACAGTCCTGCCGGCATACTGCCGCGAGGTAACCGCGGTTAGTTCAACGCCGGGGTGCCGCGGCAACGCCCGCAGCAATTCCTCGCCGGTGTAACCCGACGCGCCAATCACCGCCACTTTCTGTTTGCCTGTCATGAGAAGGTTTAGAATGTGGTAAACACTGTCAAAAGCAAAGCCGAAAAACCGCAACGCATTGAGCGTCGGCGGCCGGCCGGTTTGACCATTGCCGGCAGGATGCCGACGCTCCCAGTGATTCAGCCGGCCGGGAGGCCGGCGTTCCATGCGGCGTTCACGCCAACGGGTATTCGCGCGCGGCGCTGACGAAGGCGCGGAGATTTTCCTCCGGCACGCCCGCCGGCAGGCCGCAGCCGGCGCCGATGACGATATGGCGGCCCCGGAAAAGGTCCAGCACCTCGCGCGTTTTCGCGGCGACTGAGGCCGGTGAGCCGAAATAAAACACCCCTGACGGGTCAATCGGCCCGAACATGACGGAATGGCCGGCCAGGCTGTCCCGCGCCTTGACCAGATTGGTCTTGTAATCCACCTCCACGCCGGCAAAGCCGACGGCGGCGATGTCGTCCAGGATGAGGTCGAGGTTGCCGCATATGTGGCAGACGGTCTGGATGCCCAGCGCCGCCAGATCGCGCTGCAAACGCCGGTGAAACGGGTTGCCGAATTTCAAGTACAGTTCGCGGGAAATCAGGTCCGGCCCGCACGAACTGTCGCCGAAGCTGGTGATGTCGGAACCAACCGCCAGCGACATTTTGTGAAACTCCAGATGCACGTCGTAACAGCGGTCGATGAGCTTCAGCAGGTCGGGCGCCAAATCCTCGTCGAGCAAGTCCTCCATGAACCGCTGCATCCCGTACAGCAGCATGGCGATGCTGAACGGCGCCTGGTCGGCGTTGCCGCGCAGACACAGGTCGGGGTTCGCGCGCTTGAACAGGCGCAAGCCCTCCAGGTAATTGTGAATCCGCGGGTCGCGGCGCAATTTTTGCGGGTCAACGGAGTCAATCAACCGGTTCAGCGGTTGCGGCGCCGAGTCCATCACCCGCGCCGGCTCGTCCTCGGGAAAGGCCAGCGTCGCGCCGAGCGCGTGCGCCTCCAGCGCGGTGTCCATGTCGGTCATCACGCCGTCGAGGCCGTATTTTTGCGCGAACGCTGACAGTGCGCCGGCCATCTTTTCCGGCGACTCGCGGTACTCGCGCATGGTGATGCCGTACTCACGGGCAGCGGCCATGAAGCAATGCAGCATGACCGGCACCCGGTCCGCCGTCTCGCCGCGCAGGGTTTGCAAAATCCGCTCGCGTCCGGTGAGCGGGACAATGCGGTCGTGACCGTGGCTATCGCTGATCATGTCCGAAAACTAGGCGCTCCCGACCGGTCGCGCCAGTCTTATTAATTTTCAATTGATGATTGATAATTGATAATTTAAGCGGCCGCTGACGCCGCAGGTGGAATCGCGGAGGTTTTTTGAGAGGGTAGTTTTTTAAACTCCCTGCCTCAGCCTCAGCGGCGGCGGCGCAGGATGAGCAACAGCGCGGCGCCGGTCACCAGCAGCGTCACCACGCCCGGCTCGGGAATGGCGTCCATGATCAATCGCAGGTCGCCGTTGGTGAAATCCCAACTGTAGTCGCTGCCCGCCGCCAGGCCGGTGACCAGCACGCCCGCGGCGTCGAACTGGCTCGCCACGGTGTCGTAACCGACGGCGAACAGCCAGGAGTCACCATCAGCGGGGGTGTAACTGTCGAGGAAATTCAGTGCGATGGTCGCGCCGGCGTAGAAGTTCAGCGTGGCGGCGCTGTTGGTGAACTCCAGCGCGTCGGCCAGGCCGTTGCCGGCGATGTCCACGGCAAATATGGAATCGGCCAGGAAGTTGACGGCGACCACGTTCTCGCCCAGCGTCAGCGTGCCGACACCGTCCGGCGTGGCGACGCCGCCCGGGGAGATGACACCGTTAGTGCCGGCATTGATGATGTTGCTGACCGTGCCGCTGTCGCTGACATCGCCGATGTTCAATTGGTTCGGACTGATGGCGCTGAAGCCGCTTGCGGAAAAATCCACCTTGCCGTCGCCGCGCAGTTCCGTGACCGCGATTCTCGCGCCGGCGTTGCCGTTGTAGATGCTGCCGATGGTGACCGTACCGGGCTTGTCAATCAGCAGCGCGGCGTCAGGGTTGAGCGCGCCGACCTTGCGCACAATCAGGCTGCCGCTTTGCACCAGCGTGTAGCCGCCGTATTCGTTCATGACACCGCTGCCGAAGGGATTCAACTCGATACTGCTGCCGGCTTTCATGGCGATGATGAGACCGGCTTGCGTGTTGTCCTTGATACTGTTGATGTAGGGAATGTTGATGGCTGTGCTGTTGGCACCACCCTGGATAATCAGCGGCCGCGCGCCGGTATTGAGGGCGCCGCTGGCGCTGCCGGCTATATTAATGTTACCCAAGCCGTTCCCGCCCTCGGAGGAGAACAGCAGCGCACCGCTGGTCAGCGTCAGCGTGGCGTTATTTTGGAACCGCATCTGGGTGTTCCATCCGGTGATGCGCAACGCGTTAATCGTGGTGCTGACGGTGAGCGTTTTATTGGCATCTACGCTGCCGTCAACGCGCAGGCGCACGTTGTCGGTCACGGCGGCGGCATCGACGGCACCGTTGTTCGTGTCGTAATACTCGGTGTCCGCCAGCATCCGCAGGGTGCTACCGCTGATAGTGACGAAACTGGAACCGCCAAAGTGGCTGTTAGTCCACAAGTAATTCCTATAACCGTCAACCGCGCCGCTGGTTTGCGCCGACGCCCACGGCAGGATGGAAATGTTCGTGGCGCCCGGCGCTCCAGCGCCACCGACCAGTTGCTGCTCCAGCACCGCGGCGTTCGCGGCGTCACTGATGGTGATGGGCGTGGCGATGTTGCCGAACAAAAAGTTCACCGTGGCGTCGCCCTCGCGCAACAATTTTTCCATCGTCAGCGTGAAGTTTTGATTCGCGCCGGCGGTGCCGATAATGCTGCGTCCGCCTTTTAACGTCACGTCACCGACCTGTTGGTTGGCGCTGACGGTGGTGCCGTAGGCGTTGAAGATGCCGGAGCGCAGGTTGATGGCCGCGTCCGGTTCAATCAGGTTGCCGCTGCCGGTGCCGGCGATGAGTTGCAGCACCGCGCCGTATTTGTTCAAGTTGTATTCCTTCGCGCCGGAGATGCGCGGCGCGTCCAGCGTCAGGCCGGCCGAGTCAACCACGATTTGCCCGTTGTTGATGTTGACGACGCCGTCGGCGTTGACGTTGATTTTGTGCTGGATGGTGCCATTTACCACCAGATTGCTACCCAACAGCAGCGTGCCAACACCGTCCTTGGTGAGCGAACCGATGTTCGTGGCGGTGACATAAACGCTCACCAGATCAGGGCCAATCGCACCGTTGTCAATGAGCGGCACATTGGCGGGCGTGATGTTGAACACGGCGGCGTTGTCTTGAAAATCAAATTTATTGTTCGTGTAGGCGCTGTTGCTTTGCCCAAGCTCAAATTGCAGACGGTCACCCGCCCAGCCGGCGTCGAGAATGAACGTGAAGGTGCCGCTGGCGGGCGCGAACAGCCAGTTCGGCGTGGTGCCGATGCGGACTTGGGCGAAGTCGCCGCTCTTCAGCACAAAATAATCGTCGGTGATGGTGCGCGGATTGTTGTTCGTACTAATTGTCCACCAGCCCCAACCGGTATTGCCGTTTACATAAATGTTCCAACTTTCCATGCCGTTAGCGGTGGCGGTGGCGGAGTCAACAAAGGTGTGCTCGTCGATAATGGACATAATGGTGCCGCTGCCGGAAAGATTGCCTCCGGAATGGGTTTGCCCGGCGGAGGCGGAAAAATAGTGGTAAGTATTCGCCGTGGTGGTGAAGATATTTGAACCCTCGGTATATGTCACTGGCACGCCGGACTGGTTGCGCGCGGTGCGGTTGAAATCCGCGCGGACGGTCACCGTCAGCGGCGTCGTGGCGGCGCTGACGGTGGCTTTGCTGAGTGTGATTTGCCCGGCGTTGTTGATGGCGGTGATGATGGTGTTCTCCGCGATGCCGTCGCCAGTTATACGGTCGCCGACATTGAACTGCCTCGCGTTGACCGAGCCGGTGGTGATGACCGTGGCCCCGACATCGAACGCGGCATCCGGCACGCTGACGGTGACAAGATTGGTGTTACCGAAGAACAGATTGTTAATGGTACCGCCAACCCAGTAGGCCGTATTGTCGTATGGCGTGTCGCCCTGCGAAACCGTCGGGTCAAACTGCGCGCGGGCGCTGACCGTGAACGCGACCAAAACGGCAGCGGCCCAAACGGGCCACCTCAGGCCCCGAATCTCGCGCCGGTTAACGATAGGATTTACTGTTTGTGTATGTTTCATAGTGGTGCCTTTCAAAGGATTGCCATTGACCAATGGGAAAACCTCCGCTGACCGTGACCAGTCGTGACCGGGAAATAAAAAAACAGCCGTGACCGGCTGTTCTGGCTTGCAAAAATCGAAAAATGTGCTTTACCGCAAAGTTTTTGCGGCTAACGCTGAGCCGCTGAGCCGCTGAGCCGCTGAGCCGCTGAGCCGCTGAGCCGCTGAGCCGCTGAGCCGCTGAGCCGCTGAGCCGCTGAGCCGCTGTAAGTGTTAGCTGTGCTCATCATTTGCTACGAAGCAAAACATAGGTGGTGTATTATTGTCAATGCGTTTTTTTGTAAAAAATCATTTTTTAATTTTCCTTCACGGCAAGGGAATTTAACCCGCTGACGGTGCCCCCGATTATTTCAATTCCTGGCTGGTAAACGAAAACGCACCGGCCGGTAATTTTTTCTTGCGCAACCGGCACGGGCGGCTAATCAGACTGGAATTACCATGAAAACCAATGCTTCTTCCTTACCGGCCGGTTTGAATTTTGACGAGCTGGTGCCGGTCGCCGACCGTGAACTCGGCGGCTTGCGGCGCGCGCATTTTACCAACAGTCGGCTGTTTGCCATACTCGCGCCGCACGGCGGGTTAATCGACATCCGCTTTTTCGGTTGGCAGTGTTATCCTGGCGCGACCTTCTTCAGCGGCGCGTTGGAAACGGCTTACCACAAGGTGTTCCGCCCGTATGTGCGCTTCGGCGCCGGGTTGCCGCTGGAACGCTACGCGCTGCCGCTGAATCATACGCAATTGTTTCCCTTCGGCACGAGCAGCACGGCGACGTTGCGCGGCGAAAAATTTATCCACGAGACGCTGCTCTTGCCGGACGCGCTGGTGCAACGCGTGGAGTCGCGCGGACGCCAGCCGGTCAGTTTCGAGTTGGTGCATAACGACGACCCCTCGCGCTGCCACCGGGACGGGCGCGTCTGGTCGCCGTTCAAGTTCGACCGCCGCGCCAACGCGCTGATTGCTGCCGTCACCGACCGTCACGCCGAGCCTTACCGGGGCGGCGATTCGCTGGCGCAACAGGCCTTGCCCATCGTCGCGCGCGACATCCCGTACGCGAAAACGTGGCTCGGCCTGGGCTGCGACGTGCCGTTCAGTTGCCGGCACACGCTCAACCATTTTAAATTTTACCTGCAATGCGAGCCGACCGGTGCCAAGCAGGCCGCCTTCTATCTCGTCTTCGCGCCGAGCCGCGCGGCCCTGCGCAAGCGGCTGGCGACCTTGTCAACCGCCGTCCACCGGGAATGCCAAACCTTAAAGGACGAATACTTCGCCCGGTTAAAGTCGCGGCCGCAAATCGACATCGCCGGCAACAAAGTCTTGAACTCCGCCTTCGCGCAACAAATCGAGGGCCTGCAAGTGCTGAAGGTCCTGGACGTCCCCGGCGCCAGCCGCGCGGCCGCGCAAGCCTACACCTGGGGCTGGGACGCGCTGACGCCGTGCCAGGCGTTTCAATTCGGCAACGAGGCGGCCTACACCGCGAACATTTTCCACTTCCTCCAAAAAACCCTGCACCCGCGCGTCGGCATCCCGCACATGTTCTTCCTCAATTTCAAACCGCGACTGCAAGCCGCGTTCGCCAGCCAGATGCAATTCGCCGCCAATCTCTACAGCTATGTCGCGGTTACCGGCGACTTGAAAACGGCGCGCGCCGTGTGGCCGACCTGTTTGTTCTTAATGCGCCGCAGCCTGCGGGACCGCGCCGGCCAATGCGGCCTCGCGCGCGGCGTGTCGCTGTGGCCGGATTTACCGGAATGGTTGGACGAGGACGGGCAGGACTTGAGCGCGCTGAACAATTCCCTGCTGTATCAGGGATTGCGCGGCATGGAGTATCTGGGCCGCGCGCTGGGCGAGCCGGCGACGGCGGACCAGTGCGCCGACGCGGCGGCGAAATTGCGCGCCGATTTTGTCAACTATCTCTACGATAAAAAAATCGGCTACTTTGTCTTGTCCTGCTCCGCGGTTGATTTCAAGCCGCGCAAACATTATCCCTGCGAGGCGATTTTCTGGCTCACCCCGTTCGCGCGCGAACTGACGGCGCACGCCCCGGCGCGCATCGCGGACTTCATGCACCGGCACCTGCGCGCTGACAAGTGCCTGCTGTCCCTGCCGCAATGGGACCAGTCCTGGATGCGCGATGGCAACCAACTCGGCTCCAGCTTCCCGTCGGCGGATTATTTTTACCTGCAAGCCGGCAAACTCGCCGGTCGCGGCGAAATGCTGCGCGCCTGGCTCGGCGACGTGGAGTGGCACTGGCACTACCACACCCAGCCGGAAGCCTTCACGCCCGAGGCGGCGAACGAGGCGGACTTCGGCCCGGACAATACCGGCCAGATACACTCGCAGACATCGGCGACGTGGTACGCCGCCGTGTTCTACGGCGCGGCGGGGTTGGACTTCGACCACGAGGGCCTCACCGTCACACCGTGGAGCGACGTGCCCGTCACCATTCGCGGCGTGAACTTGCGCGGCACGCGGACGGACATCACCGTGCGCGGCCGGGGCAATTATTTGGCCCGTTTGCAACTCAACGGCAAAACATTACCGGCCGGCTCGCGCAAAATCGCGTGGTCACAACTCACCGGCCGGAGCGCGCGCCTCGAAATCACGCGCACCGACCAGGCGCCGCAGGAGCCGGAAATCCTCCGCGCGGACGGTCTGCGGGTGCAACTCCTGCGTAGCGGCAAAGGCGAACTCGTCGCGACCATCAACGGCGACATGCACGGCGAAGTTGTCTTGCATGTGCCGGTCAGCTGCCAGGTCAGGCTCAACAACGAACCGGTAACAGTCCGCCCGAACGACGCGGCCCAGAGTATAATCCCCTATCGGCGCGGAGAGCGGATGCAATTAACAGTCAGTCGGCGCGACAACCGCCACACCCCGTCAACGACGAAGAAAATCCCCTGCTAGCTGAATATCAAGGGCATCTTGATATTGGAAGCTGCAATGCTGTGGGTGACACGGCAGCGCGCAGCGCCTTGGAGTGCGGCACTCCTGTGCCGCTTTGGTTTTTCCCGTATGCCGTCGAAGAAAGCGGCAGGGGACTGCCGCACTCCAAAGCGCTACGCGCCTCGGCGGTGTCGTTGCTCAATAAAATTAGCGGGGCATTTCAGTGTCAGCGGGTCACTGCCAATCCACAGTTGCCTTGACGCGGGAGCGTTGTTCCTTGCCTACGCCGTCATTCCAGCGCTGTAACTCCACGGTCAGCGTGCCTTTGTAATCGGGTTGCACGGTCATCGCCACGCCGCTTATTTCGCGCACCCTCCACTGACTTAAAGTACCGACTTTGGCCCGGAGCAGGATTGGCAGCGGAGAATATGGATTGGGTTTGACTTCAACTCCATCCGACACTGACATACTCCCATAGCGAAACTCACCGCCGTCTTTGGGAATGTTGACCGCAACCAGTTGATTTTCATAACGAAAAATCAAATAATACATTTGCCCGTTCTCCCCGCTGTTCAGCAGTTGGTACTCAGACCGCATAATCGCATTGGTAAATTCATCCAGCGTCTTGAACTGAAATTGCCAAGCCTCCATATCCGCCTCGGTCGGCACCGATACTGCAATCTCGTTGGGGTTAATTATTTCCAATCGTTGTTGTGCGCCAACCACACCCGCTGCCAGTGACAGCATCACGCCAATAATCGCCAACTTTTTCATAAATCACGCCAACACTTTCTTCGCCGCCTCGAGGCGCTTGATTTGTTCGTAGCATCGCCGCAACGCCGCGCGGTCATCGTCAAAAGTCATGACCCGCAGCGACCGCAAATACGCTTTCTCTATTTTCGCCGGCGCTTGGTCTAACGCCGCTAACATCTTCAGTCGCCCCTGGTGCGCTGACAATTCCCCCGGATGGTAACGCAAAATTTTTTCATACTCCGCCAGCGCCAGCGCCAAATCCCCGCGTCGGAGGTACAGTTCAATCAAAAAATACGGCGGCGGCGGCACCACCTGGTCGGCGGGCCAATACAGGCGCCCGGCCCGCTCTCCCAACCAGCCCGCAACCCGGCGCCCAAGCCAGGCGCCGATGACTATCCACACCCCGGCCAGCATCACCAAATTGGCGATGCCCGCGTAGGAAATGGGGTTTTTGAGAAATCTGACCATCAGCGTCACCGCCAGCGCCAGCACCGCCAACTTCAGCAGCCAACCGGCCGCGGTCTTGAATGAAATTCTCATGAATCCCTCGTTTCGCCTCAAGGTTAGCGCACCACCGGCAATTTTTCAACCCCGCGAAATTGCCCATTACCGGCCGCGCATGATAACCCAATCCTTCGACTACGCACTGATCGTGCTGCGCTCAGAGCCTACCCTGAGCCTGCCGAAGGGATGAAGGTAACACAGGTGTTGGTAGTTATGCGGATAGGCTCTAGGCGAGCGGGATTATAACAATTTGCAAAATTCCC
>JAISDC010000272.1 GCA_031265105.1 Verrucomicrobiales bacterium
TATCGCGGCATCACGTGGCTGGCGGCGGCGGTGCCGCACGCGCGGGATTTGTACGAAACCATCGGCACGGAAAAAATGCGGCACAAGGTAGCCAGCAGTCACGCTGGCATCATCACCAACAGCGGCGCGTTACAACCCTATGTGAAGATCAGCGGCGTAGAAACCATCAGCAGTGGCGGCACCATCAGAAACGGCTACCAGTCCGTCCGCGCCAACACTGACGGTGCCAGAGCCGAATTCGGCACCGACCTCATCTGGCAACTCGACGCTGACAATCAACTCCACCTCGACTACGAAGCCTCCTTCGGCGACAAGTATGACAAACCGTGGAGTCTGACCGCCGGCTATCGGCACCAGTTCTAAAAGCGCATTGGGCCACAGAGAACCACAGGGATTTTGTTAAATTAAAAACAAACCCTGTGATTCTCCGTGCCTGCTCTGTGTTTCTCTGTGGCCAACTGCCTTAATCTCGAATACCCCCTATGAACTCCCGGTAAAAAATTTTTATGAAAACTATTGCTTTAATATGGCGATTAATGTAACGTTACATTACGTTATCGGCGTAAGCTGATGGTGGCCACCGAAAAAACATGGGGGCTAAGTCGAAGTGAAAAACTGATAACCCACTGAAGATGATTGACATAGGTCATAAACTAAGTGCATCGCGCTCACGCGCTCACGCGCTCACGCGCTCACGCGCTCACGCGCTCACGCGCTCACGCGCTCACGCAGCATGAGACTTGCCCCGATTTCCTGATTTCCCGGCGGCGTTCCGCCTATTTCATTCCCCTTGCGGCACAGTTCGCCCGCCAGCGTCAGCGGCGCGGGGCGGGGGATGTTTTTTTACAAAGAGAGCATGGAGTTATTGGAGGAGGATTGCCGCAATCAAAGGCCCCCTCTCCAATTCCTCCATGTCCTCTTTGTAAAACTCTGCGTTCTTGCGCAGCCATCAAAATTAACCAACAACAAATCAATCAGGAGCAAACATTATGAAAACCGGCAAACATGGATTACTGCAACTGGCGTTAACCATCACCCTGTCACTGTCAGCGGCACTGCTGGCGCCGGCGGCGGACCGAACGTGGTCGGGCGCTGACGGTGACAGAAAATTTTCCACCGCGGCGAACTGGGATGCCCCGCCCGTCAACGGCGACAGTCTATTCTTCAATGCCAGCCTCACCGCCACGTTGGACAACGACCTCGCCAGCCTCAGCGTCGCCAACCTCACCTTCAACGTCGGCGCCGCCGCGCTGACCATCGGCGGCAACCCGCTGACGCTGACCGGCGCCATCACCAACAACAGCGCGGCGGTGCAAACCCTCGACACGGATATTGTGCTGGGTAATAACCTGTGGTTCAGCGGCAGCGGCGCGACGGTGGTGAGCGGCAATATTTCCGGGAATTATAGCGTGGATGTGACTCATGCCGCCCGGGGCACGGTAACTTTGTCCGGCTCCAATTCCTACACCGGCGACAATTATTTCGGCGCGGATTTTAACGTGCGACTGGATTACAGCGACGCGGACGCGACCAAGCTGGGACAGGGCAAACTCGACCTGACCCGCGGCGTGCTGACCCTGGTGGGCGGCACCACGCAGGAGCAGATTACTTACCTGGGCCTGGGCAATGTCGGCGGCAACATCGGCGGCGCCGGCAACGACTACAGCGGCGGTCGCGGTTACAACGCGATTCGGCGCGAGGGCGGTTCCGCCTCCATTTATGTGACCGGCACCGCCATCGGCCGCGCCCTTAATTCGGTGCTGGACATCGGCGGGGACAATTTGCTGGGCGGCACCGCCGAGGCGTTTGGCGCCGGGCACGGGGGCATGGTTGCCGTGTGGGGCAACGATGCCGCCTGGATTACCATCAACGGGCGCGACTGGGCGACTCGTGACGCGGACACCGGCCTGTTGCAAACTTATCAGGCGTACACGCTCAGCGCCCCGGACACTTGGACGGACGCCGATAACGCGCGCCTCAGCGCCGACACCACCGTCAGCGGCGCGAAAAACATCAACACGCTGAAGATTGACGGCGGCACGGCGCTGACGCTGGACAATCAGTTGAAACTCAACGCCGGCGGCTTGATTTACAGCGGCGAAAACGCTTACACCATCAGCGGCGGCAGTATGCAGGGGCCGGTTGATGACCTGCTGATATGGCAGAACGGCGGCGACCTGACCATCGCCTCGTCCATCGTCAACAATTACTACAACGGCAATATCAGCACCCGATTGGTCAAGTCAGGCACCGGTGCGCTGATTCTGACCGGTTCCAACAGCTTCCTCGGCGGGGTAGCGGTCTGGCAGGGCGATTTGGTGGTCGGCGGCTCCCACGCGCTGGGCACTGACAATGGGGTGAGCCTGTTCGCGATTGGCTCTGGCGCCAGGGTGGAATTGAACGGTTACGATGTCACCGGCGTGTTGTCGTACAATGATGTAAACCAAGGATTAATCACCAACAGCGCCGCCGGTTTGTCCACGCTGACGGTGACGGGCAACGTCGGCACCCTGTCTTTTTTGCAGTTTGACGGCAAGGTCAAAATTGTCTTGTCCGGCCTCGCCAGCGGCCAGAGCTGGGGGTTCGGCATCGTCGGCGCCCCGGTCAACACGCACACCGGCGGCGTGACTTTTTTGAACAACGACACGTCTTCCCGTTTCCAGGGCACCCGTTTCTTCGGCTCCGGCACGATCACCTTTGCCAACGGCGGCTTTAACTCCACCGACAACGCCGACAATTCATGGAACAACTGGAGCAACGACCTGCTCATCACCGGCACCGCCGGCGGGCAGGACAATCTCATCGCTACCAGCCACGGCATTACTTCCACCGGGACCTGGTTCGGCGACGGCAAGCTGACGGTCTCCAATTACGGCAATGCCAATGTCACCTTCGCGGCCAACGGCGATATGTCGCAGTTCACCGGCACGCTGACGCTGGTGGAGACTGTGTCGCTCTCGACCAAGTTTCTTGCGGTTAACCTGGGCACGACGGACGGCAGCCGGGATTGGTCGCAGGCGGCCATCGTATTGTCGTCGAATGTCGCGGACACAGCCGGCCTTAACGGCACCGGTTATTTGAACCACTCCGGTGGCAGCACCGTGGTGAAAATCGGCGATTTGTCCGGCGGCGACGACGTGCTCACGGCCAGCGGCGCCACTGGCAAATGGCTAGTAGGTAACACTGGCAATTCAATCGCCACCTATGAAGTGGGCGCGCTGGGGTTGAACAGCACCTTCAGCGGCCACCTGGTGAACGAGAACGGCACGCTGGCGCTGACCAAGGTGGGCGCCGGCACCTGGACGCTGGACAACAGCAACACCTACCGGGGCGCGACCACTGTCAGCGGCGGGGTGTTGCTGGTGGGCGGCACCGGCTCGCTGACGGCGACCAGTGTGATTACCGCCACCGCCGGCGGCGTCTTCCGCTATGACAGCAACCAGTTGCTCGACCGCGCGGTCACCGTCAGCGGCGGCAGATTTGCCTACAACGGCAGCGAGGATTACGCGGGGACGCTGACCTTCACTAACGGCGCGTTGGGCGGCACCAACTGGCGCGGCAGCCTGGACAATCTGACCATTGGCAGCGACCAGACCATCGCCCCCGGCAACAGCATCGGCGCGGCGGTGACCGGGACGCAGACTTGGTATGATGACGGGGTGTATGAATTTGAAATCGGCGACGCTGCCGGTGGCGCGGGCACGGGCTGGGACTTGCTGACGGCGGACACGCTGACGCTGGACATTTACTTCGCTTACGACGCGCAGTTCACTATCAAATTGCTAGACTATAACCTGACCGGCTTCGACGCGACGCGGGATTATCAATGGGACTTCGCGCATTTCACCACGCTGGACGTGAGCGAGCTAGCCGGCGGCGCGTTTAACCCGCTGATGTTCGCGGTGGACGCCAGCGGCTTCCTGGGCGGCGCTTACGCTGACAGTCTGTTCGATGTCAGTTTGGGCGACCACACGCTGCTGTTGAACTACACGGCGATTCCCGAACCCGCGACCTGGGCGTTGCTGCTCATCGGCGCGGCGCTGACGGTGCTGGGTTGCCGGAGAAATAGTCGTGTAAAAATAAAACCTGGCAAGTTGCTGGTGGCGTTGACGGTCAGCGTCGCCTGGGCCGCGACGGCGCCGGCGCAGGTGCTGTACAACGTCGCCTTTCCGAGTTCGGCGGGTGATGTGTCGGGAGCGGCGGCCACCGGCGCGGACGGGGATGTGTGGAACAATCTGCCGGCGGCCGGCTGGTACGATTTGCACGAGGTGACGGGAACAACATTGGCGGACGCCGCGGGCGCTGGTCATGGCGTTACTCTCACGACTAACAAATATGTCACCAAGAACACGCCGGCGGTTAACCTTACGCCCAACCCCCTGCTGTCCGACGGCAATGTGTACTTGCAAGGCTCGCCCTCTCGCGGTCAGGATGCGCCGCTGACCTTCTCCATCAGCGGTCTGGCGGCCAATGCCAGCTTGGATTTGTGGCTGTACTGTGTGATTGACGCGAGCCGACACAATGTCGAAGTCACGGTCAGCGACACCAAATATCTGTTGCAAGGGCCTAATGGCCAGGATGAATATGACACCCTGGACGTGGCGAACACATTTGTTTCAGAAGCCCAGACCGTGGTGGGCGGGTATGCGTTGACTTACAAGGGCAATTATATTCACCTGAGCGGTTTTTTCACCGATGCTCTCGGCTATTTTTCCTTTGACGTGGGCGTTGGCGCCAATTCGATGAATGGCGAAGCCGGCATCACGGGTTTTCAGTTGCTGGTCACACCCATTCCCGAACCCTCGGCTTTGGCGCTGACAGTGACCGGGCTGGTGTTGCTGGCCGTGCTGCGGCGGAAGAAAGTTTGTTAAGTTTGTGTCAGTTTGTTTGGTTACGCGGTACCGCGCCAACTTACACAAACTCAACAAACTGACACAAACTCATGTAAACCTTCCTATTTCATGATTACTTGGTAAAAATTGAACTTGATATGAAAATGAAAAAACACGCAAAAAAAATGCTGGCCGTCGTGACGCTGACGATGGCGCTGGGAAATTTTTCTTTCGCCGACGGTCTGCGCGTGGCGACGCTGCCGCCGAGCGCGCCGGCGTCGGCCAAGCTGGCGCTGGACGGACGGGCGGACGACTGGCGCGCGGTGCCGGGGTACACGCTGTCGCCGGTGGAGTTGTTGCGCGGGGCGGACGCGCTGACGGCGGCGCTGGCGGAAAAAAAGCTGGCGCTGACGGTGCGGACTTGTTTCGACGCGGACGCGCTGTATCTCGCGGCGGAATGGACGGATGACGCGCCCGGCGAAAACCGGTCCGCTGACGGTGACGCGGCGCGCTGGGACGCGGGCGGCGAGGGGTTGGAGTTGCATTTGCGCGCCGACCGGGTGACGCATCTCGCGGTGTGGCCGGCGGCGGGTGGCAAGCAGTTTTTCGTCAAACGGCGCGGTGGCGACGAGGCGAATTGGCGCGACGCGGCGGGCGAAGTCACCGTCAGCGGCAGCGTCATTGGCAAAAATAAATTTTTCATGGAACTGCGCGTCCCGTGGTCGCTGGTCACGGTCAGCGGCGGATTGCCGGCGGACGGCAAACTGCAACTGGCGCTGGACGCGGCGTGGAACGCGCTGCCGGCGCAGTCAGTGTCAGCGCTGCGGCGGGCGAAGTTGCAAACGGCGGACGAGGCGCGCGGCGTGACCTGGCCGTTTCTCACCGCCCAGTCGCCGACGGTCGGCCAGACGGCGATTTTCAATCCGGCGGAGTGGGGTACGCTGACGCTGGCCGCGGGAGCCGCTGACGGTGGCGACCTGACCCAGGCGACGCCGGCGGGCCGGAGTTTGCGGTCGCTGCCGGTGGGCCGCGCGGCGGCGGCGCCGGCGATTGACGGCCAACTGGACGACTGGCCGGCGGCGACATTCCAGACTATCGCGTATTTGCCGGAAATATTCGGCCATCGTTTCGGCGGGCGGACGGCGCTGCGTTACGACGACAAGAATTTGTATCTCGCGGCGGAGTTCACGGTCAGCGGCACGGTGTTGAATTTGAAATCCGAGGCCACCCAGGCGGGCTTCAACGGCGGCGACGCGCTGCAAATCCGGCTGCGCCAGGATAACCGGACGGTCAATTTGTGCGTGTGGCCCGACAGTCTGTCGGGTCGCGCGGCGCTGACCGCTGACGGGGTCGAGTTGGCGAACCCGTTCCTGTTGAAACAAGGCGCGCGGGCGGCGACGCGGCCCGCCGCTGACGGTGGCTCCTACACGCTGGAGTTGGCGGTGCCGTGGACGCTGCTGTTCGACCGGTCACCGTCAGCGGGCGACCGCATCGCCGCGACGTTGCAACCGTGGTGGGCTGACCTGACACCGCGTTGCTCGCTCATCGCGGAGTTGACTTTGCAAAAACGCGGGGCGCTGACGGTGCCGTTCACCATGCCCAGGGACGCGGAAGTGAGCCTCGGCTTGTTCACCCCGGACGGGCAACTGACGCGCTGGTTGCGGCAGAACGAATTTCGCTACGTCGGCGACAACACCGCGGACTGGGACGGTCTCGACCAGTACGGCCAGCCCGCCGCGGCCGGCGACTATGTGCTACGGGGCGTGTGGCACGGCAAGCTCGGCACGGAGTGGCTGGCGACGGCGAACAATCCCGGCAATCCGCCGTGGCCGACCGCCGACGACCGGGGCGACTGGCTGAATGACGAAGGCCCGCCGCAGGCCGCGGCCACTGACGGTGACTGGGTGTTCCTCGGCTCGCCGGGCAGCGAGAAGGGGTTCAGCGTCATCGCGGTGGACGGCGACGGTCAGCGGCGGTGGGGTTTCGCGCTCGGCGGCAACCCGCGCAGCGTGGCGCTGACCGTCAGCGGCGATTATTTGTATGTTATGTATTCCGGGCCGGAAATCACCGAGGACAAGGGCGGGCGCGTGTTCACCGGCGACAACGCCATCGGGCGCGCGCTGCTGATTTGCCTGGAAAAAAACACCGGCCGGCTGGCGCGGTTCAGCAAGGAGCAGCCGCGGTTGAAAATCGCGACCTGGCCCTATCGCGAGGAATACACCTACATGTGGGAATTGCGCAACGCGAAGAATTTCACGCTGCAAAAATACGGCGGGCAGCCGCGTTATTTCCGTTACGACATCGCCGAGAGCACCAACGCGCTCGGTCTCGCCGCTGTCGGTGACAAGCTGTACGTCGCGCTGCTGTATGACAACAAAATCGTCGAGTACGCCGCTGACAGTGGCCGGCCGACCGGCGTGGAAATCAGCGTGCCGGCGCCGCTGGGCCTGTGCCGGCTGGACGATAGCACGTTGCTCGCCGTCAGCGGGCGGCAGGTGTTGCGGGTGGATTTGGCGGCGAAAAAGACCCTGCCCGCCGTCAGCGGCAACCTCGTCGCGCCGGCTTATGTGACGACGGATAAAACGGGCCACATCTACGTCAGCGACTGGGCGGACTCGTTCCAGGTGAAAAAATTCGACCGCGCCGGCCGGTTCGTCAAGGCCATCGGCAAAGCGGGCGGCCGCCCGTGGGTCGGCAAGTGGGAGCCGGACGGCATGTTGCTGCCGCGCGGCATCGCGGTCACCGACCGCGGCAAACTGTGGGTGACGGAGGACGACATGACGCCGAAGCGCGTCAGCGTGTGGGACGCTGACACTGGCAAGTTGTTGCGCGACTACCTCGGGCCGACCGGCTACGGCGGCGGCGGGCATTTCTGGATTGACCCCAAGGCGCCGGACGAAATCACCAGCAACGCCACGCGCTTCAAGGTGGATTTTGCCAGCCGGACCTACCGCCCGCTGGCCATCAGCTACCGGCGCGCCGACCTGGCCGACTGCTTTATGCCCAGCTCCGTTGACTGGTCGCTGCCGGTGCGCGCGTTGTACCACGGTAAGGACGAATTCGTGTTCATTCCGCACAACCGCAACAACATCCTCGCGCTGCTCAAGCGCGACGGTGACACTTATCATACCGCCGCCGCCATCGGTTTCCGCTTTCGCGATTACAAGCCGCAGTTGAACGGCGACGGCACGCAGGTGTTCGAGTGGGACAGCGACATCGGCTATCACCGCTACGACCGTTATTATCCCGAATTTTTCAAGGGACACTTCGAGGAATGGTTCGCGTGGAACGACGCTGACGGCGACCATCGCGCGCAGGCGAACGAAATGCAGTGGCGCCCCGCGGCGAATCCGCGCAACGACGCATCCGCTGACGGTGGCATCCCGCGTCTGGAAACTCCGTGGACCGGTGACCTCGGCAAGGATTTCTCGCTGTATTATTGCGGCGGCTTCAAGGACGGCACCGGCCTGATGCGCTGGACGCCGCGCGCGTGGAACGCTGCCGGTGACCCGGTGTACGACCCCGCCGATATCAAGTTGCTCGCGCTATTGCCGAAAATTGCGGTGTCCAATGTGCATGTCACCCGCGACGACAAAATCATTGTCACCTATTCATATGAGTGGGGCAAAGGCGCGGACGCTTTCGCCGCGTATGACCTGCACGGCCGGCATTTGTGGTCCATCGCGATGCCTGACAAGCTGGAAGGCGACAACGTCCACGCGACCGGCGTGGTGTATGACTACGACGTGCCCGGCGTCGGCACGGTGTGCGCGACCTGGAACTGGCACGGCAGTTACAAGACCTACCTGTTCACCACTGACGGTGACTATCTCGGCGCGCCGCTGGACGACAGTCGCAACGGCCCGGCGGCGACGTGGGACGAGTCGTATCGCGGCGGCTACCAGACGCCGGACGGCGAGCCGTGGCTCATCAACGGCGCCAACCAGCAGATGCACATTTTAAAACTCAAGGGCCTGGAACCAGGCGCGGCGGGAAAATTTACCAGCAACTACACGCTAACGGTGGCGGCGGCGGCACAGGCGCGGGCGTTGCGCGAGTTGCCGGAAGCCAAGCCGAAGCCGCAGCCCATCATCAGCGTCGCGTGGCGCAACCCGCCGCTGACGGTGGACGGCAAACTGGACGACTGGAACATGGGCGAGGGGGCCACGCTTGACGACGGCAAGGGCCGGCGGGCGGTCATCGCGCTGCGGCGTGACGCGACGCGCTTGTACTTGGCCGCGCAAGTCTGGGAGCCGACGCCGCCGCTGCGCAACGGCGGGGCCGACTGGCGGCAGTTGTTCATCACCGGCGACGCCGTGGACTTGATGCTGCAAACCGATTTGCAAGCCGACCCGCATCATCGCGGCCCCGCTGCCGGTGACGCGCGGCTGCTGTTCAGCGTGTTTGAGGGGCAGCCGATTGCGGTGTGGTATAAGCCGGTGTCGCCTGGCGCGAAGGAGCCGGTGCAAATGCTGGCGGCGAAAGTGGACGAGGTCATCCGGCTCAAGGACGCCCAGGTTGCCGTGCAGCGCAATGAACAGGAAGGCTGGTATGTCATCGAGGCGGCGGTGCCGCTGACGGCGCTGAACCTCGACCCGCGCTACACCGGCAAATTGCGCGGCGATGTCGGGGTGATTTTCGCCGACGAGACCGGGCGCAACCGCGCGCTGCGGCTCTATTATTACAACCGGAAAACCAACATCACCGCCGACCTGACCACCGAGGCGACCTTGCAGCCGGAGGAGTGGGGCGAAATTCAACTGCCGCTGGGCCTGAACCTGCTCAGGAACGGCGGCTTCGAGGAGCCGTTCGCTGACAGTGACCGCGCGGGCTGGCAAGTCAATGACCACAACGGCAATTTCTCCGCCGTCAGCGCCGACCTGCCGCGCAGCGGAGCGCGGTCGCTGCTGATGGGCACCGCGCGCGAGCAGGTGTTTCCCGATGAAATGTTCGACAGCCCGGACTTCGGCGCGTTCATCCGCAGCGCCAACGGCAATCAGGGGATGCCGATGACGCAAGTGCGGCAGCGCGTGCCGGTGACCGCCGGCCACCGGTATGCCGTGCGCTTCGACTACCTGACCGAGGACATGCGCGGCGAGTATCAGGGCAAGGGCCGCCAGCGCGGCTACACCGACCTGGGCGGGCGGATTGACTGGATTTGCGCGCCGCAAAAAAACGGCGTGTCCGGCCTGATCAAGGAGCAGCACACCAAGGACACCTGGCGGCGGCAGGAAAATTTCAACGGCTGGGCCGTGCCGCGCCCCTACGAGGCGCCGCCGGGCGCCACGGAGGCGGTGGTCAGCTTCATGTTCCGCACCATCGTGGAAAAATGCCTGGCCAGGGCGTATCTGGATAACATTGAAATGGTGGATGTGACGGCGCAGTAAAAAAGGTCACAGAGTAACACGGAGAAGGCACGGAGAAGCACAGAGTTTTTTATTAGGGAGAAGCTAACACTGACCCCAACTTAATTTGCAAAGTTCTCAGCAAACCCCCAAACCAACTCCGTGTCCCTCTGTGCCTGCTCTGTGTTCCTCTGTGACCTCCGCACAACCTGAAAATCACCGCTTGCCAAGCGACGATTGCTAGTCAATATCCCCCATCTATATATGAGCAATCGCACCACTGCTATCACCGAGGGCTTGAATTTCAACCAACTTACTCCCGTCGCCAAGACCAGGCTCGGCGGTCTGAGCCGCACGTACTTTACCAACGGGCGCACCTTTGTCAGCGTCAGCGGCGCGCACGGCGGCCTGTTGGATGTGCGGTATGTCGGGCGGCAATTCCTGGGCGCCATCCGCTTTTTCCAGGGCGACCCGGGCACCGG
>JAISDC010000126.1 GCA_031265105.1 Verrucomicrobiales bacterium
GCGAGAGCGCGTCTCTGAACGCCGGATCCCCCCCCCCCAGATTATCTTACTAGGGATGTACGAATCGCGGTCAACTTCCACAGCGCCACTGCCAGCGTCACCCAGGCCAGGGCGCTGACAAGGAGTCCGACGCCGAAATAGCCGGGCTGGTATTCGATACGGATGACGTGCCGACCCGGCGCCAGCGGGATGGCGCGCAGGGCGTAGTTCGCGGGCAGGACGTGATAATTGGTCTGCACGCTGCCGGGCAACTCTTTCACGCGCCAGTCGCGACTGTACGCGTCGGTCATCACCAGCACGCACGCGCGCGTGGTCTGGATGTCCAGCATCCAGGCGTCCGTACTGCCGCCTAACATGCGGATTTGATACTGCGCCTCGGCGATGTCCGGCGGCAGCAGCGGGTCTTCCTCCAAAATCACCTCTTGCTTCGGGTCGAAATCCGGCGCTGACAGCGCGCGCAAAACCGCGTCCCGCCCCTGCACGACGCGCCATTTGCTGACGATGTAAAACCGCGGGAACACCGCGGCGTTCAATTGCTCGACCTTGACCTGGCCGTCCGGCTGCGGCAAAAACGCGGCGCGGGCGCGCAGCAGCGCCAGCAGCGGCGTGTTCTGGGTGATGCGGAGGTTTTGCGTGGCCTCGTCCGGCGGCACGCCCTGCGTGGCGGCGACAAACTCGGCGTAGCGTTTCAGCACAAACGGGTCGTAGCCCCACAGTCCCTCGGAGCGCAATGACATGTTGGCGGCGGGACTGAGCGCGTTCAGCACGCGGCCGTCGCCGAACTGCCGCGTCACGTCGCGCAGCGGCGCGTACGCCACTTCGGCGGCGGCGAAGCCGGTGATGAGCGACCAGGCGAAGATGACCGAGTCCAGCACCATCAGCGCCGCGAACGCCCACGCCGCCCGGCGCCAGCGCCACGCCGCCCACAGCGCGCCGGCGAAGACCAGCAGCCAAACGCCCGCCTTGACGAGCGCGGCGACGGTGAACGATTGCGCGGCGGCCAGGTTCGCGTCCCGCGCAAACCAGTCCGGGCGCAAATACGACTCGCCCGATTGCGCCGCCGCCTGCACCCAGCCGACGAACAGGCTATCACTGTCCGTCAGCGACAGCGCGCCGAAGAACGCGAGCGCGCCCGTCACCGCCAGCGTCCACACGAGCCAGCGGCGCGGCCCCCCGCCGGCGCCGTTGAACAATCCGCTCAAGCCGTGCGCCGCCAGCACCGTCAGCGCCAGCGCGAAAAAGAACATGAACTTCGACGTGCCGCGAAACAGCCCGAAGCCCGGCACCAGGTAATAAAGACCATCATACAGCGGCGTGCGCGCGCCCAGCCCCAGCAACGCGATGACCAGCAGCAACGCCGCCACCTGGATTTTGCGCCGCCGCCGGCAGTGCGCGAACCCGATCGCCGCCACCGCCAGCGCGCCGACGCCGAGGTACAGTTGCATTTCCCACAAATAGCAGCGGCCCCAGTACGGCGCGCTTTCCATGTCGCCGAAAAAGCCGGGCACCAGCAGCGTCAGCCAGTTTTCCCACGGCAGCGCGAACATCGCCGCGAAGTCGTGATTGCCGGCGCCGGCGCGCACCGATTCCGCCGAGGCCGCGAGGCCGGGCAGCAGTTGCGCCGCTGACAGTGCCAGCGCCAGCGGATAAATCGCCAGCAAGCCGGCGATGGCGGAAACCTTGCGCTCCGCGTCCCACAAAAACACCAGCGCGAACAGGCCGCTGACGATGGCCGTGTAGTAAAAATATTGCGGGTGCCCGGCGTAAAGTTGCAGCGCCGCCGCGGCCGCCGCCAGCGCGAGCCAGCCGCCGCGCCGTTGCCGTAGCCAGCCGTCAACGCCCCAGAACACCAGCGGCGCCCACGCCATCGAGCCGAGATTGGAAATGTGCCCCGCGTAAATGTGGGAAAAATATTGCCCGCCCAGCATCAGCGCCGCCGCCGCCGCGAACGCCGCCGCCGGCCGGCACCCGCGCCACACCGCCCAGCCGAACACCCCCGCGCCCAGCAGCCACGTGTGGAACCAGATCAGCCAGTTCAACGCCAGCGTCACCGGCAGCGCCGCCGCCAGCCAGGTCGGCGCGTACAGCAGCGCCGATTGAAACGGTCCCAGGAACGGCTGCCCGCCGTATTGATACGGGTTCCACTCGACCAGTTGCCCCTGCCGCAGGCCGTCGAACGCGAGCGAGTAAGCGTGATAATAATACGCCCACACATCCGTGCCGGCCTTTGACAACACCAGCGTGCCGCTGAACAAATATTTGCCCAGCAACAGCGCCGCCAGCACGCCGAGGCCGAGGCACCAATACACCTGCTGCCGGCGCGTGTAAACCGCCCCGCATAATTCTTGATAAATTTTCCTGATCATAAACTTTTATGGGATGCGCAACACTTGGCCCGGCTTGATGAGGTCATTGGCGAGCTGGTTGGCGCGTTTCAAGTCGCTGACCGTGACCCCGTGGCTGGTGGCGACGCGCCACAAGGTGTCGCCCGGCCGCACCGTGTAAAATTTTCCCGCCGGCGAGGTCGCCGCCGGTGCCGGCGCTGATGGTGATGGGGACGGCGCGCTGGCGGTTTCCCCCAGCACGCGCGTCGCGCCCGGATAATCGTAAATCACCGGACGAGTGCTTGACGCCGCCGCTGACGGTGATGGTGACGGCGCGACCACCTCACCGCCGGTGACCGGCGCGACCGCGGGAATTTCCGAACGCTCGCGCGTCCCGCCGCAAGCGATCAGCGTCAGCGCCACCGCCAGCATCAGCGTCCATTTCATCATGGGGGGCACTATAGGGAGCGGTTGCAAAAATCACCAACACTTTCACGCGGCGAGCCGCAAAAAATTTGCCAGCAGGCGCAGGCCGCCAGCCTGGCTTTTTTCGGGGTGGAACTGGAAGGCCGCCAGCCGGCCGCTGACGATGCCGCTGGCGAAGCGGGTGCCATTGTAATCGGTCCAGCACGCGGCGAGGGTCGGGTCGGCGGGCGCGGGATAATAGGAATGCACGTGGTAAAACCAGCCCGCGCCGGAGCCGGCGAACAGGTCGCGCCCCGGCTCGCTGACGGTGACATTGTTCCAGCCCATGTGCGGAATTTTGCCGACCGACGGCGGAAATTTGACCACGCCGCCGCCGACCAAACCGAGGCCGTCCGCGCCGGGACTTTCCTCGCTGCGCTCGAACAGCAACTGGTAGCCGAGGCAGATGCCGAGGAACGGCTGGCCGGCCCGCACCCACGCCCGCAGCGGCTCCACCAGCCCGCGCTCGCGCAAATTTTGCATCGCGTCGCCGAACGCGCCGACGCCGGGCAGCACCAGCGCGTCGCAGCCGGCGAATTGCCCACCGTCAGCGACCAGGCGCACGCCGGCACCGAGCGATTCCAGCGCCTTGCCGACACTGCGCAGATTGCCGCGACCGTAATCCACCAGCGCGATGTTCACAAACGCCCCTTCGTGCTCGGCAGACCCTTCACGCGCGGATCCTTGCGGCACGCCATGTCCAACGCCTTGGCAAAACCCTTGAACAGGGACTCGGCGATATGATGCGCGTCGCGGCCGTACAGCAATTCCAAGTGCAAATTCATCCCAGCGTTCACCGCCACGGCGCGAAAGAATTCTTCCAGCAATTGCAGGGGAAAATCACCCGCCCGGCGCCGCGCCACCGGCACGCGGAACTCCAGGTAAAAACGGTTGCTCAAATCCACCACCGCGCGGGTCAGCGTCTCGTCCATCGGCAAATACGCCCAGCCGTAGCGGTTGATGCCGCGCTTGTCGCCGACCGCGTCCTTCAGCGCCTGCCCCAGCACAATGCCGACATCCTCGACCGTGTGATGGTAATCCACCTCCAGGTCACCGTCAGCGACCACCGTCAGGTCAATCAGGGAATGCTTGCTGAACAAGGTCAGCATATGATCAAAAAAACCGATTCCGGTTTTGATTCTGGCTATTCCCTGGCCGTCAAGGTTCAGTTGCAGGCGAATCCGCGTTTCCTTCGTGGCGCGTTTAATCAGGCTGGTTCTCATCTTTGCCTCCCGTTGCCAATCATGGTTCGAGCCGAATCGTCACCGATTTTTTATGCGCGGCCAGCCCCTCCACTTCCGCGAGGGTCGCAATCGTCTTCGCGCCTTTTTTCAACGCGGCTTTTTCGTAGTGAATAACACTGGTCTTGCGGAAAAACTGGTCAATGGTCAGCCCGCTGAACGCCGTCGCCGAGCCATTGGTCGGGTACACGTGGCTCGGCCCCGCCGCGTAATCGCCCGCCGCCACCGGCGAATAGTCGCCGACAAAAATGCCGCCGCAATGATGAATGCGCCCGGCCAGCCGCGCGGCGGCCTGGCCGGCCAGTGACAAGTGTTCCGGCGCAATCGTTTCAATCACCTCGACCCCCTGCCGCAGGTTTTTCACCAACACCAGGTAACAGCCGAGATTCAGCGTCTCGCGCAAATACTGCACCCGCCCCAGCGTCGGCAGCTGCCGTTCAATTTCCGCCCGCACCTTTTCCAGCAGCCGCTCATGATCAGTGACCAGGAAAATCCGGCTGCGCGGCCCGTGTTCCGCCTGCGCCAGCAGGTCGGCGGCGACAAAGTCCGGCCGGGCGCTGCCATCGGCCAGCACCGCCACTTCACTCGGGCCGGGCAGCAAATCAATCCCGACCTGGCCGTACACCTGGCGCTTGGCTTCAACCACATACACGTTGCCCGGCCCGTAAATTTTGTGCACCGGCTTGATGCTGGCGGTGCCGTAAGCCATGGCCGCAATCGCCTGCGCGCCGCCCACCTGATAAATCTCGTCGGCCCCGGCCAGCTTGATGGCGTAATGCAATACCGGCTGCACCGGCCCCGGCGTGCACACCGCGATGGACTTGACGCCCGCCGTCTTGGCCAGCGTCACCGTCATGAGCGCCGAGGACACCAGCGGCGCCGTGCCGCCCGGCACGTAAATGCCCACCCGCCGCAGCGGCTGGTAAATTTCGCCGACCTGGGCCCCCTCGGTGTTTCTGCTCATGACCGACCGGGGAATCCGCGCCCGGTAAAATTTTTCGATGTTCCGGCGCGCCTGTTGCAAGGCTTCCTTGATTGCCGGTCTCGGCGTTCTGGGCCTGGTTTTTAATTCCAACTCGGCGCGGGTGACCGGCTCGGTGGAAAACCGGTTGTTGATCTCCACCAGCGCCAGGTCGCCGCCAGCTTTCACCTGGCTCAGGATTTGCCGCACCTGCTGGATTATTTCCTGCGGCGGCTCGGCGCCGCGGTTCAGTTCCCTGACCCGTGCGTCGAAATCCGCCTGCTGATATGAAAGATGCTTCATCCGGTCTCCTTCCCCTGCCCCTTTGCCCGAGGCACCCGCGCACAGTAGCAGATAATCGCCCGATGCAAAGTAGTAATTATTAATCAACCGCCCCCGCGACTGATGGTGACAGCCTGGCGCGGGGACCGGCCGCCGCCGTTATTCCCATTCAATCGTCGCCGGCGGCTTGGAGCTGATGTCCAGCACCACGCGGTTGACGCCGCGCACTTCGTTGATCACGCGGTTGGAAATCTTCGCCAGCAGGTCGTGCGGCAACCGCGTCCAGTCGGCGGTCATCGCGTCCTGACTGTCCACGCAGCGCATGGCGATGGTGTAGTCATAAGTCCGCTCGTCGCCCATTACGCCGACGCTGCGCACCGGCAGCAGCACGGCGAACGCTTGCCATACCTGGTAATACCACCCGCTGCGCTTCATCTCCTCGACGATAATGGCATCGGCAGCGCGCAGGATGTCGAGTTTCTCTCGCGTGATTTCGCCGAGGCAGCGCACCGCGAGACCGGGGCCGGGGAACGGCTGGCGCCACACCATTTCCTTCGGCAGTCCGAGCGCCTCGCCAACCGCGCGCACTTCGTCCTTGAACAATTGCTTGAGCGGCTCGACCAGCTTGAATTTCATGTGCTTCGGCAAACCGCCGACATTGTGATGCGACTTGATCATGGCGGCGGGATTGCCGTCAATCGAGACGCTTTCGATGATATCGGGATACAGCGTGCCCTGGCCGAGAAACTTCGCCGGCCCGACGGATTTTTTCGCGCGCTCAAACACGCGGATGAATTCCGCGCCGATGATTTTGCGTTTGCGCTCCGGCTCGGTGACGCCGCGCAGTTTGCGCAAAAAGCCCGCGCCAGCGTCAGCGACCACGAGTTTCAGGCCGAGACCGCCGGCAAAGATGCGCTTGACGCTCGCGGTCTCGTTGGCGCGCATCAGGCCGTTGTCCACGTAAATGCACGTGAGCTGCCGGCCGACAGCTTGGTGCAGCAACGCCGCCGCGACGCTGGAGTCCACGCCGCCGCTGAGGCCGAGAATGACGCGCTCCTGGCCGACCTGCGCGCGAATGTCAGCGACCGCGCGGTCGATGAACGACGCCGTCGTCCACGCGCCCCGGCAGCGGCAGATGCCCCGGATGAAATTGGCGAGGATTTCCTTGCCACGCGGCGTGTGCGCGACCTCGGGATGAAACTGAATGCCGTAGAGGCGACGGTCAGCGTCCTCAATGGCGGCGAACGGCGCGTTGTCCGTGACCGCGACCGCCTTGAACCCGCGCGGCGCCTTGATGAGTTTGTCGCCGTGGCTGTTCCAAATCTCCAGCCGGCGCGGGAGCCGGGCGAACAGCCGGCCGGGCGACCGCACCGTCAGCGTGCCGCGGCCGTATTCGCGGCGCGCGCCCCGCTGGACCCTGCCGCCGAGGTTCTTGGCGAGGAGTTGCATGCCGTAGCAAATGCCGAGCACGGGAATGCCCAGGTCGAAAATTTTCGCGTCCACCTGCGGCGCGGTTGGCGCGTAAACACTGGCCGGGCCGCCGCTGAGGATGATGCCGCTGGGCGGTTGCGCCGCGAGTTGCGCCGCTGACGTGGTAAACGGGAGAATTTCCGAAAACACGTGAAATTCCCGCACCCGGCGGGCGATGACCTGGGTGTATTGCGAGCCAAAGTCCAAAATCACAATGCGTTCAGTCGTTGCCATAAGCCAAGATTTTAATGCCGTTTTTTCCCAAACAACTCGCCCAAGTTTATTCGCCGCCCGCAATGCGGACAACGCATGAATACCAGTTCATTGCCGACGCGGATTTTTTTCCCGCAACCGGGACAACGGCGGACTTTGCCCGTCGCCTGCCGAAACCTGCGGCCGCGCCAGACAAAGTTTAGCCAAGCGCCGAACACCACCGCAAGGAAAAGCGCCACATACAGCCACAAAAACGCTGGGAAGGTTAAATTCATGGATTACCGCCCGTGGTCGCGGCCGGCTTGCCCTTGAAATGCCAGTAAACCATCGCCCGGCCCCACTGCAACGGGACGTCGGGGTTCGGCGCGAACTGCCAGCGCCCAAGTTCCCGCACGGCCAGTTGGTCAACCTCCGCGTCGTCGCAGGAATTGTCCACCATGACATTTTCCACCAGACCGAGGGCGTTCACCGCCAGCAAACACACGGTCACCTGCAAATTGCGATCAATCGTCGGTTGCGGCAAATCGGTTTTCTTCGCCACCTGCCGACCCGCCAAAGCACCGGTAATTTCCACCATCGTGCCGCTCAGTTGCGGCGGCGTTTCAATTTGCGCTTCCTTCGGACTAGGCTGGAAGACGGTCAGCGCCTCCCGCGCCTGTTGCACAATCGACGGCAAGCGGGAAATCAATGCCGCGGCCGGGGCACGGTCGGTCAGCGACAGTGGCGGCAGCGGCGGCGGTGGCGGCAGTTCCCGCCGGCCGGACACGGGCAGCGGCGGCAACGGCCCGCGCGGCAACAGCGGCGCGCTGGAGTCCCGCCAGTCGAGCCAGCCGACGCGGGCCGGCGGCGCGGCGGCGACTGTCAGCGTGGCGGCTTGCAACAACGGCGGCCTGACCCCGGCCGGCGCGACCGGCTTGATTTTTAGCACGGTAAAAATCGCCAGATGCGCCAATAACGCCAGCATGATCAACCACGCCAGCCGACGCCTTTCCGGCGGAAAAAGTTTCTCCCAAAGCTCGTGCAGGGGCATGGCATTCATGGGGCAACGGCCGGCTGAGTGGCGTTCAATACCTGCACCCCGGCGTCAAGCGCGCGGCTCATGATATCCATGATCATGCCATACGGCACCCTTTGGTCGGCGCGCAGCGCCACCATGACCCCGGGTTGCCTGGCGGCCAGTTGCCGCAACTCGGCTTGCAATTCCGCGAGGCCGATAATCTGGTTGTTGAAAAAAATCAGCGGCGGCTCCTGCGCCGTGACATTGATCACATAACGGATGCCGTTGAGGCCGCTGCCGGTGAGCGCGGTTGGCGGATTAACCTTGATGCCGGGCTGGATGACAAAGGTGGAACCCAGCAGGAAAAACACCAGCAGCAACAGCACCACGTTAAGCAACGGCGTCAGGTCAAACGGCCCGCTGATCGGCTTGATGTTGCGACGCAATTTCATGACGCTCCGCAATCGGCTACTTCGGCCAATAATTAATATGCTTCCCCGGCCCGGCCCCGGCATCCGGATTGGCCGCGGCCGCCGCTGTTTGCCCGGCGGGCGTCGTCTCAGGCCCGCTCGCCGGCTGGTTATCCAGCAATTGCACCACTTCAATGCCGCCGCGCTCAATATCAGCGATGATGGCGTTCAGCCGGCTGGTCAGATAATTATACGCCACATAACACGGAATGGCCACCACCAGGCCGGCGGCGGCCGTCAGCAGCGCCTCCCCGATGCCGCCTGACAGGTCGCTAATCGGCGCCGCGCCGGCGTTCGCGTTCAGGCTCTCAAACGCCTTGAACATCCCAAGCACCGTGCCCAGCAGGCCCAGCAGCGGCGCGACGCTGGCGATGGTGGACAGCAAAATCAGGTTGCTTTCCAGCCGCGGCAACTGGAGTTGCGCCGCCTCCTGCAACACCTCGCGCAACTCGGTCTTGGGCAGCGCGCGTTTGACAATGCCGGCCTGCACCACCTTGACCGCCGGCCCGTAAGCCTCGTCGCAGCGCTCCACCGCCTCGTCGTAACGCCCCTGGCGCAACAACGGCGCGATGCCCTTGAGAAAATGGCTCAGGTTAATCGAGCAGCGGTGGAAGAACATCATGCGCTCGGCAATCACCCCGATGGCAAGCACACTGCACAGGAACAGCAATCCCATGACCGGGCCGCCGCGCTGGATAATTTCAAACAAGCTCAGGCTCATGGTCAGCGTCCCTCACCACACGTAGGATTTTTTTTGCGCCACGATTTTGCCGTCCTTCACCACCGCGATGCGCCAGGAATTCACATCGCCGTAGGCGCGGTACAACTCGCCGGCCACGACAAATTGCTGCTGGTAATCTCCCTGGGCGTCCTTGAACAGCACTGCCAGCGTGTTCACTTTGTCCCGCGATAACAACTGGCGAAAATCCATCCGGATCGTAATATCCGCCGGCGGGCCGTCATTGCTGAAACTCACGATGTAATAATGCCCCTTGCGCGCCTCGCGCTGCGCCTTGGTCACGGCGCCGTAATTAAAATACCGAAATTCCCCCTGCAACACCGGATCATTGCCGGTGGGGGTGTATTTGGCGTCATTCAAAAAATCATAAATTTTGCCGATTTGCAGCCTGGCATCCGGCTGCACCGGCAAGTCCCACGGCTCGCGTTCCGGCGCCTCGTCCGCCTTCACCGTCCAGAATGTCAGCGCCAGCAGGCTGATGCCAAGATAGATAAACAAACGCATATCCCTTACTAGGCGGCAATGCCAGCGCTGTCAATGCCCCTCGTTGCCGCCCTGCACCAGAAAGGTGATTTCCCCCCTGGCCTGGCCCTCGCCGCGGAAGTATTGCAACACCTCGGCCGGCTTGCCGCGCTTGACCTCCTCGAATTTCTTGGTCAATTCCCGCGCCACGCAAACCAGCGCGTCCGGCAGCACCGCCGCGCAATCCTCCAGGGTCCGCATAATCCGGTACGGCGATTCAAAATAAATGCTGGTGCTCGCCCGCGCACCGGCAGCGGCCAGTTCCTTCCGCCGCGCCCCGCCCTTGACCGGCAAAAAGCCGCCGAAATAAAACGGGGTGATTTTCAACCCCGACGCCACCAGCGCGTGCAGTACCGCTGACGGTCCGGGAATCACCTCGACCGCGATGCCGCGCGCCAGGCACTCGCGGATCAGCCGCTCGCCCGGGTCGGACACGCCGGGCATGCCCGCGTCGCTGACCAGCGCGATATTCTCACCGTCAGCGAGCCGTCGCGTGAACTCGCCGAGCCGCTGCGCCTCGTTGAACTTGTGATAACTCACCTGCGGCGTGGTGATGGCAAAATGCTTCAGCAGCAGCCCCGTGTGCCGCGTGTCCTCCGCCGCGATGAGGCGCGCCTCTTTCAACACCCGCAGCGCCCGCAGCGTGAGGTCTTCCAGGTTGCCGATGGGCGTCGCCACCACGTAAAGTTTGCCGCTCATATCATTTTCAATTCCGGCTCAACAGGATCTCCGCCACATCGTCCGGCGTGATGTCGCCGTGCTCGCCGAGTTTCGTGCCGCGCTCGGCGAAGCGGGCGCGGATTTTTTCCGCCGCCTCCTTCGCGTCAATGCCATACGCTGACAGTCGCACCGGCGCGTCCAGCGATAGCAGCCAGTCCTCGGTCCGCTCAATCGCCGCTGACGCTGACTCCACACCCCACACGCGACGGCCGTATTGCTCCAGCTTCGCCTTTTTCTTGTCGAACTGGTGCCGCCACACGCCGGTCAGCACCACCGCCAGCGTCTCGGCGTGGTCGAGGCCGTAGAATGCCGTCAGCTCGTGGCCGATCATGTGTGTGGACCAGTCCTGCGGAACGCCGCTGCCGATGAGCGAATTCAACGCCAGCGTCGCGCTCCACATGAACGCCGCGCGTGACTCGTAATCGTCGGTCACCGCCAGCGCGCGCGGCGCCACCTCGACCAGCGTCTGCACCACCCCCTCGGCGAAACGGTCCTGCAACGGCGCCTGGGCCGGGTAGGTCAGGTATTGCTCCATCACGTGCATGAACGAGTCAATGATGCCGTTCCGCACCTGCTTCACCGGCAGCGAGAACGTGGTCGCGGGGTCGAGCACCGAGAACACGGGATAAACCAGCGGCGAATAGAACGCGAGTTTTTCCCGCGTGGCGCGGCGCGAGATGACCGAGTTGCCGTTGGCCTCGGAGCCAGTGGCGGGCAGCGTCAGCACCGCGCCCAGCGGCAGCGCCGATTGCAACGCGCGCCCGTGTGTGAGCGGAATCTCCCACGGGTCGCCAACATGGTCAGCGGCGGCGGCGATGAATTTCGCCGCGTCCAGCACCGACCCGCCACCAACAGCCAGGATGAAACGAATCTTCTTCTCGCGCACCAACGCGACCGCGTCCAGGCACGTCTCAAACAGCGGGTTGGCCTCGACGCCCCCGAACTCATGCAACGCCGGATGATCTTTCAGGGCGGCCTTGACCTGCCCGTACACGCCGTTGCGCTTGATGGAACCGCCGCCATACAGCAACAGCACCGGCACCGTCAGCGGCACGCGGGCAGCGATGGCGCTGATGGTGCCCTGGCCAAAAATAATTTCCGTCGGGTTGTGATAGGTAAAATTTTGCATAATCATTAAACTATCCGCTAACCGCCGCGTCTCAAGCACTAATCGAATCACAAGGAAAAGAAGCGGCTTTTTTTTAACCACGGATGAACACGGATTAACACGGATAATTCGCGGTTCCGCGTAAATTAACATCATCCGTGTCCATCGGTGTTCATCCGTGGTTAAAAAAAATTTCGCAGCTTCACGTTCATCTTTGTCAAAAACAAATTTTTTGCTAAAATAAACCTTAACCCAGTCAAGAAAACCATCCTTATGCACCAGACCTCCGATTCCCTGTGGCCGTTCGGCCGCCATGACCTCCCCACCGGCGCCGCCCTGTTGAACAGTCCCCTGCTCAACAAGCTCACCGGCTTTAGCGAACATGAGCGCGACAATCTGCGGTTGCGCGGCCTGCTGCCGCCGCGCATTTTCACCATGCGCGAACAGGCCGAGCGCTCGCTCATCCAGTTTCGCCGCAAAAATTCCGCGCTGGAGAAATACGTCTTCCTGACCATGTTGCAAAACCGCAACGAAACGCTGTTCTACCGCCTGCTGCTCGACCACATCGAGGAAATGATGCCGATTATCTACACCCCGACGGTAGGCGAGGCGTGCCTTGAGTACAGCAGCATCTTCCGGCATCCGCGCGGCTTGTGGATCAGCATCCGCGACAAGGGCCGGGTGGCCGAGGTGCTGCGCAACTGGACCAACCACGACGCCCGCATCATCGTGGTCACTGACGGTGAGCGCATCCTCGGCCTCGGCGACCTCGGCGCGCTCGGCATGGGCATCCCCATCGGCAAGCTGGCGCTCTACACCGCCTGCGCGGGCATCCACCCGTACTATTGCCTGCCCATCTGCCTGGACGTGGGCACTGACAATGAAAAATTGCTCAGCGATCCGCTGTATATCGGCCTGCAACAACAGCGCGTGCGCGGCGCGGCTTACGATGAATTCATCGAGGAATTCATGCAGGCGATGAAACTGGTCTTCCCCAAGGCGCTGGTGCAATTCGAGGACTTCGGCAACAACAACGCCTTCACCCTGCTGCACCGTTACCAGGACAAGGCGTGCTGTTTCAACGACGACATCCAGGGCACCGCGGCCGTCGCCCTGGCCGGCTTGATTTCCGCCACCCGGCTGACCGGCCGGCCGTTGCGCGAGCAAACCCTGCTGTTCTTCGGCGCCGGCGAGGCGGGGACGGGCATCGGCGAGTACTTCGTCCACGCGCTGATGGAGGAAGGCGTCCCCGCGGCGGAGGCGCGCCGCCGCTGCTGGTTTGTCGATTCCAAGGGATTGCTGGTCCGGGAGCGCGGCGACCGGTTGCCGCCGCACAAGGCCGCCTTCGCGCAGGACGGCAAATTTGTCCGGACCTTCGCCGAGGCCGTGGAGCAAGTCAAACCCACCGCCATCATCGGCGTCGCCGGCGTCGGCCCCGCGTTCACCCCCGACATCCTGCGCCGGATGGCCGCGCTCAACCCGCGCCCCATCATCTTCGCGCTCTCCAACCCGACCTCGAAAGCCGAATGCACCGCCGCCGAAGCCTATGCCGCCACTGACGGTCGCTGCGTCTTCGCCAGCGGCAGCCCGTTTGCCCCGGTCGAACACCACGGCAAAACCCACGTGCCCGGCCAGGGCAACAACGTGTACATCTTCCCCGGCGTCGGCCTGGGCGCGCTGGTCAGCCAGGCGACGACCGTCACCGACGCGATGTTCCTGGCCGCCGCGCGAACCCTGGCGGCGCAAGTCACTGAGGACGACCTCGCCCACGGCCTCATCTACCCGCACCTTAACCTGATTCGCTCGATTTCCATGCAAATCGCCGTCAGCGTCGCGACCGAAGCCTATCAGCGCGGCCTGGCCCGCCGGCCGCAACCGAAGGATTTGGTGGCCGACATCAAGACCCAGGTGTTTGAGCCGGTTTATCAGGATTACCTCCCGCTGCCTTAAGAGACCGGATAACCGTCAGCGGGTGAAACGCCAGACCGCGTCATTCCGAGCGCAGCCGAGGGACCGGCTCGAGCCAGCAATCAGTCAAACATCCCCTCGCTGACCGTGCGACTCCGCGCCGCGTGAGCAATTCACAGCTTCACCCGGCTCTGCCACCCCAGCTTGGCGAAGGCATAATACACCGCCGCCCCCACCGCGAACGCCGCGACCGGCGCCAACGGCAGCGCCACGCCGCAGTTCGGCAACACGCCGACGGTGAACCCCAGCGCCCACGCCGCCCAGCCCGCCGGATTAAAGCCCTCGCGCGCCCCGCCCCACGTCCTGCCGTGCAGGAAATAATCCACCAGCAGCGCCCCGCAAATCGGCCCGAAGCTCGCGCCGATGAAGTTGAACACCTCGGCGGATTTGCCGGCGACACCGGTGACGGCGAGCACCAGCGCCACCGCCCCGCCGATGGCGACGCTGACGTTGGCGTTCACTTTCGGCAACATGGTCTTGAACGAGTTCGCCGCGATGAGCGAGGAGAAACACGCCGCCGGGAACGCCGCCAGCGCCAGCAGGAACATCACCAGCTTCGCCACATTATCGCCGAGGATGGCGGACAGGATGCCGCTGTCGGTGACTTGCATCGCCCCGTTGATAGTCGGTAACAGAAAACCCCCATACACGCCGCTGATGATGAGAATGGCCGCGACGCCCGTGAAAATCATCATCAGCGTCACGCCGAACAAACCGCCCTTTTGCACATCGCCAGCGTGGCGCGCGTTGGTGCCGAAATCCACGCCCGCCGCGCCCGCCGTGGCGAAGAAGCCGACCACATACGTCACAATGAACGCGAAAATCCCGCACGAACTCAGCGCCTTCCCGCTGCCGATGATTTCGGCAATAGGGTCGGCAAGCCCGGACTCAAACACCGCCGGGCTGAAATCCTTCACATGGCCGACGGTCTTCGCCAGCAACACCAGCAAAATCACCAGCGGAATCAGCGGCAGCCACGTCGAAACCTTGGCAACATACCGAATCCCCTTCAGCCCCATGAACGTCGCCAGCGCGCCCCACGCGACCATGATGACCCACAGCGGCACCATCGTCAGCGTCTGGCTCAACAACAGCGAGGAGAAATAAATATTCACCGCCACCCAGCCGAATTGCAACAAGCCCATCAACAGCCCCGGCATGATAATCCCGCCGCGCGCCCCGAACACGCCGCTGCCGATGACATACAGCGGCAGCCCCGTCCGCATACCGAGCAACCCCGGCACAAGGTAAAACAAAAAGTGGCACAACAACGCCGCGACCACGACGCTGACGATGGGCAGCCAAATCCCGTGCGCCAGCCCGCCGCCGAAGGTGCCGGTGTTGACGATGTCCTGCCAGAACACGAACCACAGGATGATGCCCGCGTAAGCCGGCGCGGTGTTCTGGTACCACGGGGCGCGATTGGCGGCAGGATTCGGTTTGGCGTTGGCGAGGTAGGCGGGCTGATTGTCCATGCAAGAATGGTTCCTTGGGCTGCCGGTTAAGGCAAGAAAAAATATTGGTAAACCCCCGGCAAAAAGATGTTTTTATTAACCGCGGAGACGCCGAGACGCGGAGGCATCGGTTTAATATTTGACAAGCAGCCGCTTGCCAGTTAGAAAAGTGCCCATGCTCGCGCGGCCAATCCGAGATGATGTTTCTGGAGTCCCAGACAGAGTTTCCGGAGTCCCAGACAGAGTTTCCGGAGTCCCAGACAGAGCTTCCGGAATCCCAGACAGAGCTTCCGGAATCCCAGACAGAGCTTCCGGAATCCCAGACAGAGTTTCCGGAGTTCCAGACAGAGCTTCCGGAGTTCCAGACAGAGTTTCCGGAGTTCCAGACAGAGTTTCCGGAGTCCCAGACAGAGCTTCCGGAGTCCCAGACAGCCTTTATAAAAGCCTGGGAGCCGCGACGTAACCCTTTGTCAGTAAACAACAAACCAAAGAAAGAGTAAATATATGGCCATCCGCAAAACCAACAAAATACGCATCAAACACCCCGAACCCGCCTGGTGGTACAGCCTGCCCGACCCGAAAAAAATCGAGATGGGCCCCCGCGTCTATGACACCCTCTACGTCGTCCGCGCCAAATACGGCGTGCCGGAAGCCCTGTTCGCCCGCTTGCACGAATCCAACACCGCCATCGCCAACCTGTTCAACTGCCGCGAGGCCGTCAAACAACTCGCCAAATATTACACCGAGTTGCAAGACCTGCTGCTCAACGCCGCCTACAACGAACCCATCTCCTTCGAGCGCATCAACGAGAAACTCTTCCCCACCGCCTACACCAAAGTCAAAGGCGGCCTGCTCGGCGTGCTGATGGAAATCGAAGCAGCGCTGAACCAAAACGAGGAGTACCGCAAAGACCAAAGCATCGGCATCCTGCTCGGCTACATCCTGCCGCCGCCGGGCAGCCCCGACCTGCTCAAACTCAGCGCCAACGCCACCGCCAAATTCACCGGCGGCGAAGTCATCATCAGCGGCAAACTGCCCAAGCCCGCGAAATACCTGTACATCCTCGCCGACCGCAACGACGGCCACGGCCAAGCCTTCGTGGAAAAAATCGCCGGCGCGAAATACCTCGACCGGCACGCCCTGCCGAACCACCCGGTGACCTGGACCTACACCGTCGAATTGCAAGACAAAGACGGCATCGCCCTCGGCAAAGTCAGCGTCGTGAGTGTGACCGTCTGGAAAGGCCACGCCGACCAGGGGCCGGAAGCGGGCAACTAAAAGCTACATTAACGCAAAGGCGCAAAGGAACAAAGGCGCGAAGAATTTTTTACAGGGAGAACATGGAGTTCACGGAGGTTTTTAAAAAATAATCTCCACGTTCTCCATGTTCTCCCTGTAAAAAAATTCTTTGTTCCTTTGCTCCTTTGCGCCTTTGCGTTAATGAAGCTCATTCATCTCCCCTCACCCATGCACGCTGGACGCCCCCATATCCGGCCGCTTACGCTCCAGCCTGGCGAGGAGATGATACGCGCAGGGAATGACAAACAGCGTGAAGAAAGTTGACACCAGCACCCCGCCGATGATAGACGCCGCCATCGGCGAGCGCGCCTCGGCGCCGTAACCGGTCGCCAACGCCACAGGCACGGCGGCGCCGACGGTGGCGAAGGAGGTCATCAAGATCGGCCGCAACCGCAGCGGGCAGGCGCGGAGCAACGCCTCGGTCAGCGGCAAGCCGTCCTTGAAGCGCGCCTGGTTGGCGAAATCCACCAGCAGGATGGAGTTTTTCTTCACAATGCCCATCAGCAGGATGATGCCGATGCCGCTGTACAAATTCAGCGATTGATTGCACAGCCACAGCGTCAGGAACGCGCCGCTGACGCCGAACGGCATGGCCAGCAGCACGGTCAGCGGGTGCACGAAGCTGTTGTATTGCGAGGCGATGACCATGTAGGCGACGAGGATGCCCAGTATCAGCGCGCCGATGAGGCTGTTGAACGATTCGCTGAACGACTGCGCGCTGCCTTCCAAATAGGCGTGGTAGCCGGGCGGCAGGGTCGCGGCGCTGATGCGCTCGGCGGCGGCCAGCGCGTCGGCCTGCGATTTGCCGGTGGCGACGTTGCCGAACAGCGACACGCTGCGCTCGCGGTTGATGCGGGTCAGCGTTTGCACGGTGTTCTCGAGGCGCGGTTTGACGACGTCGCGCAACGGGATGAGTTCGCCGTAGTCGGTGCGGACTTTGATTTGGTCGAGGCTGGCGGGCGTCGCGCGGTCGGCGGCGCGGAAGCGGACGCGCGTGTCGTAGCGGCGGGCGTCGCTGCTGGTGAACTTGCCCTGGCGGATGCCGCCGATGGCGGCGTTGATGGTGCGCCCCAGCGTGTCCATGCTGACGCCGCGCAACGCCGCCGCCTCGCGGTCGGGATACACGCGCAGCTCCGGCATCCCCGCCTTGTAGTCGGTGTCCATGTCGGTGACGAGGCCGGTGGCTTCGAGCTGCTGGCGAATCTCGATGGATTTCTCGTGCAGCACGGCGTAGTCGTGGCCGCGGATGTTGAACGCCACGGGGTTCTGCCGGCCGGAGGTGAGGCCGCGCGTCGAGGCGTCGCTGAAGCTGAGCACCATGTCCGCCAGGCCGGGCAACGCGCGGATGTCCTCGCGGAGACGGTTGATGAATTGCTGCTGCGAGATTTTGCGCGTGCCCTTCGGCGTCATGGTGATGACCATCGTGCCCTCGTTGACGAGGCCGCTGTTGTTGCCCGCGCTCATGTTATAGAGCAACACCTCCGGCTGCCCGCGGACGAATTTTTCGATTTGCAACATCTTCTCCGTGGTCGCTGACAATGAGGTGCCGACGGGGAAGCGCGTGCGGAGGTAGAAGAAATCCTGGTCCTGCGGCGGCACGAACTCGCGGCGCAGTTGCGTCACCAACAGCAGCGAGCCGGCGAACAGGATGAACGCGCCGACGACGGCCTTCCAGCGGTGGCGCAACACCACCGCCAGCGCGACGGCGTACCAGCGCGTGCCGGCGTCCATGAGGTTGTCCACCCAACGGCAGAAGAAAAATTTGCCGCCGCGCGCGGGCGCGAGGAATTGCGAGCAGCGCATCGGCGTCAGCGTCAGCGCCTCGACCAGCGACAGCAGCACGGCGGCGCTGATGGTGACGCCGAACTGGAAGAAGAAGCGCCCGATGACGCCTTGCATGAACGCGACGGGCAGGAAGATGGCGACCAGCGCCAGCGTCGTGGCCAGCGCGGCGTAGAAAATTTGCGACGCGCCGAGCCGCGAGGCGGTGACGCGGTTCTCGCCGTTCTCAAATCTTCGCACGATGTTTTCCAAGACCATGATGGCGTCGTCCACCACGATGCCGATGGCCAGCGTCAGCGCCAGCAGCGTGAAGGTGTTGAGCGTGAAATCCAGAAAGTACAGGATTAAGAACGTGCCGAGAATGGACGTCGGGATGGCGAGGATGACATTGAACGCCGAGCTGAACGAGCCGAGGAACAGATAACACACCAGCGTCGTCAACAGCGCCGCGACGATTAATTCCTTTTCCGTGTAATAAATGCTCTGCCCCGTGAAGCGCGCGTAGTCGCCGGTGATTTCCGCCGACACGCCCGGCGGCAGACCGGGGCGGATTTCGTCCAGCTTCGCCTTCACCGCCGCGGCGACCTTGACCTCGTTGGAGCCGCGCTGTTTCTTGATGCCGAGACCGACGCCCTCGCCGCCGCCGTTGACGAAGAAATGCCGCCGCACATCGGCGACGCTGTCCTCCACGCTGGCGATGTCGCGGATGCGGATGGTGGTGTCGTAAATCGGCTCGCCGCCGCGCTGGGTGACGAGGATGTTGCCAATGTCAGCGGTGGAAAATTCCTCGCCCATGATGCGGACATTGATTTCGCGCGCGTTGTTCTCCAAATAACCCGCCGCCAGCTCGGTGTGCTGCAACTCAATCGCCCGGACCACATCGAGCACCGTCAGTTGATACTGCTGCAACTTTTCATTATCCACCCACACCCGCAAATTGCGCGTAGTGCTGCCGCCGAGGATGATTTCGCCGACGCCCGGCACGATTTGAAACGTGTCCAGCAGCACCCGGTCAGCGTAACGCACGAGGTCAATCAAACTGCCCTTGGTGCCGAACGCAATCCACAAAATCGGCTGGTCCTCCGGGTTGCTCTTGTAAATCATCGGCGCGTCCACATTCAGCGGCAGTCGCACCTGACTCATCGCCGTCTGCACCTCCTGAATCGCGGCGTCGATATTGCGACTCAACTCGAACTCCAACTTCACATTCGCCCCGCCCTGGCGAATGGACGAAGTGATTTCCTTGAGACCCTCAATACTGATAACCTCCTTCTCAATCTGCTCCACCAACTCCGTCTCCAACACCTCCGGCGCCGCGCCGTCCCAAGTGACGCGAATATCAATAACCGGGAAATCAATATCCGGCATACTGCTGACGCCGAGCCTGCCGAGCGCAATCGCGCCGAACACAATCAGCGCCGACATCAACATCCAAGCCATCACCGGCCGCTTGATGGAAATTTCGGAGAGGGTCATGGGTGCGACGATAGGGAAGAGCGGCGGGCTTGTCTATCAGCGTTATGACGGGGGAAGAGATGTGGGGTATTGATTATTGATGATTGATAATTGATTATTTAAGAACACCAACTCCGCGTCTCCGCGCCTCTGCGGTTAATATTGATTCGCCTCGGCTCCGAAGCGGATCGCCTTGGCTCCGAAGCGGATCGCCTTGGCTCCGAAGCGGATCGCCTTGGCTCCGAAGCTGACCACCTCGGCTCCGAAGCGGATCGCCTCGGCTCCGAAGCTGACCACCTTGGCTCCAAGATTGCCAACTTTGGCTCCCGGATTCGCGGTACGGAAACCATACCGAACGACCTTAACCCACTAAACCGCAACCAGTTAAGCCGCCGAAGCCAAAAGTTTAATTTTCGCGCAGAGACGCAGAGACGCGGAGTTGGCATTTATTTTTAAAAAATCTCCGCGTCTCCGCGTCTCTGCGCGAAAATTAACAACCCCCCCCATCAGCGCGCCCCCGTCCACAAATAATCAATCATCAATAATCAATAATCAATCGCACTCCCCCGCAACAACCGCCACCACGCAACGCCGAGCCACGCCCGGCCAAAACGCGCTTGCTCCGCGTCGGCGCCCGCCGGGAACAACACCACCTCCTCAGCGGTGAAAAGCACATCCGCGCCCAAGGCGAACGGCGGCGCGGCGGGCGACAGCAAGTCGTGACCAAAAGTGTGATAGGTAAACCCGCTCTCAGCGACCAGATTGACCAGCGTCGGCGCGATGTCCAAATGCGAGCCTGGCGTCCGGCGCTCACCGGCAGCGCCGCCGAGAGTCAGCGGGCCGTACAAGACCAGCGGCACGGCGCGGCTTTCATACAAAGACGGGTGCTGGTTCAGGAACCGTCGCGACCAATGATCACCGGTAATCGCGAACAAACTGTCGGGATGCGCGCGCTCGACTTGCGCCACGAACCGCCCCAACTCACGGTCAGCGTAGCGCAGGTGGGCGAACTCGCGCAACGGCACACGCCCGTCATACACCCCGCTGAGCGCCGCCGGCACGGCGTCAATCGCGACGCCCAGCCGCTCCACGTCCAGCGAATACGGCGGGTGATAGGAAGTCGTCAGCACCAGCGTGAACGTCGGCGCGTCACCGGTGCGCGCGGCCAGGTCGTCGAACAACACACCGTCCGGCAC
>JAISDC010000184.1 GCA_031265105.1 Verrucomicrobiales bacterium
ACCGGCGACATCACCAACAGTGGCAGCGGCGCGCTAACCGTGAACCTCAACGACAGCAGCCTCACCGGCGATATCACCAACCTCGGCGACGGCCCGCTGACCATCATCCTTGACAACAAGTCCACCGGCAGCGGCGGCTTCACCGGCGGCAACCTCGTCACCGGTGAAGACAGCGTGTGGACTTTCAACAAAGACAGCCACGTGAACAATGGCAACAACAGCGGCACCATCAACATCGGCGACCACGAAGTCACCTTCGACCACCTCACCAACACCGGCACCATCACCATCAGCGTCAACAGCGACACCGGTGACGGCGGCTCCATCACTGTGGATACCGCTGACGGTGAAGGCACCGTCCACATCGACACCACCGGCAACGGCAAAGCCGACCCGAATAAAGTCCTCCCCGGCATCGTCAGCGGCGACGGCACGGAGAACTGGCAATGGGATCCTATCGACTGGGGTATCGACACCATCATCAAAGACGGCGACCACTTCGTAAAATCCGGCGTCAGCCCGGCGGGCGCGGTGTTAAACAGCGCCCTCGCCGTCCAGCAAAGCATGTGGTTCGCGCAGCAAAACAGCTTGCTCAAGCGCATTGGCGAACTGCGCTATGGAGCGCGGGCGTCTCGCCCGCCAGCGGGCGGGACGCCCGCGCTCCATAACCTCATCGAAAACATCTGGCTCAGAAGCTACGGCCAACAATTAAACGTTGGCAGCCAAGTATCGGGCAAAGCCTACGAGCAACTCATTTACGGCGTCGATCTCGGCACGGATCACAAGTTCACCATCAGCGCTGACAGTGACTTATATCTGGGCCTCTACGCCGGCTACGGCCGCAGCAATATAGACTACCGCACCCCCGGCACTGACGGTGAAATCAACTCCTACTACGGCGGCCTCTACGCCACTTGGCTGCACAGCAGCGGCTTCTACCTCGATGCCACCTTCAAAGCTGCCAGTGTCAACAACGACTTGAAAGCCCCCTACAGCACCACCCAACTCACCGCCAACTACAACGATGTCAACGTGGGCGGCAGCATAGAAATTGGGAAAAAGTTCACCTTTAGAGATGACTGGTTCATCGAGCCACAACTCCAAGTGAACTATCTTCACATCCTCGCCGAGGATTACACCGCCGGCCCCATGACCATCAGCGCCCAAGACCTCGACGCCCTGCAACTGAGAATCGGCAGCCTCTTCGGCAGAACCATCAACCTCACCAACAGCGGCGCGTTACAACCCTACATCAAGGTCAGTGGCGTCGAAACCATCAGCAGCGGCGGCGCCATCAGAAACGGCTACCAATCCACCCGCGCCAACACTGACGGTGCCCGCGCCGAACTCGGCACCGGCCTCATCTGGCAACTCGACGACGCCAATCAACTCCACCTCGACTACGAAGCCTCCTTCGGCGACAAGTACGACAAACCCTGGGGCCTGACCGCCGGCTACCGGCACCAATTCTAAATACCATTTGCACCACGAAGACACCAAGGCACGAAGGTTTATTTAAAAAATAGCCTTCGTGTCTTTGTGTCTTGGTGGTTCATCAATAAAAAAATCTCCGCGCCTCCACGCCTCCGCGGTTAACTCTTGCTTAAAAAATCCTTCGTGTCTTGGCGTCTTCGTGGCTCTGAGTTTCTCCCCGTCATACCGGGTGAAGTATCACCGTCAGCGGCGAAACCCCGGCTGTACAAACCCGCGCCATTCTGCTACCGTGCCCGGCGTGCTCGACCAGTTGACATTTTTGTTCCAGACGCCGGAGCCGGCCGCTGACCATGCGGCGACGGATTTTCTCACCATCAGCGGCGCGCGGCACGCCATCCACGCGCGGCGCAACTGGCGCGCGCGCCGCTACCAAATTTACGTGCGCGCCGACCGCTCCATCCGGCTGACCATCCCGCGACGCGGCAGTCAGCGCGAGGGCCTGGCGTTTGTCCACGGCAAGGCGCGGTGGATTGAACATCAGTTGCGCAAACTCGACGCCGCGCTGGTGCCGCCGAAAAGCTGGGGCGCGGGGACGGAGGTGTTGTTGCGCGGCGAGATTTTACCGCTGACGGTGACCCCGCGCGGCGACACGCTGACAGTGCGCCTCGGCGCGGAATCGTTCCCCGCGCGCCCCGAAACCGTGAACTTCCGCCCGCTGGTCGAGAGCCAGCTCCGGCGGCTCGCCAACCGCCAACTGCCGCCGCGCGTGGGCGAACTGGCGCTGACGATGAAACTGCAACCGTCGCGCGTCACCATCCGCGACCAAAGTTCCCGCTGGGGTTCCTGCTCGCCGCGCCGCGCGATTTCGCTGAACTGGCGGCTGGTGCAAACGCCCGACTTTGTGCGCGATTACATCATCATCCACGAACTCTGCCATCTGCGCGAAATGAATCACTCGCCGCGCTTCTGGCAACTGGTCGAAGAATTTTGCCCCGCTTACCGTAACGCCGAGTCCTGGCTGAAGATGCGCGCCGCGCGACTGGGACTTTGATGATTTAAGATGAACCGCTAAGACACCCAAACCCGAAGGGTGTTGGCAAACAAACTTTCGCGTCTTCGTGGCCGGAGTCCTCCCCGAACGGGAAATTTCTTGCCAATTGGCCGGAGCGTTTCAGATTAAAAGCAATGTTTAAACCTGAATGGATTCGTTTTAACTGGGATTTGAAAAAGCTGCCGGCCGAGGAACCAAAGGCCGGCGCGGGCTTGACCATTCGCCTGGGCGAGGAGGCCGAGGGGCGCGCCATTGTGACGGTGCTGGAGCGGACTTACCAGGCGGAGCAGGGATGGGGCGTGGCGCGCGCGGCGCGGCTCAAGGAGTTGCGGGAAGTGGTGTTGCGCGGCTTGGGAGAAAAGGACCTCAAAGTGCTGATGTTGCAGGATGGACGGCGCACGGTGGGCGTCAGCGTGCTGTGCGTCGCCGCGGATGCGCCGCGCCAGTTGGTTTCCGGCGTTTGTGTGCTGGAAGAATATCATTGCCGCGGCTGGGGCGCGCTGTTGTTGTGGCGCAGTTTGAAATATTTGTCCGAACAAGGGTTGGAGCGGGCGGCGGTGGTGACCCGCAGCAATGTCAACGCCTGCCGCTACCTCTATTCGAAATACCACAGCACACGCGAGCGGCTGGACGAATCGCCGACGCTGGAAAAGTATTGTTGATTAGAAAACGCAAATCTCATATCTCAAATCTCAAAACTATAGTTTTGAGATTTGCGTTTGAAAATGAAACCCTACGACCTGGTCATCATCGGCGGCGGTAGCGCCGGCTACGCGGCGGCGCGAACCGCGGCGGCGCTGAACCTCAGCGTCGCGGTCATCGAGGGCGGGCGCGAGGTCGGCGGCTTGTGCGTTTTGCGGGGTTGTATGCCGACCAAGGCGCTGCTGGAATCGGCGCACCGGTTGCACGACCTTCAGCGCGCCGGGGAATTCGGTCTCACCGTCAGCGGCGCGCGGGCGGACTGGAAAAAAATCCAGCGGCGCAAGGACGCGCTGGTCGGGGAGTTTGCGGCGTACCGGCGCGCGCAATTGGAAAAAGGGAATTTCGTTTTCATTCGCGGCCAGGCGTCGTTTGTTGACCGGCACACGCTGACCGTGACGCGGCGCGGCGGGAAAAAATTCACGGTCAGCGGCCGGGCTTTTATCATCGCCACGGGTTCCACGGTCAGCGCGCGGGCAGTGCCGGGCTTGCGGGAAGCGGGTTTTATCACCAGCGACGAGGCGCTGCGGCTGGACCGGCCGCCGGCAAGCATCGCGGTGCTAGGCGGCGGCGCGGTGGCGCTGGAGTTTGCGCAGTATTTTCAACGGCTGGGCGTGAAAACCACCTTGATTCAGCGCAGCGGGCAAGTACTGAGTTCGCAGGACGCGGATTTGGCGAACGTGCTGACCGACGTGTTCCGGCGCGAGGGGATGAAGGTGCGCCTCGGCACGGAATTGCTGGCCGTGAGGAAGTCGGGGCATAACAAACAGGTGCGCTTTAGGCAAAACGGCCGGACGCTGACGGTGACGGCGGCGGAAATTTTGTGCGCGCTCGGCCGCGCGCCGCGCGTGGCGCCGCTGCTGCCGGCCAACGCGGGGGTGAGACTTGACGGTCAGCGGGTGCAAGTGAATCGCGCGTTGCGGACCTCGCAGCCGCACATCTTCGCCGCCGGTGACGTATGCGGGCCGCACGAGGCGGCGCACCTGGCGGTTCAACAGGGAGAAACGGCGGCGCGCAACGCGGCGCGGTTGTTGCGCGGCGACCCCAGGCGCGAAAAGATGGATTATCGGCTGACGATGGAAATTGTGTTCACCGCGCCGGAACTGGCGGCGGTCGGCCTGTCGGAAAAAGCGGCGGCGGCGCGCGGGCGGGCGGTGCTGGTGGCCAAGTACCCGTTCAACGATCACGGCAAGTCGCTGATCATGGGCGCCACCGACGGTTTCGTGAAACTCATCGCCGCTGCCGCTGACGGTGCGATACTCGGCGCGCAAATCGTCGGCCCGCGCGCGTCGGAATTGATTCACGAACTGGTCGTGGCGATGAATTATCGCGCCACCGTCAGCGAGTTTCTGCGCATCCCGCACTACCATCCGACGCTGGCGGAGATTCTGACTTATCCCGCCGAGGAGCTGGCGGCGGCGGCTGGTCGCTAACCGCCGCCGCCGGCGCGGGAGGAGCGGGCGGGCGATTGACCAAAAATTCACTGCGGTTGAACCAGTAATCTTTCGGCAACGGCGCCGGCGCGAAATCGAATTCATGCCCTACCTTGCTAACCACCGGAAAATATCCCGTGTCCTGAATCAGCCGTTCCTGCTGCGCGGGCGACAGCAGCCAGGCGATCAACTCCCGCGCCTGATCCGCGCGCAGGCTCCCGGCGCCGATCACCAACTGGTCAAGATACACGATGGTGCCGCCGGCGGACTGCATATGGTTGCCCAGCCCGGGTGGTTGGATTTCAATGTCCCGCCGCCGTTCGTCGGCAACGCCCATTTCCATGTAAGTCGCGGGCAGGAAACTGCAATGGATTTTGCCGTCGAGCAACGCCTGCCAGCAAGCGGCCTCGGTGGCGGTCACGGCGGCGCAGGTTTCCTGCAACGCGGCGATTTGCTCGGCGTAATTGTCGAACTGATGATTGGCGGATTGGCCGGAGTAATGAATCTGCAACGCCAACAGCAAATCCCAGTCGTTCGGCCACAGGCACCGGGCGTCGTTGACCCATGCGCGGAAATAAAACACCGCGCGGTTTTTCTCCCGGGGCAGTGCCTTGTCGTGGCGCAGATAAAACACGTAGGGCGTCCAGCGCCACGGCACACTGACCGCATTGTCAGCGTCGAAGGGCTGCGAGGTGAACGCGGGATTGACCGCCCGCAGCGGCGCGCGGTCGGTCAGCGGGCTGAGCGCGACCTGGCTTTGCAACGACTGCAACCAGCGCGGCGAAACGATATAGACATCGCCGTCCCGCGGCCATTCGCCATTGGCGTCCTGCCGCAAGCGAACTTGCGCGAGCTCCACCCGTTGTTGCGCCGCCCAGGCCCTGGCCCAGGCTTCCGGCAGCGGGTCTTTTTCGTAATAAATCCTGAAGCGCGGCGGCGGCGCGGGACGCGGCTTGCCCGGCTGGTAAGGGCCGGACGCGGGACGCTGGCCGGCGGTGAAAAACAGGAACCCGCCCAACCCGGCGTAAAGCAAGATAAATAAAACAGCGAGCCAGCGCGCGATCATGAATTGGCAAGGAATACACCAGAAAGCCAAAATTAAAAGATTTAACCGCGGAGACGCGGAGACGCGGAGTTTTTTTTGATGAACCACCAAGACACAAAGACACGAAGGCTATTTTTCAAATAAACCTTCGTGCCTTGGTGTCTTCGTGGTGCAAATGGTCTTTAGAACTGGTGCCGGTAGCCCGCTGACAGTCCCCAGGGTTTGTCGTACTTGTCGCCGAAGGAGGCTTCGTAATCCAAGTGCAACTGATTGTTGGTGTCGAGTTGCCAGATGAGGCCGGCGCCGAGTTCGGCTCTGGCACCGTCGGTGTTGGCGCGGGTGTGTTGGTAGCCGTTTCTGATGGTGCCGCCGCTGCTGATGGTTTCGACGCCGCTGATCTTGATGTAGGGTTGTAACGCGCCGCCGTTGGTGAGTTTGATGGTTCTGCCGAAGAGGCTGCCGATGCGGAGTTGCAGGGCGTCGAGGTCTTGGGCGCTGATGGTCATGGGGCCGGCTTGATAATTCTCAGCGAGGATATGCAGATAGTTCACTTGGAACTGGGGTTCGATGAACCAAGCATCGCTGAAGGTGAATTTCTTGCCGATTTCGAGGCTGCCGCCGAGGTTTACGTCGCTGTAGTTGGCGGTGAGTTGGGTGGTGCCGTAGGGGGCTTTCAGGTCGTTATCAACACTGGCAGCTTTGAAGGTGGCATCGATGTAGAAGCCGCTGGCGTGCAGCCAGGTGGCGTAGAGGCCGCCGTAGTAAGAGTTGATCTCACCGTCAGCGCCGGGGGTGCGGTAGTCTATATCGCTGCGGCCATAGCCGGCGTAGATGCCGAGGTAGAGGTCGTTGTCAGCGTTGAGGGTGAACTTATGGTCAGTGCCGAGATCGACGCCGTAGATGAGTTGTTCGTAGGCTTTGCCTGAAACTTGGCTGCCGACGTTTAGCTGTTGGCCGTAGCTTCTGAGCCAGATGTTGTCGATGAGGTTATGGAGCGCGGGCGTCCCGCCCGCTGGCGGGCGAGACGCCCGCGCGCCCTAGCGCAACTCCCCCATGCGCTTGAGCAAACTATTTTGCTGCGCGAACCACATGGCTTGTTGGATGGCCACGCTGCTGTTCAACACTGCTCCCGCTGGGCTGACACCAGATTTTACGAAGTGGTCGCCGTCTTTGATGATGGTGTCGATGCCCCAGTCGATGGGATCCCATTGCCAGTTCTCCGTGCCGTCGCCCTTCACCACGCCGGGCAAGACTTGGTTGGGGTCGGCCTTGCCGTTGCCGGTGGTGTCGATGTGGACGGTGCCTTCACCGTCAGCGGTGTCGGTGACGGTGATGGAGCCGCCTTCACCGGTGTCGCTGTTGACGTTGAGGTTGAGGGTGCCGGTGTGGGTCATGTTGTCGAAGATGACTTCGTAGTCGCCGATGTTCCATACGCCGTCGTTTTTGCCGTAGTTGCCGTGGCTGTCCTTGTCAAAAGTCCACGTGCTGTCTTCGCCGGTGATGAGGTTGCCGCCGTTGTAGCCACCCTTGCCGGTGGCGTTGTTGTCGAGGATGACGGTGACGGCGCTGCTGCCGCTTTGGGTGATGTCGCCGAGCAGGGTGCTATTGCTGCCGCTGACGGTGAGGTCAACGACCGCGTGGTCGTTGCCGCTGACATTGCCGGTCAAACTGCTGTTGTCGAGGTTGAGCGTCGTATTGGTACTACCTTCAAAATCCGCGCCGCCGATCAACTTGGATGCTTCCTCGACGCTGATCGTCACCAGGGTTTGGTGTCCGGTCGGCGCTTCGTTCTCTTTTACCACCAGGGCGGCGGTGCCGGTAATTTCCGCGCCACCCTTGATGGTGACTTGATATTCATTCGCCGAGTCGCTTATCCGATTGCTAATCACTAATCCCGCGCCGTCAGCGGCCGCATAAGCGCCGCCGTCAATTTCAAGGACATTCAACCTGTCCGGGCTGGAGTCCAAGTAGATCGCCGCCGCATTCGCCCCGTAAGTATTCACCCGCACGTTGGTCGCATAAATGGCGCTGGTGCCGCTAAACGTCGAGTAGCCTCCGCTCAAGCCAAAAGCGCCCTCACCGGTCGTGGTAATGGCCACATCATAGAGTCGCGCGACCGAAACCGCCCCGCCCGCGACGATGTTCACCATCACGCCCACAGCGGATGAGCCGCTGGTGGTGATGGCAGTGTCATAGATGGTTGCCATCGCTCCGGTCTCCACCTGCAAACCGTACGCGCGCGGCCCCTGGGTATTGATGGTTAGGTTAGTGCCCGTGACAGTGGAATGATTACCCGCGGCAATGCCGTAGCCGCGAAAGTGCTCTGGATTATTGGCAATAATGACGGCGCGCTCGATGAACGCCGAGGAAGTATTGCTAACATTCAAGCCATATCCGCTGGTGCCGGTCAGCGTGATAGTGCCGCCGCTGATGGTCGCGGTTGAACTATTGAGCACATTGACCCCATTGCCGTTATGCGTGGTAACCGCGACGCCGTGTAACTCGCCCGAACTGCTGTTGTTGAGATACACACCGTGTTTGCCGCCGCCGCTGCCGGTGGTGGTGATGGAGCCGCCGGTCAAGGACAGGCTGGCTTGGTTATTGGCGTACACGCCATACCTGCCGGCACCGGTGTCAAAGGTGGCGCTCAGCACGATGTTGGTGCCGTTGTAACTCGCGCCGGGATTGTACACATAGAGCGCAGCGGTGCCGGAGACGGCTTCGTAGGTTTGGTCCGCTTCCGTCACGGTGCCGGTGGTGACGACTTTGTTGTCCGCGAGCACGTTCAACGCGGAGACGCTGAGGGCGCAGAGGAGGGTTAGTATCAGGGTTAGGGGTTTGGTTATGGGTGTTTTCATAAGGATTTTAATCCGCAGATTACGCAGATTTTTTTTAATAGGTTTTAATGGCCGCAAAAGAACGCAAGGAACGCAGAGAACTATTTTTTTAAAAAACCTTTGTGCTCTTTGTTCCTTTGCGTCTTTGCGTTAATGAGGCTGGTTAGAGTTTGGTTTC
>JAISDC010000028.1 GCA_031265105.1 Verrucomicrobiales bacterium
CAGTTTGCCGGTGGCGACGACAGCGCCGTTCACTTGCAGCGACCACGCGCCGCGCAACCAGGCGAGGGTGGTGAAGTGCTGTTTGTTGCGGAGGATGAACTTGCCGCCGCTGACGGTGACGCTGAGCGGCTGCTGCAATTTCTTCGCCTCATACATGCCGGGCTTCGGCGCGCGGTCGGGCCACACCAGGCCGTCGCAGACAAAGTTGGCGTCGTTTGGCGTGTCATTGAAATCGCCGCCGTAGGCCCAGTAGGCGTGACCGTCAGCGGTTTGTTGCCGCAGGCCGTGATCCCAGTACTCCCAGATGTAGCCGCCTTGCAGGCCGCGGTGCTGGTATTTTTCAAACAGCGCCCAGTAATCTGACAGGCTGCCGTTGCTGTTGCCCATCGCGTGCGAGTATTCGCACAGAATCAGCGGGCGGGTCTCGGCGTTGGATTTCGCGTAGCGCTCCAGGCCGGCGAGGTCCTGGTACATCGGGCACACCACATCGGTGGCGTGGCGTCCGCCGTCCCAGAATGCGCCGCGGTTGTGCGGGTCGCGGCCCAGGTCGTTGGCGGCGATGCTGGCGCCCTCGTAATGCAGCAACCGGCTCTGGTCGAAGCCGCGCACCCAGCCGGCTGCGGCGTCGTGGTTGGGGCCGTAACCGCTCTCGTTGCCGAGCGACCAGAACAGTACCGAGGGGTGATTTTTGTCGCGCACGACCATGCTCATCACGCGCGTGGTGAACGCGGCGGTGTAGCGCGGGTCGCGGCACAACTCGCCGTAGAAGGCGTGCGACTCGATGTTCGCCTCGTCCACGACATACATGCCGAGTTCGTCGCACAAGTCGAGGAAGGCCGTGTCCTTCGGGTAATGGCAGGTGCGGATGGCGTTGAAGTTGCAGCGTTTCATCTGGCAGATGTCGGCGCGCAATTGCTCCGGCGTCATCACCTTGCCCTTGACCTCGTCGTGGTCGTGGTAATTCACGCCGCGGATGAGAATGGATTGGCCGTTGACGTGTACCTGGCGCTGCTTCACCTCGATGCGCCGGAAGCCGAGGCGCTGCCGCGTCCAGTGCGTGCCGGCGGCGGACTTCACGCCGACTATCAGCGTGTACAAATCGGGCGTCTCCGCTGTCCACCGCGCGGGATTTTTCACCGTCGCTGACAGTGACGCCGCGCGCTGGTCGTGCTGCGAACACTTCTTGGGGCCGAACTTCACCGTCAGCGGCTTGCGGAACACCGGCTTGCCGACTGGCGACAGCAACTGCGCTTCAATTTCGACCTCCGGCGGCACCTCGCCGTCGAAGCCAAGATGCGCCAGCACCGTCAGCGCGCCATTTTTCAGCGTAGCGTCCAGCGTCGCGCGCGCGTCAAGGTCGCGCAGGAAAATTTTCGGCGTCGCCTCGACGAACACGCGCCGGTGCAGGCCGGACATCCACCACTGGTCCTGATCCTCGATGAACGTCGCGTCCGACCACTTCACCACCACGGCGACCAGTTCATTGTCAGCGCCCGCGCGCGCGACGGTGGTGATGTCGAACTCAGCGGGCAGGTGCGAGTCCTTGCTCAGGCCGACCAATTCGCCGTTGAGCCACACATACAGCACACTGTTCGCGCCACCGAAATGCAGCACCAGCCGCTGACCGTGCCACGCCGCCGGCAACGAAAACTTGCGGCGGAACACCCCGGTAGGATTTTTTGCGGGCACGCTTGGCGGCAGATTGGGGAAGGGCATCTGCGTGTTGGTATAATGCGGCAAATCGAAGCCCTGCGTCTGCAAATTACCAGGCACGTTGATAGTCGCGTCCCAGCGGCGGTCACCGTCAGCGGCGAGGAATTCAGCGGCGGCGCCGGGGTCGGCGCACAGATGGAACTCCCATTCGCCGTCCAGCGTCAGCCGCAGCGGGGAGGCTTCCGGTGCCATTGTCAGCGCCGACGCGCGGTCGGGGAACGGCGTCAATGGCGAGCGCGGGGCGAGCTTATTGAGGGACAACAGTTCGGGCATTTCCCAGGTGGCGAAACGGGTTTTCCTGAGCAGCAGGTCGAGGGCGGATTGGATGGCCATAAGTACCGCATTGTAGTGAGAGTGAGGGTGGAGCAAAGTACAAAATGAACGACCCCGCCGTAAACGGCGGGGTATCAATTCGAGAAAAGAGCAAGGTTTTGCGCCGCAAGCAGCGGGGAATTTGACCCGAAGAGATTAAAAAATTAAGGGACAGACTCAAAATAGTTGACAGGCCATTACTTTTCGTTATGCTGGCGGGGAAATGAGGACGCCACGGATCAAGGTTTCGCCGCTGGAGGGGGCGGCGCTGTATCATTGCATTTCGCGCACGGTGAATGGCGAGCATTTGTTTGCTGACGCTGACCGTGAGCAGTTTCGCCTGCAGATGTGGCGGGTGGCGGAGTTTTGCGGGGTGGAAATCATCACGTATGCGGTGCTGGCCAATCATTTTCATATTCTGGTTCGTGTGCCCGAACAGGTGACGGTCAGCGATGCGGAGTTGTTGCGACGTTATAAAATCCTGCACCCGCAGCCGAATAAATATCAGACTGCCAAGCTCGAGGCGCTGGCGCAAAAGCTCGCCGCTGACGGTGACGCTGACGCCACCCGCTGGCGCCGGCAGCAACTGGCGCTGATGGGCGATGTGTCGCAATTCATGAAGTTGCTCAAGCAACGCTTCACGGTGTGGTTCAATCGCCGGCGCCAGCGTTACGGCACCATTTGGTCGGAACGCTTCAAGAGCGTGCTGGTTGAAACCGGGCGGGCGGCGCGGGTGACGGCGGCCTATATTGACTTGAATCCCGTGCGCGCCGGCTTGGTGAAGGATCCGAAGGATTACCGTTATTGCGGCTATGCGGAAGCGGTCGCGGGCGGCACGCGATTGCGCGCGGCGCTGACGGTGTTGTTTGAACAGCGCGAGTGGCGGGCGGCACATGACGGTTATCGGCAGATATTGTTTGGCGCCGGGTACCGGAAGAAAAACAACGCCGCGTCACTGTCAGCGGCACAGGTGAGCCGGGTCATCGCCAGCGGCGGTTCATTGTCAGCGGCGGAGTGGTTGCGCTGCCGCTGGAAATGGCTTACCAATGGCGCCGTGCTTGGCTCCAAGGAATTTGTCAGTCTGCACGCGCAACGCTACCGCCGGCTCGCGCGTTTGCGGCGTGACAAGCGCCCGCGTTCTCTGCCGGCCACCGCTGACAGTGACGGCGCCGGGTTGGCGGTGTTGCGTGGCTGTCACTGACATCGCCAGCGGCGGTTCTGGCGTTTGGCCAACAGCGCCGGCGGGCAAGAAAAAGCCGCTGACCGTGAGTCGCACGGTCAGCGGCTTTTTTCCGACCGGGCATGTTCAGCCGACCTGCGCGCGCATGGCGGCGACACACTTGGTCAGCGCGGGCACCGGGTTTTCCACGTCGGCCTCGTATTCGATGACGCTCATGCCGCTGAAGTCAACCTCGCGCAGCGCGGCGGCGAAGGCCGGCAGGTCGAGGTTGCCCTGGCCGACGATGACGTCCTGCCACATGCCGTTTTTGCCGAAGATGAAGTCCTTGAAATGGATGCCGTACAGCAATTTGCCATAACGCTTCACCCACTCCACCGGCTTGCCGCTGTGCGGGCCGATTTGCATGCACCAGGCGGTGTCGATACACACGCCGATTTGCGGCGCGCCGAGTTTGACGAGGTAATCCATCACATCAGGCTGCCCGCCGAACATGTAGCCGCCGTGGCAGTGGACGGCGACGCGCACGCCGAATTCGTCGGACAATTTTTGCGTCTTTTTAATCGCGTCTTGGAAGGTGTCCACCTTGAAGTGCGCGGTGATGAATTTCGCGCCGGCCGCGGCGGCGCAGGCGAAGAAGTCGCGCTCCGCCGGGTCGCCGACCAGGGTGTTGACGCCGAGTGAGACGATGCTCACGCCGGCGTCCGCGTAGGTTTTGACGATTTGGTAAAATTCGTCCGGCTTGTGAAAATCCGCGTGCGCGCCGCTCAATTCAATTTTATCCAGGCCGATGGCGCGGACTTTTTGCGCGACTTCGGGGTTGTTTTTAAAATGGCGGAAGCACCAGCTTTGCACGCCGTAATCCAGTTTGTTGCTCATAGTATTGGTTGGTTGGGTTGATGAAAAATTCAGCTTACAGCCGGACCTCCCGTCCGGTGGCGCTGGACTTGGCGATGCCGTCGAGGATTTTCTGCACCGTCAGCGCCTGCGCGACGGTGACGACCAGCTTCTCCTTGCCGAGCAGCGCGTTGATGAAGTTGTGGAACCGGCATTGGTGCGGCAGCGCCAGCGGCGTGTTGTTCAAGTCGAACACCTCGTATTTGCTGAGCGGGTTCTTGCCGTAACGATAAATCTTCGCCGGCCGCACGGTGGCGCCAGCCTCGGTGCCGTAGAGTTCCACGTTGTCGCGGTTGTCGTCGGCCTGGTGGCGCGCCCAGGAAGTGTCCAGCGTCACCGTGGCGCCGTTCTTGCAGCGGATGAACGCGCTGGCGAAATCGTCCACGTCAAATTTGATGTCCGCGCGCTCGGAGTGGCCCCAGCCGCCCTCGCCGAGGCCGCGGTTGCCGAACTTGGTGTAAGTCTGGCCGCTGACGCTCACCGGCTCGAAGTTGTCAATGACATACAGGCAGAGGTCGAGCATGTGGACGCCGATGTCATACAGGCTGCCGGCACCGGCGAGGGTTTTGTTGCCGAACCAGGTGCCGAGGCGCGGGATGCCGGCGCGACGGAGCCAGTACGCCTTCGCGTGGTAAATCTCGCCGAAGAATTTTTTCGCCGCCAGCGCGCGCACCCGCTGCGAGTCGGCGTTGAACCGCTGATTCATGCCGACGGTGAAGGTCAGCCCCTTCTTCGCCGCGAGGTCGGTGACTTGCTTGGCCTCGGCATAGTTCATGGCGAACGGCTTTTCCAGGATGACGTGCTTGCCCGCTGACAATGCCTGCCTGGCCAGCGGCGCGTGGAACTTGTTCGGCGTGGCGATATACACCGCGTCGATATCACCGTCAGCGAGCAATTCCTCCGCCGCGGCGCAAACCGTGGGGATATTGTTGCCGGCGGCGACTTCCCTGGCGCGCTCCGCGTTGGGGTCGCTGATGGCGCGCACCTGCGCCTTGGCGTGTTTGTTGATGGCACTCGCCGCTGACCATGCGATGGCCCCGGCGCCGATAAGACCGAAGTTGACGGTTTTCATGTTAGTGTTAGGGAGGGAAGATTTACACGGTTGCCCGGCGGCGCGCAATAGAAAAACCGCGCTTATTTTTCAGTGCCGCCCCAGGCCGCGCGGCAGCGTCATTTTGGGGTTGCGCGGACGCCGATAGTTTCCTTTACTCGACGGTATGCAACTCCACACCATCGCCGGGCAACCCAGTTGGCTGATTAATAACGACCGCGTACGCGCCGCTGTCACGCGGCAGGGCGGGCACCTCGGGCCGGTCGGCTTCCGCCTCGGGCGGCGCTGGATCGAGCCGTACGACCTCGCGCCGTGGGCGGAGGAGCCGCTGCCGAAGGGCTTGCCGCCGCTGATGCGCGCGATGCGCGGCGATTTTTTCTGTATGCCGTTCGGCGACAACGCGCTGCCGTTTCGCGGTGAAAAGTACCCGCCGCATGGCGAGACCGCCAACGCCCCGTGGCAGTTCGTGTCCGCCGCTGACGGTGAATTGCGGCTGACGATGAGCACCAAAATCCGCCGGGGTCGCGTGGACAAAACCATCCGCACCGTCAACGGCCACACCGCGCTGTATTGCCGCCACACCGTCAGCGACATGCGCGGGCCGATGTCGTTCGCGCACCACGCCATTTTAAAATTGCCCGGCGACGGCGCGGGGCGGGTCAGCGTCAGCGGCATGAAATTCGGCCAGGTGCTGCCTGTGCCGTTCGAGAATCCCGCCGCCGGTGGTTATTCTATCCTCAAGCCCGGCGCGAAATTCACCTCGTTGCAAAAAGTCCCGCGCGCTGACGGTGAGCTTACCGACCTGTCCATTTATCCCGCGCGCGAGGGATTTGAAGACCTCGTGCTCATCGCCAACAAAACCGCTGACCGTCAGCCCTTCGCGTGGACCGCGCTGACCGTGGCGGCGGCCGGCTACGTATGGTTCGCGCTGAAAGACCCGCGCGTGCTGCCGGCCAGCGTCTTCTGGCTGTCCAACGGCGGCCGCCACTACGCGCCGTGGAACGGCCGGCACCGCCACGCCATCGGGCTGGAGGAAGTGTGCTCCTACTTCCACCTCGGCCTGGCGCAGTCGGCGCGCAAAAACCACCTCAACCGCGCCGGCGTCCCGACCGTGGCACAACTCGACCCGCGCCGCCCGCTGACGGTCAACTACATCATGGCCGTCGCCGCCATCCCGGCGAACTTTGACCTGGTGAAAACCATCCGCCCCGCCGCTGACGGTCACGTCAAACTGACCGCGCGCAACGGCGTCACCGTCAGCGTGCCGCTGGACTGGCGGTTTTTACAGGGTGCCTGAGCGTGTTTTTTTTAGCTTCATTAACGCAAAGACGCGAAGGAACAAAGGAACAAAGAATTTTTTACAGGGAGATCATGAAGTTCATGGAGATTATTTTTCAAAAAAAACTCCATGTTCTCCGCGCCTCCGCGTCTCCGCGGTTAGTTTTTCCGCGGGCGCGACGCCCACGCCTGGTTTTGGAAACGGGTGATTTTTTTCAGCGCGCCAGCGGCGGCCTTGAGCATGGCTTGCAATTCATCCGGAGTGTAGGTGGCCTCCTCGCCGCTGGCCTGGACTTCGACGAATCGGCCCGCGCCGGTCATCACCACGTTCATGTCAACGGCAGCGTCTTTGTCCTCCAAATAACACAAGTCGGTGACGACCCGCCCGCTGACGATGCCGACACTGACCGCGGCGATGCCGGTGATGAGCGGATTGTCAGTCAACAGGCCGCTGACGGTGAGGCGCTCGACCGCCAGCCGCAACGCCAGGTACGCGCCGGTGATGGCGGTGGTGCGGGTGCCGCCGTCGGCCTGGAGCACGTCGCAATCGAGCCACAGCGTGCGCGCGCCGAGTTTTTCCAAGTCAATCACCGCGCGCAACGAGCGGCCGATGAGGCGCTGGATTTCCTGGCTGCGACCGTCGATCCTGCCCTTCGTGATGTCGCGCGGCTTGCGGTCGGCGGTGGAGTAGGGGAGCATGGAATATTCCGCCGTGGTCCAGCCGCCGCTGACCTGCTGCGTTTTCATCCAGCGCGGCACGTCTTCCTCGACGCTGACGGCGCAGATGACTTGCGTGTTGCCGCAGGCGAGCAGCACGGACGCGAGCGCGTTCGGCGCGATATCCCACTGGCAGCGGAGCGGGCGGAGTTGGTCGGGTTTGCGGCGGTCGGGGCGTAACATGCGGCCAGTGTAACGGCGCGCCGCGCGATGGCAATTGAAAGCTGCTGATGGTGACTCAATCCTTGATTTTTCTTCAATCATGGATTATGGTTTTTCCATGATTACTACCGTCACCTCGAAAAACATGGTCACCGTTCCGGCGGAAATCGGGCGGCAACTGGGCATCAAACCCGGCTGCCGGTTGGATTGGAGCATTGCCAAAAACCAGCCGGAAATGCTTACCGTCAAAGTCATTCCCACGCGCGGCGAACTGGCGCGTCGATTGTGCGGGATTGGTAGAAAATATTTTCCCAAGCGCGATTTGGTGGCGGAATTGATGCGTGAGCGCGAGGAAGACCTTAGAATGGAAGAACGCCGGTCATGACTTATCTGTTCGACACTTCCGCGTGGTTGGCGCATTTTTTGCGGGAACCTAACAGTCAACAAATTCAAAAGTTGCTGGATGATGACGCCAACAAGATTTTGCTTGCCAGTGTGTCGGTTACTGAGTTTTCCAGGCGGATAAGTTCGTTGCGCCCTGATGGAGTGGCACAGGGCATGGTGGATAATTATCTCGCCTTGTTTTCGGCAATTATTCCGATTGACGGAAAAATCGCGAGCGAGGCTTTTGCGTTGAGCGAACAATGTCCGCGCCGGCTGCCGCTGGTGGACTCGCTCATCGCCGCCGCCGCCAAAACTCACGGCGCGGTGCTGGTCCACCGCGACGCGCACATGGCGAATATTCCCGCCAAGCTGTTGAAGCAACTGTCACTCGTTTGAGCCGCTTTTGCCACTCCAGTTATAAAGACGAGTTGCCTCAAATGAAAAGACACCGAAGAGGCTGTGCTAGGGGCTGCCAAAGGGGGACGTTGCCTCACAATTGAAGACACCGAAGGGACAGCCGTTTTATCGTAAAATTATTTGCCCGCCGCGCGAATGAGTCTGTCAATCGTCAAATCCTCATCAATCAACGACCAATGAATCCCATACCCAGACGGTGACACCTCATACACCCTGCGCTCCGCCGCTGTTGCCGCTGCCAGCCGTTCCGACACTGCCGCAAAATCCACGCGATACCGCCGACCATCCACTCGCAAGCGCAGCAATCGCCCGTTGAACGTGAGCGACTCGACGTGATGGAACCTATCGGCGCGTGCTTTTTTTACCCGTCTCATGCCAGTATTTTACAATCTCGTCGAAATATTGACCAATAAGAAAAATAACCGTGGGCACCGCGCTCATCTTGCTTTTTTCCATCAACTTGGCAATCGCGCGTTTGTAAAACAGGGTTCGTGAGTGTGGGTAAAGCGCGCAAAATGAGTTGCGAGGGGGGGCGGCGGATTTATAGTGGCGGGACGGTTATGAAAAATTCCCCGCGCCTGGTGCGCTCACTCGTCTGGTTGTGGCTGGTGCTGCCACTGTTGTTTACCTTGCTGGCGGTGCCGACGGTGGTGCTGATGTCGATTGTGACGCTGCCGCTGCCGCACGTTTGGCAAGCGCCGATCGGCGTAAGCATCGGTCTGCTGGCGCTGACGGTGCTGGTGTGGCGCTGCCTGGTGGCGGGAAAAAAATTTGTCCGCCGCGCGTATCAGGACGTGACCGGCGTTAGCGCCAACCGCGCGCCGTCGCCGGATTTTCTCGCGCGCTACGCGGGCGTGGTCATCGTCAGCGGCTACACGCTGGCGGTGGCGCTAGTGGCGATTTTTTTGCCGCCCAACGGCCACGCGGTGCTGGCGCGGTTCGCCAATGTGTTCACGGCGCTGCATCTGCCGGCGTGCGCGCTCGTCTGGCTGCTGCATGTGTTCTCCCTGCCGCCACTGTGGGTCTTGCTCGCGCCGCCGGCGGTGATTTACCTGAGCTTCGCCGCCGGCATGGCGCTGGAGTTTCGCGCGTTGCAAGCGCCGCCGACGCGCTGGCGCGGCCGGTGGCTGTTCGCGCTGGCGCTGACGGTGGGCGCGCTCATGTTCATGTGGCGGCTGAACGCGCTGCGCGTCGATTTGGTCACTGGCGGCAAACGTCTGGACGACCGCGAGCTGACGTATCAGTTCAACCCGTGGCACAAATCCCATAAGCTCGTTCGCGTTGACGCGCCAACGCTCACCATCAGCGGCGATTTCCCGCGCCTCGACGGCGCGACGGCGCTTTACCCGCTCTACGCCGCCGCCGCGCGCGCGGTTTACCAGCGCGACTGGAGCCGCTGGAGCGCCGAAAACTCCGCGTTGCTCAAGGTCAGCAAGACGCCGCAGGCTTACCAAAATTTACTCGAAGGTAGCGCCGACCTCATCTTCGCGTTGCGACCGTCAGCGGAGCAAATCGCGGCGGCGGCGGCGCGCGGCGTGGAGTATCGCCTCACGCCGCTGGGCTATGACGCCTTCGTGTTTTTCGTGCGCCGGGACAACCCCGTCAGCGGCCTGACCACGGCGCAACTGCGCGACATCTACACGCGGCGCGTCACCGATTGGGCGCAAGTCGGCGGTCGCGCGGGAAAAATCCTGCCGTTCCAACGGCCGCAAGATTCCGGCAGCCAGACGGCGATGGAGACGCTGGTGATGCGCGGCGAACCGCTGGCGCCGCCGCTGCTGGAGGAGTTGGCGCTGGGCATGGGCGAAATCGTGCGCGAGGTGGCGGCGTATCGCAACCGCCATGCGGCCATCGGCTACTCGTTCCGTTATTTTGTCGAAACGATGGCCGGCGGCGAGCAACTCAAGTTGCTGGCGATCGACGGCGTGTCACCGTCAGCGCCGGCGATCCGCGCGGGCGATTATCCGTTGGTCAGCGAGATTTGCGCGGTGACCACCGACCGGACCGCCGGGCTGCCGAACGTGAAAAAACTCATCGCGTGGCTGCAAAGCGAGCAGGGGCGGCGGTTGATTGAGGCGGTTGGGTATATTCCGTCGCGCGACCGCTGACGGTGGGTGTCCGCCTGGGCGCCGCGCCGCGGACGTGAAGAAAACCAGTTTAATCAAGCCTGGTGTCCTCGCGTGAAAAACGATTTTTCGCGATAGAGGCTCTGGTGCGGTGACCTCGCGCGTGATGGCGAAAGTTTATGGCGATGCGAAAGGCGGTGACTATCAAGGCGTTTCACGGCCAATCGGGGCGGGCGGTGTTTTTTTCGTGACCGTGACAATGGCAACGAAGAACTCGGCACTTTGTTTATCCTTGTCCTGGATGCTGAGCAAGGGGATGGCGGCGGGTTGGTCTAGCACGACGTAGTTGGGGCTGAAGTTCTGGTATTGACTGCTGAAGTTAGTTCCTTGTTTGAATTTAGGCAGATTGCCCAGATCAATTAGATTAAGGCATAAGATGTCACGGGTAAGGTCACTGTCGCGCGCGGAACACACGATTGAGGCGGTGGTATTGCTAGCAACCGTGGTGCTCAGGCCGGGGGTCTTGGTCGGCTCGGAGGCAAGGAAATACCGGGCAATCCGCGGGGTGACCGAGATTCGGCGCACCAGGTTTTGGTCAAGCTGGGCCGCCGGGCTATGCCACAGATCAAGCGCCGTCTGGCGGGAAACTTGGTGGATGTCGAGATGATATTGCAGGGCCGGCAAATTGAATTTTTCCAGGGCGGCCGGAAATTCGTGATACTTGATGTCACGGTTGGCGCGGGCGGTGCAGTGTATATCGATCGAAAACTGGATTTTATCATCACGGGTAATGGACTGGCCAATGATCACGTGCTTGTCGGCGGACCACCAAGCCTGCGCGACGGGGGCCGGGTGCGGCTGACGGATGTGTTCAATCTTGCTGACGGGGAACTTCTCCTTGAGCAACGGCATAAAGTCGGCGAGACGGTCCTGGGCAAGTGGCTCGGTGACGATGCTCATTTTGACCACGATGCCGTCGGCCGTCAGCGTGTAGTGATAATAAGCCACGGGGGTGGCGCCGAGTTTTTTATCGTAGTTCCTGGGCACAATGTGGCGCGAGTCCTTGGTGGTGTTGGCGAGAGAGAACAGGATGTCGTCGGCATCGAGCATGGTATCGGGTAGGTCGAGCAGGCCGTTAGTGTCAGCCGGTGCAGGGGCTGGCAGCGGTTGGCTGGATGGCGGTGACACGGCAACGGCCTTGGCTTTGGCAACGACTTCCCGGTAATCGGTCTGGTCAGCGGGAACCTGGAAGTGTTGTCCGATGATAACACAGGTGAGGACGCCGCCGTGTTCCTCGACCACTTGCAAGGCGGCGCCTGACGGTAATTTAAAGGCGGCGGTTTCAGTCTTAACCTCCAACGCTTCACGCAAAACGACTTGCGTGGCGGCGGGCAACGGCGGCGCGGTGAACAGCGACACCAACGCGGTCGTGAAAACGCTGAGGATGATATCCCGCTGACGGTGATACGGGGGACGACGATGGTCGGGAGGTTGCATGGGGCGTGATGTTCTCATAAAAATCCCGAGGCTCAAATGACAAATCCTGAAGCGCGCGGCCTGGCCAGCCGCCTGGCATGGGCGAAAAAAGACCGCGCTTTGAATCTTAACAATGAAAAACAAATTAGACCGCTGGCTGCCTGCTTATAACTTTCTGTGCCACGCAGAAAGCTCTCTGCATGGCACAGAAAGCTCTCTGTAATACGCAGAAACCTTTCTGTATGACACAGAAACCTTTCTGTACTGCGCAGAAAGCTCTCTGCGGAGCACAGAAACCTTTCTGTGGGGCGCAGAAATCTTTCTGTGTGACGCAGAAAGCTTTCTGTGAGGCGCAGAAAGTTCGGGAAAGGTCTTGCCGGCGCCGGTTTTTCCCTTTAATTTTCCCGTCTTAACCAGATTTTAACCGTGTCAAAAGCCTACAAAGATTTTATTCCCCATCAGTTCAACCATTACGCGGTCTGGCTGGCCGCTTTCTATCTTGGCGCCAGCGCGCTCAAGGGCAGCGTCGCCGTGATTACCGACGAGGTGCTGGACCGGCTCAAGCAGATGGCTGAGGAGATTGACGAGATGAACCGCCTGGTGTTGTTGTGCGAGGAGCTGAAGCTTTCCGTGGTCGCGCTCCGCAAGGATTTGCTCTTCGGTGCCGACCGGGCGCTGCCGGTGCCGGGCCTCGCCGCTCCGGCGCGCGCGGAGTTGCGCGGCGGGCAGCAGCGGTGGTTGCGCCGGCTCATCGCGCGCATCAAGGTGGACGCGGGCTACAGCGCGCAGGTGGGCCGGTTGCTCGCCATTGTCAGCACGGTGCGGACGCAGGACGCGCTGCGCGACCGCCCGCTGGTCAAGGCGGCGGCGCGGGGCGGCCGGGTGGTGCTGACGTACAATAAACACGGCTACGCCGGGGCGCATGTGTTCAGCCGGGTGAGCGGGGAGGAGCATTTCAGCCTGCTCGATTTCGCCGGGGGCGAGAAGTATGTTGACCGGCGGCCGTTCCCCGCCGCGCCGCAGGTGCGGGAATATTTTTTATGTTACGTCGGCGACACGCGCACGATGCAGGACATCGGCCAGACCAGCGCGGTAACTAAAATCCTAGTACAAGCTCCGTGAGGGGCGGTTAATTTTATGAATCTGACATTGTTATTGCAGACTGCCGAGGACGCCGCGCGACTGGCGGGCGCCGCGTTGAAAAAAGCGTTCGGCGGGGAAGTGGTCGTGAACGAGGCGCTGCACCACGACTTGAAAATCCAGCTCGACAAGGACACGCAGGCCCTGCTGGTCGAGTTCCTGCTCCAACGATTTCCCGCCAGCGCGATTCTCGGCGAGGAAGGCGGCGCCGGCAGCGGCGGGCGCGGGGTGGAGTGGATTCTCGACCCGATTGACGGCACGGTGAACCTGGCTTACGGGCTGCCGCATTTTTGCGTGTCAGTGGCGTGCCGGGTGGAGGGCGACCTCGTCGCCGGCGCGATTTACGACCCGCTGCGCGACGAGTTGTTCAAGGCCGCCGTCGGGCGCGGGGCGACGCTCAACGGCAAAACCATCACCGTCAGCGGCCGCGTGCAACTTGAGGAAGCCATCATGGCGATCGGTTTTTCCAAGACCGCGCAGGCGGTGGAAAAGTGCCTGGAGTTGCAGCAATACTACGCCCGCCGCGCCCGCAAGCTGCGCGCGCTGGGTTCCGCCGCGCTCGACCTCGCCTACATCGCCGCCGGGCGCATGGACGCCTACCTTGAGCAAAGCATTCAGCTCTGGGACATCGCGGCGGGCGTGGTGATTTTGCGGGAAGCGGGCGGGAAGATTGATTTGGCCCCGCTGCCCGGCCGGCCGAACGTCTATCACGCCTGCGCGTGGAACGGCGTGCTAGAGTTGCCGCGGCGCTGAGGGTGACGGTTGCTTGCATTGCCCGCCCGTCGCATGGCGCGTTCCCCCTGACTCAGCGGCGGGCCTGGAAAAATATCGCTTGCCTGATTACTAATTTATTAGTAGATACTAGCGCCATAGTATGAAACCGTCCAAGTTGGAGTTGCAAATCCTCGCGCTGTTGTGGGAGCGCGGGGCGTCCACGGCGCGCGAGGTGCTGGAAAATATGCCTGATGGCAAGTGTCGCGCGTACACTAGTGTGCTGACTATGTTGCAGGTGATGTTCAAGAAGGGGCTGGTCAGGCGCACGCGCGAGGGGTTGGCTGACCGTTGGCGGCCGGCGCAGCCGCGCAAGAAAATCCTCGGCCATTATTTCGGCGAACTCACCGCGCAAATTTTCGGCGGCAGTCCGGCGGCGGCGGTGCAGCATTTTCTCGAAGCCACCAAGGTTGACGACGCGGAACTCGCCGCGATTGAGCGCGTCATCAGGGCATCCAAAAAGGGGACACGATGACCCCGCTGACCGTCTCCCTGTTGCACTCGCTCTGGCAGGGCGCGGCGCTGTGGCTGGCGCTGACGGTGGCGTTGCGGTTGCTGCCGGCGCGCGCCGCCACCGCGCGTTACGCGCTCGCCACCGGCGCGCTGACGCTGACGGTGCTGGCGTGGTTGCTGACTTGGGCGTGGCTGGGGCAGTCGCCGACGGTGACTGTTTCCGCCGCGCCGCCGGTGTCAATGTCAGTGGAAGTTTTTTCAACCACCTCGCCACTGTCAGCACCAGCCTTGCGACTTAATAAACTTTCAAACCCAATAAACTTAAAAAACTTTCCGCTCCCGCTTCCGTGGGACAAAATTTTTACCGTTGGCTGGTTGCTAGGCGTGGTCGGCGGGTTTTGGCGCATGGCGTCGTCATTGTCAGCGGCGCGGCGGTTGGTTGCCGGCGCCGCGCCGGTTGCCGCGCCCGCGTGGGTGGCGGAGTTCGGGCGGTTGCGTGCGACGCTGACGGCGCGGACGGAAATTTTGCTGCGCAGTTCCGCGCAAATTTTGTCGCCGTGCGTCGCCGGGTTGTGGCGGCCGGTCGTGCTGGTGCCGGCGAGCATGTTGACGGGGACGCCGCCGGAGTTGTTGCGCGCCATTCTCGCGCACGAACTCGCCCACATCCGCCGCCGCGACTGGCTGGTGAATTTGTTCCAACTGGGCGCGGAGGCGCTGTTGTTTTTCAATCCGTTCGTGTGGCTGGTCAGCCGCGTCATTCGCCGCGAGCGCGAGGCGTGTTGTGATGCCATCGCCAGCGGCGTGTGCGCCGACCGCGCCGCTTACAGTGACGCGCTGGTGTGGTGCGCCCGCCGGACGCCCGCGCTGACGGCGGGCCAGTCGCTGACCATGACCGCCGACAAACGCTGGCTGCGCGACCGCGTGACGCGCGTGCTGTTCCCCGCGCAAATCCCCAAAGGCCGCGTGAACTGGCCGCTCGCCGCCGGTATCGCGCTGACCGTGGCGGCGGTGTTCGCCGCGCTGACCGTCAGCGTGCGCGCGACGGTAAAAAAATTCACCGACCGCGAGCGGGTGGACGCCATCGTCGAGGCTGCGCGGGAGCAGGGTAATCCCATGCCGTTTGAAGTTTACGATGAAACTCAAAAAATCCGTGTCAGCGGCTCGTTCATCACGCCGGATGGCCGTGACGTCGGTTGGTACAACCTTGGCGTTAAATCGGCTGCTAACAGGTCAACACACAGTATATTTCGGAGCGACCCCGGCAAGGAGTTTTCAGTTGCCGTCGCGCGCGGGCGGCTGACACTCGTGGCGTGGGCGGAAGGTTACGCGCCGGTCAATACAGACGTGATTTATCCCGCGCCAGACCAAACCGAGCTTGAAAATTTGACGCTGGCGCCGACCGAAGGATTTGCGGGAATAGTACAATTAATTGACGGGCAGGGCAGGGCGGTGGCCGGCGTGCAATGCAAACTCAGATACAGCCGACGTGACGATTTTAGCATAGCGTTTCCACAGGAATTGGAGAGTGACAGCGACGGGCGAGTGATTTTTCATAATGTCGAGGATTCTGCCAATTATGAGTTGGAATTTTTCAAGTCCGGGTTCCAGTGGATGACCGTCAGCGGGCAACGCTTCGTTGACGGACAATCGCTGACCGTCAGGCTGTCCACGGCCCGTATTATCAGTGGCACGGTCAGCGACGCGGAAACCGGACGCCCTATCGTCGGCGCGTCGGTTGCCGTCAGTCGTGTCAATGACCGCTGGCAGCGACAGTCGCTCGCGGTGAGTGACAGCGACGGTCGGCTGGCTATCAACACACTGGGAGATGAGGCGGCGTACCGACTTGAATTTTCCGCCGAGGGATACCGGTCGGTTGAGTTGCCGCTGGAGCGCGGCCAGACCAGTGTCAGCGTCGCCTTGTCCAAGGGGTTCACCGTCAGCGGAGTCATCACTAATTTGCAAATGATTGGTGATAATCAGTCGCGCAAAATCATCCTGTTGTACACATATGACACGCCGGAATCAAAAGACCGGCGCACCTTGAGTACCTTGTTGTCGCCCGCTGACGGTCAGGCGCGGTTTAAGTTGATGAACATTCCGGTGGGACGGTTGAAATTGCAAATCGGCAACAGTTTCACGCTGCTCGACGTGGCCGGCGACGTGAAGGATTTTGTGTGGGATTTTTCAACATCACCACCGACGGGCGTGCAGCAATCGGTCACCATCAGCGTCCTGACCGACACGCCGAATGTCAAGCCCAACGGCACGCTGAATATCCAGTCGCATTGGTACAACGAAGCCGGTCAGTCAACGGCGACTTGGAGCAGGCCGGTCCCCTTGCGCGATGGCGTGGCGCGGGTCAATTTGCCAACACCCAACGAACTCATCGTCAGCGCTGACAACATCGCCGGATTTTATTTTGATGAGCAGGTTTTCAAAATCAGCGGCGAGCCGGATTCGCTGACAGTCAGCGTGCGCGCCAAACCCGCCGGCGCGATTTACGGCAAAACATTCAACGCTGACGGCGAACTTTATCTGCCGGAATGGAAATATATATTATACCCCAAGTATCCGCAACCGCGCGCTGACGGTGACGGCATCGAGAAGGTTTTAATGCGAAAGGTGTTGCCTTACTCCAGTGAACCGGGCGTTCGCGACGGGAATTTCATGGTTGCGCTACCGTTCGACACGCCATGCCGGATTTTGGCGCAAGACCAATTCAATTACACGTTGTCCGAGTCGCTGACGGTGACCGCAAGCCAGCCGATACAGCACGTCGAATTGCGGCGCAAACAGGGCGTGGATTTCACCGGCAAAATTATCGCCGCCGACGGTGAGATGCCGGTGAATTTTAAGTTTAATTTTATGCTGGACGGCGGTTCGGCCGGCAACAATCGGGTGGTTCCCGTGGCCGCTGACGGTGGCTTTGTCATTCCCGACGTGAATTTTGACATCAAGGGTTATTATCAGTTGGATTTTGGAAATAATGTTTTTGTGAAGATTGACCAAAAATCACCGCAGCCGCTGATAGTCAACTTACACGACCAAGCCGACCGTCAACGGCGGTGAAATTTACCCAGGTAAAACATCACCGCCAGCGCGATGAGGGCGAGGGAGAGGAGTTGCCCTTGCGTGACGCAGCCCCAGTAGTAGCCGATGTGCGGGTCGGGTTCGCGGAAACATTCGGCGATGATGCGGAATCCCGCGTAGCCGATGAAGAACACCGTCAGCGGCACGCCCGTCGCCGCCTGGCGGTAACGCAGCGCCAGCATGATGACCAACAGCGCCGCGCCTTCCAGCAGCGCCTCGTACAGTTGCGAGGGGTGGCGCGGCTGAGCGTCGGCGGCGGGGAAAATCACCGCCCACGGCACCGTCGCCGGGCGGCCCCAGAGTTCGCCGTTGATGAAATTGGCGAGGCGGCCAAAGAACAAACCGACGGGCGCGACGGTGACGATGTTGTCGGCGAGTTGCCAAAAACTCACCCGCTGACGATGGGCGAACCACGCCGTCGCGACGACCACGCCGATGATGCCGCCGTGACTGGCCATGCCGCTGATGCCGCCCTCGCGCCAGAAGGCGATGACGGAGAGCGGGTCGCTGACGGTGCGGTGGAAATCGTACAACAGGCAATAGCCGAGCCGGCCGCCGATGAGCGTGCCGGCGATGACCCAAGTCAGCAAGTCGGCGGTTTGCTCCGCTGACAGTGACGACCAGCCTTTTTGGCGAAACCACCGGAAGCCGTAGTACATGGCGACGAAGCCCAAAATATACGCCAGCCCGTAGTAGCGCACGCCCCAGTTGCCCGAAAAATGAATCAGGAACGGGTCGAGGTGATGCGTGTAGTAGCCAAGCATGGGAAAAAGTTAAAGCAAAATGGCAAAAGCAAAATGAAAAATTTTAATTTTACGCTTGCTATCGAAAGTTTTTCGGGCAACTTAGAGCACTTTTCAGGAAGGATTTAGATTTATGTATGCAGTAATACGCACAGGCGGAAAACAATATAAAGTGGCGGAGGGCGATGTCCTCGACGTCGAGTTAATCGACGCGGAGGCGGGCGGCACCGCGAAATTCGAGGAAGTGTTGCTGGTCGCTGACGGTGAGGCCGTCAAGGTCGGGCAGCCCGCCATCAGCGGCGCGTCCGTCAGCGCGGAGGTTGTCGGCGAAGTCAAGGGCGACAAAGTTATCGCTTTCAAATTCAGGCGGCGCAAGGGTTATCACCGTACCGTGGGTCACCGGCAGCGGCACACCCGCGTGAAAATCGGCAAGATTTCCGCTTAATCAATCTCAACCGGAGCAAACATCATGGCACATAAAAAAGGTCAAGGCAGCACGCAGAACGGGCGCGACAGCGTCAGCAAACGGCTTGGCGTGAAAAAATTCGGCGGCGAGCTGGTCATCGCCGGCAACATCATCATCCGCCAGCGCGGCACCAAATATCGCGCCGGGGTCAACGTCGGCATGGGGCGCGACCACACGCTGTTCGCGCTCAGGGACGGCGAGGTGAAGTTCGACAAACCGAACCGCCGCGTCGCTGTTGTGAATAAAAACTGACGCTGACAGTGAAATTTTAACCAATGCCGAGCCGGGCAACTGGCTCGGCGTTTTTTTGCGAGCGAGACTTGTCTCCAGTGTGGAAGCGGAGTAAATTAAGCGCATGACCGTAATGGAAATCAAAGAAGCAATCGGCAAACTCTCGCACGAGGAGTTTAGCGAGGTTGCGGAGTTCGTTACTCACGTCGCTGATGATGTTGAACTCGACGACTGGGAGCGGCAAATCGCCGGGGATATGCGAAACGGCAACAGCGTTAACGTTGACCGTGCCATTGAAAAAGCCCGTGCCGAGGGCACTTTGTTGCCTTTGTCGCAAAAGCCCGCCGGTGTATGAAATCGCTGACAGTGCCGGAGTTTTGGCAAAAATACGCCAAGTTGCCAGCGCATATCCGGCATTTGGCGGACCAAAAATTCGCTTTATTTGCCGCTGACCCTCAACATTTGTCACTGAGGTTCAAACCTATAACCGGTGTCTTTTGGTCTGCTCGCGTCGGCGACCATTACCGTGCGGTCTGCCGTCGAAACGGCGATATAGTGACGTGGGTCTGGATTGGCACGCACGAAAAATATAACAAACTATTTTAAGTCACCGTCAGCGACGGTTTTTTCCACGCGGCGGCGCGGAGTTTTTTAACACCCCTGCAACAAATCGTCCCACGTCACGCTCAGCGACTGCCGCAAACGGTTGGCGAGAAATACCGTCGGCACGTACAGCCCGCGCTCCAAGTCCTGAATATACCGGGTGGAAATGCCCGCCCGTTCCGCCAATTCCTCCTGAGTCAGCCCCGCCGTCGTGCGGAATCGCGCGATGTTGCGCCCCAGCTTGCGAGTCTCCGGGAGCGCGTTCGGGGGCGTGGGCATCCCTAAAAGTGCGGACAAATGCTATTTTTATAAACACAGCATACTGTGTTATTTTCTTGCCGAGGTCGTATTTTTTGCCAATAATGCGCGCCGCATGAAAAAATCTATAACATGTTTTATCGGGGCGGTGCTGACGATGACCTCACTGTCAGTGGCCGACACGGAGCCGCAATATCAAATCAAGGATGGCCAGATTGTCCCGACGAACGCGCCGGCCTTCCGGTCGGACGCCGCGCCGCGACGGGAGCAGGAAAATTATGTAGCGCTGTGGGGCGGCGCGAATGTGTTTCAGCACGCGGATGTTATTGATGATGCAAGTCCGCTCTTTGGTGAAAAATTTTCCTTGAAAGACTCGATTAGTTGGGCTGCCGGTGTCAAGGCCGGGCATTCATGGGATCTTGGCACGATTGACGGTATTAGCGTACGCGGCAAACCAGCCAGTTGGCAGTTTTCCCTGGAAGGGGAATTCATTTACACCGCTTGGGACAACAAACTGAAATGGAGCGGCTACGAGCTGGCTGATTGGAACCTTGACATTTATGCGCTGACGGTGAACCCGGTTTTGCGGTTTAATTTAGGCACCTTTCGACCATATTTTGGCGCGGGTGCGGGCGCTGCTGTTGTGCATCAATATATCGGCAATAAAGACCTCAATATTGAAGATAGCAGTACGTCGGTGGAATTTGTGTTTCAAGGTATTGCCGGCACGGACATCATGCTGAACGATAACTGGAGTTTATTTTTGGAGTACAAATTCCTCGCCTTGGCGGAGGTGGATTATGACTGGGATATTTACGGCAATCACTTGGTAGCCGCAGGCGTCAAATTCCACTACTGACCTGTTCTTACCAACCGCCGCCGCCGGTGCCAGTCACCGTCAGCGGCGGTTTTGTTTTTCAGTGCGGCGGCGTGGGGAAGCGCGTTGCACATTATCCGTGCAACACCTTCCTCGCCGTGAACGGGCCGCGGTAGATGAAGCCGGTGTAGAGTTGCACCAAGCTCGCGCCGGCGTCGAGTTTTTCCTGAAAATCGGCGCGGGTGAAGACGCCGCCGACGCCGATGATGGGCAGTCGCCCGCCGGTTTCCTTGGCGATGAATTTGACGATGTCAGTGCTCTTTTGCCGCACCGGCGCGCCGCTGAGGCCGCCGGTCTCCGTCAGCGTGATGGCGCTGTGGTCGAGCGTGGTGTTGGTGGCGACGATGCCGTGCAGGCCCAGTTCCGCTGATAGTGACAGAATCTCGGCGATGTCGGCGTAATTCAAATCCGGCGCGATTTTCAACAACAGCGGCTTCTCGCCCAACTCGCGGTTGGCGGTTTGCAGCGCGGACAAAATCGGGCGCAACGCCGCCACGCTTTGCAAATTCCGCAACCCCGGCGTGTTGGGCGAACTGACGTTCACCACGAAATAATCACCGACCGCGCGCAGTTTTTGGAACGAATACAAGTAGTCACCGGCAGCGTCCGCGAGTGCGGTGACTTTGGATTTGCCGAGGTTGACGCCGATGGGGTAATCGGGCTGGCCCCACTCCCGCCGCAGCCGCGTCAGCCGCGCCGCGATGACATCCGCGCCGCTGTTGGGGAAGCCCATGCGGTTGACGAGGCCGCCGGCTGACGGGCAGCGGAAGACGCGCGGTCGCGGATTCCCCGGCTGCGCGTGCCGCGTCACCGTGCCGATTTCCGTGTGGCCGAACCCGAGCCGCCAAAACGCCTTGACCAGCGTCGCCTCCTTGTCGAAGCCGGCGGCGAGGCCGAGGCGGTTGCGAAACGTCAACCCCCACAACTTGACCGGCTCAGCGTCAGCGCGCAACCACGGCGCGAGCAACGGCAGCACGGGGCTGTGGCGCAACACGAACGAGGCGACGCCGTGGATAAACTCCGCGTCAGTGGTCTTGAACAGCAGCGGGCGCAGGATTTTTTCGTACAGCATCGCTGGTAAATTAGCCCGCCCCCGCGCGAAGTAACGTGAAAAAATGCCGCTGATGGTTACGCTTGGTAAAACTCCGTCTGTTGGCGAATGTTCATTGACCGCCAACCTCGCTGCCAGTGACATCCGCCCATCCGCGGGCGGGTTGACAACAGTGACGGCGTGGGTATAGTAACGGCATGACAGAAAACGATGATATTCTAAAAGGCATCGTAAAATACGGTTTGCGTATTCAGCATCGGTTCAAACCGGAGCCGTTGTATGCCACCACGGGTGTTGGTTATCTCAAAAGCGAGGGAGTGACGACTTTGCAGAAAGTCAAGCGGTCTCTCGCCAAACGTGCCGCGAACAAAAATTCACGGTCACATGCCACGCATGAATCTTGAACTCAATCGCATCACTTGGGAAAAGGTCGAGGCTGCCAACAAAATGTTGTGTGACGCTGCCAAGGCCGCGCATGGGCGGACATCCGAAGGTTATGAAGTTGCCAGACAACTGTGGGAACATCGCCCGCTGACTGTCACCGTGCAAGAAGCGCTGGAACTGGCACGCCAATGTCATCGCTCCGCGCCGTTTCTCAATTTCAACGGCAATACTTTTGTTGCGGTCATCGGCTTTGCCATCACCGACCAAATCAAACTGCCGGCGATGCAACTGGTGTCGCTGAAATCTTTCGCCGGTCACTACATCGCCGGCACCATCACGCCGACGGAGGAACGCGCGCTGACGCTGCTGCTGGGCACCGGCGGGGAGCCGCTGACGGTGGGCGACAAGGTGCAATCGCTGCAAGGCAATGTGCGCGGTGAAATCAAGGAAATCCTGCCCGACGGCGCGGTGTGGCTGAAGACGCCGAACATGGGCACAGTCAAGACCAGTCTTGACGCGTTAGTCAAACAATCGCCCGGACGCTGACGGTGACGCGCGGCGCTTCATTTCCCCAGGCAAAAGTTCTGGAACACCCGGTCGAGCACATCCTCGTTGGTGACGGTGCCGACGATTTGGCCGCACGCCGCCAGCGCCAGTCGCAGGTCGCTGCTGATGAACTCCGGCGCCGCGCCGCTGACGCTGGCGTCCAGCGCGGCGGTGAGGTGAGCGTCGGCGTCGCGCAGTAACGCCTCGTGCCGGACGCTGATGGCGAGGTAGTCCAGCGTCGCGCCGGTCTCGTTCAAACGCAGCGCGCTGACGATGGCGTCTTTCAATTCCGCCAGGCCCGCACCGCTGACGGTGGAGATTTTGAGCGCGGCGTTGGCGGTTCTTTGCAGCGGCAAATCCGTTTTCGTCAGGCACGTAATCACCGGCACGTCGGTGGGCAACGTCAGCGGTGGCGCCTCATCCGTCGCGACGGAGCCGTCGATTAAGTGCAACACCAAATCCGCGCCGGCGATGGCTTGCCGCGCGCGGGCGATGCCGAGCCGCTCCACCTCATCGGCGCCCTCGCGCAAGCCGGCGCTGTCGATGAGCCGCACCACCACGCCGGCCAGCAGGAGTTCCTCCTCAATCGTGTCGCGCGTCGTGCCCGGCGTGGCGCTGACGATGGCGCGGTCGCGCTCCAGCAGCGCGTTGAGCAGGCTCGACTTGCCCGCGTTCGGCGCGCCGCTGATGGCGACGGTCAGCCCCTGCCGCAGCAATTGCCCCTCGCGCGCCGACGCCAGCAACGACCGCACGGTGTCGCGCGTCCGCGCAATTTGCGCGCGGAAATTCTCGCCGACGTCGGGCGCGATATCCTCGTCGGGAAAATCAATATACGCCTCCAACTGCGCCAACACCTGCAACAACCGCTCCCGCGCCGCCAGCAACAGCGCGCCGAGCTTGCCGGCCTGCAACGCCCGCGCCGCCCGCAACGCCCGCTCACTGCGCGCGTGAATCAGGTCAATCAACCCCTCCGCCTGCGCCAAATCCAGCTTGCCATTGAGAAACGCGCGACGGGAAAATTCCCCCGGCCCCGCCAGCCGCGCGCCGCCGACCGTCAGCGCCCGCAAAATATTTTCCACAATCAGCGGATTACCGTGACAGGAAATCTCCGCCACATCCTCGCCGGTGTACGAGGCGGGCGCCTGCCATAATGTCAGCACCACATCGTCAACCAGCGCGCCGTCAGCGGCGCAAAACCGGACATGCGTCGCCACCCGAGGCGCCGGCAACCGCCGCACATGCCGCGCCAGCAACGCCCGCGTCCCCGCGCCGCTGACCCTGACCAGCGCCAGCGCCGCGACCCCCGGCGGGGTGGCGAGGGCGATGATAATGTCGGGCGCGCTCATGGCGGCAGTATTTAATCATGGAACGCGGCAAAGTAAAAAGTCGATTTTGCGGCGTTGCCTGGTTCGGTAATAATCCGCGACGCAAACATCCGTGTCCATCCGTGTCCATCAGTGGTTAAAAAAAACTAAAAAAACCCTTGCGCGAGTTACGCTGATATAGTATTTTCCATGTACATAGGCACAACAGCATGTAATCATTGCCAGGATGAGAGCGTATGAATTGGATTTGCGGAAAC
>JAISDC010000228.1 GCA_031265105.1 Verrucomicrobiales bacterium
GGTTGGAAAAACATCGCCGCCTCTGGAAAAACTGCGAACGGCTCCTCAACTCCTCACTCCAATTCGCCGTCCTCGCCCTACTCGCCTTGCTCCTGAAAAGATTATGAACAGGTTCTTAGACAGCTTGCCGTATTCGACCGCGTAACGCATGGCGGTGGCGGCGTTGTTAATCCACGGGCGCTGCACGTTTTCCGCTTTGATTTCGCCCGTGCGCTGGTAGTTGTCGGCGTCGCGGTATTTCTGAATGTCGTCCTTGTGCGCGCGCGTGATTTCCCGATAAATCACCCCGACCTGATTAAAGGTGGTTTTCCAGCCGTCGCTGACGATGGTCGGCTCATCCGTCAGGTCGGCGTCGGCGATTTGCGGCAAATTCGACGTGTCCACCGCCCCGCGCTGGAACGCGCCATGCTCCAGCTTGCCGTTGTTCAACCGCAAAAAACCATCGTAGTATTCCAGCACCTTCGCCGCAAATTCGCGGAAGGAAGTGGCGCCCTGTGCCTGCTCTGTGTGCGCTGTGAGCCGTTTTAGAACTGGTGCCGGTAGCCCGCGGTTAGTCCCCAGGGCTTGTCATACTTGTCGCCGAAGGAGGCTTCGTAGTCGAGGTGGAGTTGGTTGTTGGTGTCGAGTTGCCAGATGAGGCCGGCGCCGAGTTCGGCTCTGGCACCGTCGGTGTTGGCGCGGGTGGCTTGATAGCCGTTTCTGATGGTGCCACCGCTGCTGATGGTTTCGACGCCGCTGATCTTCACGTAGGGTTGTAACGCGCCGCTGTTGGTGAGGTTGATGGTGCGACCAAAGAGGCTGCCGATTCTCAGTTGCAGGGCGTCGAGGTCTTGGGCTTTGAGGTTCATGTGGCCGGCGGTGTAGTCCTCGGCGAGGATGTGCAGGTAGTTCACTTGGAACTGGGGTTCGATAAACCAAGCATCGCTGAAGGTGAATTTCTTGCCGAGTTCGAGGCTACCGCCGAGGTTGACGTCGCTGTAGTTGGCTTTGAGTTGGGTGCCGCCGTGGAGGGCTTTTAGGTCGTTATCGACATTGGCGGCTTTGACGGTGGCGTCGATGTAGAAGCCGCTGGAGTGGAGCCAGGTGGCGTAGAGGCCGCCGTAGTAGGAGTTGAGTTCACCATCAGCGCCGGGAGTGCGGTAGTCTATATCACTGCGGCCGTAGCCGGCGTACACGCCCAAGTACAAGTCACTGTCAGCGCTGATGGTGAACTTGTGATCCGTGCCGAGATCGACGCCGTAGATGAGTTGTTCGTAGGCTTTGCCTGATACTTGGCTGCCGATGTTTAGCTGTTGGCCGTAGCTTCTGAGCCAGATGTTTTCGATTATATGGAGCGCGGGCGTCTCGCCCGCTGGCGGGCGGGACGCCCGCGCTCCATAGCGCAGTTCGCCCATACGCTTGAGCAAGCTGTTTTGCTGCGCGAACCACATGGCTTGTTGGACGGCTACGCTGCTGTTGAGGACTGCGCCCGCTGGGCTGGTGCCTTGTTTGATGAAGTGGTCGCCGTCTTTGATGATGGTGTCGATGCCCCAGTCGATGGGATCCCATTGCCAGTTTTCCGTGCCGTCGCCGCTGACAATGCCGGGCAGTACGTCGTTGGGATTGAGTTTGCCGTTGCCGGTGGTGTCGATGTGGATAGTGCCATCACCGTCAGCGGTGTCGGTGATGGTGACGGAGCCACCCTCGCCGGTGTCGCTGTTGACACTGATGTTGATGATGCCGTCGTTGGTCATGTTGTCGAAGGTGACGTCGTAGTCGCCGATGTTCCAGATGCCGTGGTTCTCGCCATTGTTACCGTGGCTGTCCTTGTCGAAAGTCCACGCGCTGTCGCCGTCAACTAACAGGTCGCCGCCGTGGTAGCCGCCGGTGCCGGTGGAGTGGTTGGCGAGGGTGATGACGAGGGGACCGTCGTCCTGGTTGGTGATGTCGCCGGTGAGGGTGCTGTGGTCGAGTTCCACGGTCAGCGCGCCGCTGCCGCTGTTGCTCACGCCGCCGGTGAGGATGGAGTGGTCGCTGACGGTGGCATGGACCGCGACATTGACATTCGAGCTGATGGCCGCGGCGCCGCTGATGCGCGCCCCGCCGGTAATCGCCACCGTGTTCGTGCCTGGCGACACCACACCGGTTTGGGTGGCAAAATTAATGCCGCTGCCTTGCCGGGCAAGGATGGCGCCGCCGTTGATGATCACGGTTTTTTCCTCGTCGCTGTTTTTCTGTATCCATACGCCATCCTGGTCAGCAATAATGTCCGCGTTGTTTAAAATCAAGGTGCTGGCACCACCGCCGGTGACCGACGCGCCAAAGCCCGCACTCCTGACGCACACATCGGTTGCTTCAGTAAAGGCGGTAGCACCCAGCACCTCAATGCCGACTCTGTCGCTGGTAATGGTTCCGCCGATGATCACTATGCGGGAACTGCTATTCCGGACGCCACGCGTGTCCGTCCCGGTCACATTAACAGACAGATTGCGTAACGTTGCCGTGCCGCCACCGCTGACCAAAACTCCGAACCGGTAGGCGTTGATAACGCTGTCAGTCAGGTTCAGCGTGTTGCTGCCGGTGGTGAGCGCGCCGTGTTGTCCGTTGCCGCTGTCGGCGGTGCCGGTCAGGGTGAGAGCGCTGCCGGTGAAGGTCCAGGTGCCGGTGTTGGTAAGCGCGGCCTGGGTGGCGTTGTTTTCATAATGCGTGCCGCTGACGGTGGTGTCGGAGGTGACGACGAAGTTTTGCGCGAAGACATTCAACGCGGAGACGCTGAGGGCGCTGAGGATGGTTAATATCAGGGTTGTTTTTTTCATAATAGGTGGTGGGTTGGTTGTTATTTTTAATGGCCACAAGAAAGCACAAAAAACACAAAAATTTTTAGAACGGTTTTTCTCTGTGTTTTTTGTGATTTTTTGTGGCTCTGTAATTGGGTTCAGGTGACAATGGCGGTTTCGAGATCGCTCCAAGGGGCGGGTTTCTGGTTGGCTTGGGTGGTGGTTTCGGTTGGCCGGCCAAAAGTCGGCAATTCGCTGCCTTTTGGCGGGATTTTGTTTATACTGGCGTTACTCATGGGTTTCCTTTCGTTAGTTATTGAATGATAAGATGTTAATGTGGTCTGCCATTGGCCTTTTGCCGGGAAATAAGCCAATAATGACACATGACATAGAGCTTATGCCACATGACATAAAGTCTATGACACGTGGTTTTAGTTCAATGACATATGGCATAGAGAATATGCCATACGGTTTAAA
>JAISDC010000256.1 GCA_031265105.1 Verrucomicrobiales bacterium
CGGCAGGCTAACCTTGGCAGGTGAACCAGCCGGCTGGAAGCCGGCGCTCCCAGTGGCTGCCGGTGATGATGACTTCGCTTTCTTTGGTTTGTTGTTTACTGACAAAGGGTTACGTTGCGGCGCCCAGGCTTTTATAAAGGCTGTCTGGGATTCCAGAAACTCTGTCTGGGACTCCAGAAACTCTGTCTGGGATTCCGGAAACTCTGTCTGGGACTCCGGAAACTCTGTCTGGGATTCCGGAAACTCTGTCTGGGATTCCGGAAACTCTGTCTGGGACTCCAGAAACTCTGTCTGGGACTCCGGAAGCTCTGTCTGGAACTCCGGAAGCTCTGTCTGGAACTCCAGAAACGTCATCTCGGATTGACCGCGCGAGCATGGGCATTTTTCTAACTGGCAAGCGGCTGCTTGTTAAATCCAAAAAAATCTCCGCGCCTCCGCGTCTCCGCGGTTAAATTTTGTTTAAAAAACCCTTGCGTCCCGCCGGCTTTGCGCGAGCTTTTACCCCGATGTCCCGACGCCCTGTTCACCCGCAATTGCTGACCGCGCTGTGTTACGCCGCGATGATGGCGCTGTCCATCGGCATCAATCTGCTGCCGGTCTATCTCACCACCATCAGCGGTGTCTTCGGCGGCGCGCACGGCCTGACCCAGGAACAACTCGGCCGCCTCGGCGCGAGCGTGTTCGCGGGGCTGGTGATCGGCATTTTAATCACCGGCCCGCTCGCCGACCGGCTGGGCGCCAAGTTGTTCACGCTGGTCGCCAGCGCGCTGATTGCGCTGGCGCTGGCGGCGGCGGCGCTGGCGCGCGATTACGCGGCGCTGACCGTGGCGTTGTTTTTCCTCGGCGCGGGCAGCGGCATCATGGACATGGTGCTCAGTCCGATTGTGGCCGTGCTCAACCCCGCGCGCCGCACCGCCGCGTTGAACTGGCTGCACTCGTTCTACTGCGTCGGCGCGGTGGTGACGATTCTGGCCGGCACGCTGTTCATCAAGGCCGGCGTGAGTTGGGGCGGCGCGTGCTGGCTGCTGCTGCCGTTGCCGGCGGTGTTGTTCGCGCTGTTCCTGCCGCTGCGCTTCCCGGCGCTCGCCGCCGGCGGTGAGCGCGCGCGGCTGCGGACGCTGCTGCGGAAGAAATGGTTCGTGCTGGCGCTGGGCGCGATTTTCCTGGGCGGCGCGACCGAGGCCGGCATGGCGCAATGGCTGCCCGCTTACGCGGAGACGCGGCTGAACTTTTCACTCACCGTCAGCGGCGGGGCGTTCCTCGCCTTCTCGCTGATGATGGCGCTGGGGCGGATGCTGGTCGGCGCGCTGGGGAAATGCGCGGATGAATATTCACTGATGGGCTGGGGCTGCGCGCTGTCGGCGGCGCTGTTCCTGGGCGGCTCCTTTTTGCCGTGGCCGGCGGCGGCGCTGACCGCGTGCGTGCTGGTCGGCTTCACCGGCAGTTGCCTGTGGCCGACGACGCTGGCGGTGTGCGCGAACCGTTATCCGGCGGGCGGCGCGAGCATGTTCGGCCTGCTCGCCGCGCTCGGCAACGCGGGCGGCATCTTCATGCCGTGGGTGGTCGGCTGGGCGGCGGACTGCGCCAATCTGGCCTGGGGCCTGGCGCTTTCCGCGCTCGCCCCGGCGCTGATGCTGCCGCTGCTGGTGCTGATGCGGCGGCCGGCCGCGCGCTGACGGTGGCGCTTGCAAAATTTCCACGGGGTCGCACAATCGGCGGCTTTATGAATCATCATGCCCGCTGGATTTGGTTGCCCGGAGATTTTGAATTGTGGCTGGGCGCGCGGGTGATGAACCGGCGCACCGAGCGCGGCCAGCCCAATCCGCCGTTCTGGCGGCTCGACCGGCCCGCGCAAATTGTGGTGTTCGAGAAAAGGTTCACCCTCGCTGATACTGACACCGTGACCATCAGCGCGCAGGGCGAGTGTTTCGCGATGATTGACGGCCAGCCGACCGCCGACCGCGTGCTCACGCTGGGTAAGGGGGCGCATCACCTTTTTCTGCGCGTCTATAATCCCGATACTTTTCCCGCCGTGCTGGCGCGGGGCCGGCTCATCGGCAGCGACCGGTCATGGTCGGCGTCGCGGCAAAATCACCGCAGCGAGCCGGCGGACAGCGGGGACTTCGCCGCGCCGGACGACCGGCCTGACCGGTTTAAACTCGCCACCGCGCCGCAAGCCGCCGTCAGCGTCAGCCGGGCCGGCCAGGCGCTGACCGTGGATTTCGGCCGGGAAACTTTCGGCTATCTCAAGTTGCACAATGTCAGCGGCAGCGGCTCGTTGCGCGCCGTTTACGGCGAATCCGCGGAGGAAGCGGCCGCCGGCGACGAGGCGGAGACGTGGGACGATTTCCAATTCGCGGACGCCGCCGGTGACTTCGTGTCGCCGCACTCGCGCGCCTTCCGCTTTGTCCGGCTGACGTGGAACCGCCCGCTGACGGTGGACGACGTATCCATGCTGCACGAATACCTGCCCGTCCCGCGCCGCGGCGCGTTCCGCTGCGCTGACGATGAACTCAACCGCGTCTGGGACACGGCGGCCGACACGCTGCATCTCTCCTCGCGCGAGTTGTTTCTCGACGGCATCAAGCGCGACCGCTGGGCGTGGAGCGGCGACGCCTACCAGAGCTACCTGATGAACTACTATTTGTTCTTCGATAATGCGCTGGTCAAACGCACCACCTGGGCGTTGCGCGGCGGCGACCCGGTCGAGCAGCATCTCAACACCATCCTCGACTACTCGTTTTACTGGTTCATCGGCATTTACGATTACTACCAGCACACCGCTGACCGTGACTTTCTCGCGCAGATTTATCCGAAGCTGCTGACGCTGATGGAATTTTGCCTCGCGCGGCGCAACGGCAGCGGCATGGTCGAGGGCCGGCCCGACGACTGGGTGTTCATCGACTGGGCGCCGATGGACAAGCGCGGCGAGATTTCGTTCGAGCAAATTTTGCTGTGCCGCAGCCTGGAGACCGTGGCGCTGTGCGCGCGGCTGCTGGGCGACGCCGACCGCGCGGGCCACTATCAGCGGCTCGCCGACGACCTGCGCGAGCTGACGCTGACGGTGTTCTGGGACGAGCAGCAGGGCGCGCTCGTCCACAACCGCGTCAACGGCGCGCTCCGGCGCGACGTCACCAAATACGCCAACATGTTCGCGCTGAGCTTCGGCTACCTCGACGCGCGCCGCGCCGAGGCGGTCAAGACCAACGTCCTGCTCAACGAGCGCGCGCAAAAAATCACCACGCCCTACATGCGTTTCTACGAACTGGAGGCGCTGTGCCGCGCCGGCCAGCAGCGGCACGTGCTCGGCGAAATCAAAAATTACTGGGGCGGGATGCTGCGGCTCGGCGCGACCTCGTTCTGGGAAACCTACGACCCGACCCAGGCCGGCGCGGAGCATTACGCCATGTACGGCCGGCCGTTCGGCAAAAGCCTGTGCCACGCCTGGGGCGCCAGCCCGCTATATTTGTTAGGCAAATATTTCCTCGGCGTGACACCGTCAGCGCCCGGTTACGCCCGCGCGCGCATCGAGCCGAAGCTCGGCGGTCTCGCCTGGATGGAAGGTTCCGTGCCAACCCCGAACGGTGACATCAAGGTGCGCGCCGCTGACGGTGAGGTTACCGTGGAAACCGCCGCCGCCGGCCCCGCCACGCTGGTCATTCGCGGCGCCCGCCGCCCGACCTGCGCGAACGCCATCGCCATTCGCGCGGCCGCTGACGGTGACGGTTATGAGTTGGACTTGCCCGCCGGCGGGAAATACACGGCGCGGTATTAAGGGGGAAAAGTTTGTGTGGGTTTGTTGAGTTTGGGTAAGTTGGCGCAGTGCCGCGGAACTCAACAAACTTTCAAAATTAGTTCTAGAAACCGCGCGTGGTCTCTTTTAATGTCATGGTTTCGCCATTATGAGAATTTTATCGGGAATCCAGCCTTCGGGCACGCTGCATCTGGGCAATTATTTCGGCATGATGCAACCCGCCGTTGAGTTGCAGCGGCAAGGGGAGTGTTATTATTTCATCGCGGATTATCACGCGCTGACCACCAGCAGCGAGTCGGCCTTGCTCCGGGAGCGGGTGCGCGGGGTGGCGCTGGATTTCCTGGCGTGCGGGCTGGACCCGGCGCGGACGGTGTTTTTCCGCCAGAGCGCGGTGCCGGAGGTGCATGAGTTGGCGTGGTATCTGTCGATTGTGACGCCGGTCGGCTTGCTGGAGCGCTGCCACAGTTACAAGGACAAGCTGGCGAAGGGGTTTTCACCTAACAATGGGTTATTTTCCTATCCGGTGCTGATGGCGGCGGACATCCTGCTGTACGACGCTGACCGTGTGCCGGTGGGCAAGGACCAGAAACAGCATCTGGAGGTGACGCGCGACATCGCCGCCAAGTTCAACGAGACGTTCGGCGAGACATTCAGGATTCCCGAGGCGGCGATTCGCGAGGAAACCGCCGTGCTGCCGGGGCTGGACGGGCAAAAGATGTCGAAGTCCTATCACAACACCATCGAGATTTTCGCGCCGGAGAAGGAGTTTCGCAAGAAGGTGATGTCCATCAAGACCGACTCGACTCCGGTGGCGGAGCCGAAACCGATTGCAGACTCGGCGATTTTGGCGCTGGCCAGGTGTGTCGTCGGCGCGGCGGAGGTGGACGCCATGACGGCGTCGATGCGGCAGGGCGGCACGGGATACGGCGATTACAAGCAGCAGTTGTTTGTCTGGCTGTGGGATTATTTCGCGCCGATGCGCGCGCGGCGGGCCGAGCTGGCGGCGCAACCGCGCCTGGTTGACGAGATACTGGCCGCCGGCGAGGCCGCCGCGCGGCGGTACGCGCTGACGGTGGTGGAGCGGGCGAGAAAGGCCGTGGGCATCCGCGGCTGAAATTTTCATCATGATGGATTTGGCCACAGCGGATTGGAAGGTGCGGCTGCCCGTGTTTGAAGGGCCGCTGGACTTGCTGCTGTATCTGATCAAGAAAGAGGAAGTTGACATTTACGCGGTGGAGCTGGGCAAGATTTGCGATCAGTATCTGGCGTATATTGATTCGCTGGAGCGGATGGAAATCGAGGTGGCGGGCGAGTTTTTGGTGATTGCCGCGACCCTGGTGTATCTCAAGAGCCGCACGCTGCTGCCGGTTGACCAGCAGTTGCCAATCGACGAGGAGGAGGACGGCGAGGATCCGCGCTTGGAATTAATCCGGCAGTTGGTGGAGTACAAAAAATTCAAGGACGCGGCGGCGGAATTGAGCGACCGGCAGCAATTGCAGGAAAAATTGTTCCATCGCGACGTGCCGCCCGATTTGCCGAAGCCGGAGCGGCCGGCGCTCGGCGCGGTTTCCACGCTGGACCTGGTCAAGGCGTTCCAGAAAATTTTGCAACGCATCCGGGAACAGCAAGGCTTCAAGGAAATCGAGGCGGAGCAGTTCACGGTCAGCCAGAAGATTGAGCTTATTTTGCGCCGCATCGAGGACGAGGGCACGCTGCCATTCTCGACCTTGTTCGCCGAGTATTGCTCGCGGGCGGAACTGGCGGTGACGTTCTTGGCGGTGCTGGAGTTGGTGCGTTTGAAGCAAATCCGGGTGCGGCAAAGCGAGTCATTTGGCGAGATTGAACTGGTGCGTCCCGATCTGGCTCCGGCGTTGCAACAATGCGCGGAACCGACGTATAATTCGTCGCCGCTGGCGCCAGGATTCGGCGGGACGGTGGACGCTGACACTGAGGCCGTCGCTGACGGTGGGGCGGGGATTTAAGTTATGCTGGAATTGATACGCATCGCGGAGACGATTTTGTTCACGGCCAACAAGCCGCTGAAGCTGGAGGAATTGACCAGGCTGGTGCGGCAGGGCGCGGCGGAAGACGCGACGGCGCGCGACTTTGCCGATGCCGGGGAGGCGCAAGTGCTGGAGGCTATCGAGCGGTTGCGCGTGGAACTGGAGCCGCGCGGTTTGTCGGTGCAGGAACTGGCGGGCGGCTTTCGCATGGCGACGCGGGAGATGTACGCGCCGTGGGTGCGGGCCATGTTTGAGGTGGCGCGCGCGCCGCGGCTGAGTCAGCCGGCCCTGGAGACGCTGGCGATTGTCGCTTACCGGCAGCCGATTTCCCGCGCGGAAATCGAGGCGGTGCGCGGCGTGGCGGCGGGCGGCGTGCTGGAAACGCTGGTGGACCGCGGCATTGTGCGCGTGGCGGGACGGGCGGATGTGCCGGGGCGGCCCTTGATTTACGAGACGACCGAATTTTTTCTCGAACATTTCGGATTGCGCGATTTGAATGATTTGCCGAATGTGGAGGAGTTGAAACGGGTCAAGCTGCCGGAGGCGAAGAAAACGCCGGAAGGACAGGCGGAGTTTATCGATGCAAACGGCAAGGTGGCCACCGTCAGCGGCGAGGACAACGGGGCGGCGCAGCCCGGCCTGTCGGCGCCGGCGGCGGAACCGGTCGCTGACGATGAGTCGGCGCCGCATGACGCGGACTTGACGGGAATGGACGGGACCGAGACGCATGAAGAACTTGAAGACCACGAAGAAAGACACGATGAGCCTGGCTCAGTTGCGGCGGAAAATTGACGCCACTGACCGTGACCTGCTGCGTTTGTTGAACGAGCGCACGGGGTTGTCGGAACAGGTCGGCGCCATCAAGCGCGCCTCCGGGTCGGCGGTGTTCGCGCCGCACCGGGAGGAAATTTTGCTGCGGCAGTTGGTGAAACGGAATCGCGGCCCGCTGGACCACACGGCGCTGCGGGCGATTTACCGCGAGATTTTGTCGGCGTCGCGCGCGCGGCAGAAGCGGCTGACGGTGGGTTATCTCGGGCCGGCGGGCACTTACAGTCACCAATCGGCGTTGGAACGGTTCGGGTCGAGCGACCGCTTCGTGCCGTGCCGTTCCATCCCCGAAGTGTTCGCGCTGCTCTCCTGCGGCGAGGCCGACGCCTGCGTGGTGCCGGTCGCCAATTCCATCGAAGGCGGCGTCAGCGCCACGCTGGACATGCTGATGAACACCGACTTGGTGATTTGCGGCGAGATTTACCAGCGCATCCGGCATGTGCTGGCCGCCGCCGCGGACACCGCTGACGGTGACCTCAAAAAAATTTACTCGCACCCGCAAGCGCTCGGCCAGTGCCGGCAATGGTTGTTGCGGCACTTGCCGAACGCGGAGCAACTGGAGACCAGCAGCACGTCGCAAGCCGCGCAACTGGCCAAGCAGGACGCTGACAGCGGCGCGATTGCCAGCGCGTTCGCGGCGAAGTTGTACGGGTTGAAAGTATGGCACACGAATATTCAGGACGTGGCGCGCAACCAGACGCGGTTCGTGATTTTAAGCCGCCAGCTGCCCGCGCCGTCGGGCGATGACAAGACCAGTTTGCTGTTCGCGGTGCCGCATGAAATCGGCTCGCTGAACGATGTGCTCAAGCTGTTCGCCGAGCACCGGATCAATTTGCAGAAAATCGAGTCGCGCCCGTCCGCGCACAAGGAGTGGGAGTATCTGTTTTTCGTGGACGTGAACGGTCACTGTCAGCAACCGAAGTTGCGCCGGGCGTTCGCGTTGATCCAAAAAAAGACCCTGTGGCTGAAAGTCCTCGGGTCGTATCCACAGGCGCAAAATCATGGCTAACAAATCCTCAGCGAACCGGCCGGAGCGACGGCCCGGCAAATTACGGCCAAAGGTTGACCTGCCCGAGACGCCGCTGCCCGCGCGTCACCGATACAAACCGGCCAGGCCGTGGCAATTATGGGCGGCCGGCGGAATGTTGCTGCTGATTGGCGCGGTGTGCCTGGTGATCTGGCTCGCGCGGGAAACCCGGGTGACCTTCCACGTGAATGTCGGCGAACTCAAGATTACCGATCAACCGGCGGTGATTTATAATTTCACGGGCAAGGTGGATTTGCTGCGTGCCGATTACCGCCGGCGGCTGGCGCCGATTAATTTGGAACTTAATGAGGTGCAGAATAACCTGGCCGCGGCGCGGGCGGATTTGGCCGGGAAACTGGAGCGCCGGCGCTTGCTGAAAGGCGAGATGGAGCGCCTGAACGCGCAGATTCCCGGCTTTATCGCCCAAAGCAACGACGCGCTGAATGATTTGTGGCTGAAGCAGGGGACGGCGCTGGACGAGGAATACGCGGACACCAAGGAGCAGTATCAGCGGCGATTGATTGAGCGGGCCGGCCAGTTGGGGGTTGTTTACCAGCGCAACCGGGAGATTGATTCCATTGACGTGTCAGTGAACGCCTTCAAGCTGGCGTTGTACGGCGCGAACAAGGCGGTCAAAGTGGAGGACGAGCGCAAGTTTGCCGAGCGCCTGCTGGCGGAGTGGCAGCAATACCAGGAGGACTGGCAACAGCGGCTGGGTTCCATGAAGGATAAATCGCAAGCCATTCGCCAGCAACCGGGGCCGAAAATCGAGGGCGTCAAGGAACAGTTGGCCAAGCTGCGGGATGACCAGGCCGCGGCGGAGGCTGACATTTCCTCCTACCAGTTGGAAGTACGGCAGTATGAGGCGCGGCTGGCGGAGTTGGACGAGCGGCTGCAACAGGTAACCGGGCGTTTCATGGACGACTTGCTGGGCGCGCCCAGGGATTTTGTCAAAATCCGGCTGAAGCTGACGGTTGACGGCACCGCGGAATTAAAGAATTTGGAACAGCACCGGGACGATTTTCCCGCCGGCGATTACTTTTTGCTGGTGACGGCGGAGAAAGACGACCAGGTCGATTGGGCGCTGAAAAAATTCACCATCAAGGACCATGGCCGGGAACGGATTTATGTCCTGCGCGGCGATTTCGTGCCGGCGCGCTCCTATTTGTCGGCTGAGTGACGAGCCGTTATGCGTGACGCGAAATCAACTGTCTGGCA
>JAISDC010000230.1 GCA_031265105.1 Verrucomicrobiales bacterium
GGCAGACTATCATCGACATGACATCAGTGACCGGGTATGGGCGATCTTAAAACCGCACCTGCCCGGCGAGCGCGGTCAATGGGGCGGGATTGCCCAAGACAACCGGCGGTTTATCAACGCGGTGCTGTGGATCTTGCGCACCGGGGCACCATGGCGTGATTTGCCGCCGGATTACGGCGGCTGGAGCAACACTCACCGGCGTTTCATCCGGTGGCGGGACGCCGGGCGTTGGGAACGTCTGTTAAATGCCCTGATCCAAGAGCCGGATTTCGAGTGATTGATGATCGACGCTTTGCACGTCAAGGTGCATCAGCACGGCACCGGGGCCAGGGGCGGTAACCAGGATATGGGCATCACTAAAGGGGGCTCAATTCAAAAATACATCTGGCCGTGGATGCGCATGGTCTGCCGCTGCGAGTCCTTGTTACAGCAGGTCCCGTGGCGGATTGCACACAAGCTGCAGCCCTGACCGCCGGCGTTGCCGCCGCACATCTGATTGCCGACCGCGGCTACGATACCAATGCCATTGTCGAACAGGCCCAACAACACAACACCGATCCCGTGATTCCACCCAGGAAGCACCGCAAAGAACAGCGAGATTATGACCAATACCTGTATAAGTTACGTCACTTGGTCGAAAACGCCTTCATGCAGCTCAAGGGTTGGCGCGGCATTGCTACACGCTATGCCAAGCGTACTTCTTCCTATTTGGCCGCGGTCCAAATCCGCTGTATTTTCCTCTGGACTCAAATCTTGTGACTACACTATCTAATACGAAGCCAAAAAATCTGCCTTTGTTATCGCTGTTGTTGACGTGGCTGTCTTTATCGAAATTCCATGTGCTGTCGTTGCTGACAATGCGGTCACCGCTGGTGAAGTCGCCGCTGCCGGTGGGGTTGGGAGAACAGTAGTCACTGTCAGCGATTACTTGGCGCTGTTAAACAAATTTTTCTGAAAAGGGAAAGACGTACGTCTTCTAAATCCCGGAGTTCACGGGTATTGTTCCAGCCATTTCACGGCGTCCCAAATCTCTTCACCGGTATTCTTCTGTTTTGGTCCGGGTGTGCTGCGACCGTTACGCACATAAGCGGCCAGGATTTTTTTGAGCCTTTCGGCAATAGCAGGATGTTGTTCGATAATATTGATTTTTTCACCAATATCATCTTCTAAATTATAAAGCTGAAATTTAGGCATGTCGGGGGTTTCTTTTCCCGGCGCGGGATAAGACCAGCCGCCGGATCCCGGGCACAATTCCAATTTGAATTTTCCTTTCCGGATTGAAAGCGAACCGTTAATACTCTGATGAACCACATCTTCTCGTACCGCAGTACCGGCGGGATCCAACCAGAGTGGCAAATTACTAACACTATCAACTCCCGCCGATTCCGGCAGCTTGGTTCCGAAATAATCCGCCATGGTTGCCATAAAATCCGACAGGCAAACCAACTCTTCACAATTACCCCCCGCCTTGATCCGCGCGGGCCAACGGACAATCAGCGGAATTCGATGTCCGCCTTCATAGATATCCGCTTTATGTCCCCTAAATATATAACTGGGATTATGTCCGGCCGCTAGCAGTTCCTTAAAATCAGCCATGGGGGAACAGCCGTTGTCTGAAGTATAAATAAGAATGGTATTATTATAAAGATTGAGTTCTTTTAACTTGTTTGTGATCTGCCCGATAACATCATCACATTGAAGAACAAAATCACCGTATTCATTGACATGGGATTTGCCTCGGAATTGCGGCAATGGCAATATGGGGGTATGCGGCGCGGGAAGCGGGAAGTACAGAAAAAACGGTTGACCCTTGTTTTCTTCAATCAGCTTCAATGCTTTTTTTGTAAGATGAGGCAGCACATCCTGATGAACGAAATCGGGAGCCGTTGGTCCCTTCCGCCAGAATTGTTTCCCCGTATTCGCGGTTTCATGATCCGGCAGCTGGGTAAAACGATCGTTTTCAATATAAATATACGGCGCCATGTCCAGGGATGCGCTGATGCCGTAAAAATAATCAAAACCTCTGGTAACGGGGCTGTTTGCTATTTTTCCGGCATAGTTAATGCCCGGGCATGTCTCATAGCCGCTCATGAACTGAAAGGTTTCTTCTTTTGCAAAATCCATTCCAAGATGCCATTTACCGACCGTCATGGTTTTATAACCATTTTGCCTGAATAAATCGCCTATGGTCATGAGATCTTTTTCGATGAGAGCGGGCGAATAACCGCTCTGCACATCACGCTTGAGTCTGGACCGCCAGTTATACCGTCCGGTAAGAATACTGTAACGGGAAGGAGTACAAACGGCAGAACTTGCATGGGCATCATGAAAGGCAAGTCCATCAGCGCACATTTGATCGAAATTGGGGGTTTTAAATCCCGCGTTTTCGTTAAACGCGGAAACATCCCCATAGCCCATATCATCGGCCAGCACGTAAATCAAATTGGGAAGATCATTCATTTGAGCGCCTTTTAATGGTTATGGTCAGCGTGAATCGCGCGGTGGCACCTGGTCTTCCTTCATGATAAAACACTCAGTCTTCATTTTTTGACAAATTCTTTATATCCCCGGCGCGGACGAGCTTGTAGCTGTCCTTGGCATCCTGCATGGTCCAGCCGAGGGCGGCGAGTCGGGCGCGGCATTGGTCGGCGAGTTGCCAGTGTTGTTCTTTTTTCGCCGCCCAGCGTTGGGCCGCCAAATCGCGCACCTCGGCGGGCACAGCGTCAGCGACGGGGTCATCGTCAGCGGGCGGCAGGGTGAGGCCGAGGGCGCCGATGACGCGCTGGAAGCCGAGCCAGGCTGCCGGTGGGTCGGCGAATCGGCCGGCGTCCTTGAGCGCGACGAAGGTGCGGCCGAGCGCCGCGCTGACGTTGAGGTCGTTTTGCAACGCCGCCCACGCGGGGTGAAACGGGTTGTCCGCTGACAGTGCCGCGGCCCGGTTGACGAGTTGTTCATAGTCAAGCGCCGGCGCGCCCGCTGACAGTGCCGCGGCGGCCCGGGCGAGTTTTTTCAACGCGACCCGCGCCGCGGCCAGCGACTCCAGCGTGAAGTTCAGCGGCTGGCTGTATTTGCCGGCCAGCAGCACGTAGCGCGTCTCCATCGGGGTAAAGCCCCGGCGTTGCAAATCCGCCAGCGTGTAGAGGTTGCCCTCGCTCTTGCTCATCTTGCGGTTTTCAACCAGCAGATGATTGGTGTGAAACCAGTGCGCGGCGAACGGCCGGCCGGTCGCCGCCTCGCTCTGGGCGTTTTCGTTCTCGTGATGCGGAAAAATCAAATCCACCCCGCCGCCGTGCAAGTCGAACGACTCGCCCAGATAGCGCATACTCATGCAACTGCACTCCAAGTGCCAGCCCGGCCGCCCCTCACCCCACGGCGCGCGCCAGAAATTGTCACCGTCAGCGGGCTTGCGCGCCTTCCACAGCGCGAAATCGGCCAGCGACTCGCGCTCGTATTCGTCCGCCAGATTCCGGCCGCTGACGGTGGCCGCGCCGCTCGCCCCGGCGGCCAGCTCGCGTTCTTGCACGCGCGAGAGCTTGCCGTAGTCCGGGAAGGAGGCGAGGCGGAACCACACCGAGCCGTCGTCGGTGCGGTAGGCGTGGTTTTTCGCCAGCAACGTTTCGACCAGCGCGATTTGCTGCGGAATGTGCGCGACCGCGCCCGGCTCGACATGCGGCGGCAACAGGTTCAGCGCCGCGCAATCGGCGCGGAACAACTCGCGCCAGCGGTCGGTGAAGACCGTCAGCAGCTCGCCGACCGCCTGCGACTGGCGAATGGTCTTGTCGTCCACGTCGGTGAGGTTGCGGACGTGTTTGGTGCGCCAGCCCGCCAGCTCCAGCACGCGGCGCAACACATCCTGCGACACGAACGTGCGGAAGTTGCCGATGTGCGCCGGGCCGTAAACCGTCGGCCCGCAACAATAGAACCGCACCGTCGCACCGTCAGCGGCGCTGACATTCCTCACGCCGCGGGTCATGGTGTCGTAGAGCTGGACGTGCTGTGGCATAAGCTCCCCAAGCTAGGGCTGGCGCGGGGGAAGCTCAATGTTAAAACACGCGCCGCCAGCCGCCTCCGGCATTCCCATGACCACGATTCCATGCTAGGTTGTGGCGCCATGCACAACTCCGCACAACCGCGCCGGCTCCGCCGCAGTCTGGAGACGGCCAAATGAAACCGCCCGTCGCCCTCGTCACCGGCAGCGCCGGGGGACTCGGCGCCGCGCTGGCCAGGCGCCTCGCGCAACACGGCTGGGCCGTCGCCGCGCACTACCGCCATAGCGGGCGGGCCGCCGCCGCGCTGGTGCAAAGCCTCACCGCCGGCGGCGCCACCGCCGCCGCGTTCCAGGCCGACCTGGCCGTCGAAGCGGAAGCGCAACGCATGGTCGGCGAAGTCATCGCCAGGTTCCGCCAGCTCGACCTGCTGATCAACAACAGCGGCGTTTATCACGCCAAACCCCTCGCCACACTGTCAGCGGACGAGTGGTTCGAGGGCCTCAACAGCACCGCCACCGCCGTGTTCTTCACCACCCGCGCCGCGCTGCCGCACCTGGGGAAGGCGGCCAACGGCCGCGTCATCAACCTCGGCGACGCCGGCTGCGAACGGGTCGGCGCGCGCGACTTGGCCATCAGCTACCACCTTGGCAAGACCGGCGCGTTGATGCTGACCAAATCCTTCGCCCGCGAGGCCGCCGGGCGCGGCGTCACCGTCAACATGATTTCGCCCGGCTACCTGGACAACAGCCGGGAGTTGCCCGACCCCGGCGCGATACCCGCCGGCCGCTTCGGCACCGCGGACGATGTCTGGAACGCGGTCGAGTTTCTCATTAAACCGGCCAGCGGCTACCTTACCGGCGCCAACCTCATCGTCAGCGGCGGGTGGAATTTGCGTTGACGGTTGGGGGTTGATAATCCGCGTCTCCCGCGCCGCGCCGGGGTCAAGAGGCGGCCGATACGTTTGCACCACGAAGACACGAAGGCACGAAGGTTAAGCAAAAAATCCTTCGTGCCTTCGGGTCTTGGTGGTGAATAAAAATATTTAGCGTCTCCGCGGTTCAAAAACCACCGGTCATCTCCGGCGGCAAATCCTTCGGTGTGATGGTGTTGCCGCCGGCGAGGATGGCGGCGCGCTGGATGCTGTTTTCCAATTCGCGCACGTTGCCGGGCCAGTGGTAGGCGGTGAGGACGGCCAGCGCGTCGGCGGAGATTTTCACCGGGCCGCCGTGATTGCGCTGGCGCCATTTGCGCATGAAGAAGGTGACCAATCCGCTGACGTCGCCGCTCCGCATCCGCAGCGGCGGCAGGTTGATGCTGAACACGTTCAGCCGGTAGAACAAATCCTCGCGGAATTCCTTGTTGCGCGCGGACGCCCCCAGGTCGCGGTTGGTGGCGGCGATGATGCGGACGCTGACCCTGACCGGTTGGCGGCCGCCGACGCGCAACACCTCGCCGTCCTGCAAGACGCGCAACAGCTTGGCTTGCACGCCCAGCGGCATCTCGCCGATTTCGTCGAGGAACAGCGTGCCGCCGTCGCATTGCTCGAAGCGGCCGAGGCGTTGCGCCAGCGCGCCGGTGAAGGCGCCTTTCTCGTGGCCGAACAACTCGCTCTCCAGCAGGGCTTCGGGGATGGCGGCGCAGTTGATGGCCATGAACAGCGCGCGGTCGCGTTTGCTGTTGGCGTGGATGGCGTGGGCGACGAGTTCCTTGCCGGTGCCGCTCTCGCCGGTGACCAGCACGGTGGCGTCGGTGGGGGCGACCTGGCCGATGAGTTTGTAAATTTGTTGCATCGCTGACGATGAGCCGATGATGCCGCCGCTGTCCGTGCCGGCGCTGACGGTGAGGACATTGTCGGCGCTGAGTTCCCGCGCGGCGCGGAGGGCGCGGCGGAGCAGGTCCTTGAGTTGCGGGATTTCAAACGGCTTGAGCGTGTAGTCGAACGCGCCGAGTTTCATGGCCTCGATGGCGGTTTGCGAGGTGCCGTAGGCGGTCATCATGATGACGATTTGGCGCGGCCTGGCCTGGCGGATTTGGCGCAGCACGTCGAGGCCGTTCTCGCGGCCCAGGCGGATGTCCATGACCACGATGTCGGGTTGTTCTTTCTGCACCATGTGCAGACCGTCAGCGCCGTTGGCGGCGGCGAGGACGTTGACGTGGTCCTTGGCGAGCAGGCGCTCGAAGGAGTAATGCACGTCGGTCTCGTCGTCGATGATGAGGATTTTTTGTCGCGGCAAGTCGGTCATAGGGAAAGGACTTTAGCGTGAACGGCAGCGAAGGACATCAGGAATTTTTCACCACGAAGGCACGAAGGGAGACAGTTTATAAAAATAAACAAACTGTAGCCCTTCGTGTCTTCGTGGTGAAAACAATCCCCGCCGCAGATTTGAGATTTGAGTTTTGCGTTTCGCCTCACTACACTCCCCCCATGTTTGTTGACCGAGTCAGAGTATGGGCCAAGGCCGGCAAGGGCGGCGACGGTTGCAGCAGTTTCCGCCGCGAGAAGTACGTGCCCAGAGGTGGCCCGGACGGCGGCGACGGCGGCCAGGGCGGCGATGTGGTGCTGGAGGTGGACGCGCAACTGAACAATTTGCAGCACTTGAAGTACCAGCCGCACCAGTACGCGGGCAAGGGCGCCAACGGTCAGGGCGCGATGAAGACCGGCAAGAGCGCCCGCGCGTTGTTAATCAAGGTGCCGCCGGGCACGCTGGTGTATTACCTGCCGACCGCCGCGGAGGATTTCGAGCGCGCGGCGGACTTGGCGCTGGGCGAGGTGGCCGCCGATATGGTGGAGCCGGGGCAGCGTTTGGTGCTGGCCGCGGGCGGGCGCGGCGGGCGCGGCAATATTCATTTCAAAAGCTCGGTCAACCAGGCGCCGCGCCGCCGGGAGCTGGGGTTGCCCGGAGAGATGAAGCAGTATTACTTCGAGCTGAAATCCATCGCGGAGGTCGGGCTGGTGGGGTTCCCGAACGCGGGCAAGTCGAGCCTGCTGGCGGCGCTGTCCCGCGCCCATCCGAAAATCGCGCCGTATCCGTTCACCACCCTGACCCCGGTCATCGGCCAGGTCGAGGCCGGCGATTACCGGCGCTTCAACGTGGCGGACATCCCCGGCTTGATTGAGGGCGCGCACGCGGGCGTCGGGCTGGGGCACGATTTCCTGCGGCACATCGAGCGTTGCCGGCTGCTGGTGTTCGTGCTGGACATGGCGGGCACGGAGGGGCGCGAGCCGGCGGCGGATTACCGTCAATTGCGGACGGAGTTGAAGTTGTATGACGAGAATCTGGCGCAGCGGCCATTCCTCATCGCGGCGAACAAGATGGATTTGCCGGAGGCGGCGGCGCGGTTGAAGGAGTTCAAGCGGCAATTCCGCCGGCCCATCGTGCCGGTCTCCGCCCGGCAACCGGCCACCGTCGCGGCGCTGAAACAGGCGCTGGCCGACCGGTTGGCGGAGGCTTGAAAATGATTGCCGGGCGGACGGCTGCCGCCGGGGATGGATGAAGCTGTAGTTGTGAACTTTAAACATTTTTTGCTGTTCATCGGCCTTTCGCTGCTGCTGCACATGTTTTTGCTGCTGCTGGCGTTCTCCTCCTTTTTTGCGCCGCTGTTCATCGATTTTGGCGCGCCCGATTTGTCGAGCGACCAGGAAATGACGCTGACCGTGCGGTCGGCACCGACGGATCGCGAGACCAAAATCATCGACACCGAGCAATCCATCCCGACCGACCAGCCAGTGCAGAACACCCCGTTCGAGGGCGACCGCAACACGCGCGCGGCCAGTCTCACGCCCGGCCAGGGCAACCCGCAGGTGCCGAATAATCCGGGCCGGGACATTCCCGGTCAGGATTTGCAGAATCAGCGTTACGCGCCGAACGCCACGCCGTCGCCGCCCGTGCCGCCGCCCCCCCCGCCGCCGGCGCGGCAACCCAAGCCTGACAATCAGCGGGCGGAGCAACAACGGAAATCCGGCGTGACCGTGCGCCCCGCCGACCAGTCCAGCACGGGCGACCAAGCGACGCCACGCACGGTCAGTCCAACCGCCATCGCCGCCCGCCCGCCCGCGGACGCGCGACCGGCGGCGAGTTTTGCCACCTCACGCCTCGCCAGCCGGATGTCTGGCGGCGCCGCTGACACTGACGGGACTTCCATCGCGGTGCGCGAGACCGAGGAGGGGCGTTACAAGGTCAAGTTGTACCGGGCCATCGGCTCGCGCTGGTATCAGTATGTGCACATGGACACGGGGCTGCTGAACATCGGCACGGTGAACATCAAATTTTACGTGCGGGCGGACGGCACCATCGTGAATCTGCAAATTACCGACGGGCGGGACAATAGCGTGTTGGTGGCGATTTCCCGCCGCTCTATCCTTGAGGTCAGCGGCCAGTTGGAGCCGTTTTCGGCGAGTATGCGGGAAAAGATGGGCGACGGGTTTTGGGACGATGTGAATTTTAGTATTTATTAAAACTCAAAACGGGCTGACGGTCTGGTTTTGAGATTTGAGTTTTAAAATGCCCTCGTTGCCCTATTTTAAATCGGCATGGACATTCTTCGCAACATCGCCAAATTTTTTCATGACGGCGGCTGGGCTATGGTGCCGCTGTCGCTCACCTCGCTGGTCGCGCTGGCCTTCATCCTGGAGCGCGGTGTCGCCTTGCGCCGCGCCAGGGTTATCCCCGATTACCTGTACCGCATGTTGCTCTCCTACCACAGCGGCCAGCCGCTGGAACCCATCGCCGCCATGATTGGCGTCGGCGACAGCACCATGGCGCGGCTGGTGCGCGTCTGCCTGGAGCACCTGCCGTGGTCGAAGGCGGAAAACGCGGAGGCGGTGCAGGTGCGCGCGCGGGCCGAGGTGGTGCAATTGGAGCGCGGCCTGGTGCTGCTGGAAATCATCGTCGGCATCGCGCCGTTGCTGGGGCTGATGGGCACGGTCAGCGGCATGATAGTGATTTTCACCGATGTCGGCCACCTTGGCGCGGCGAAGCAGACCATGCAAATGGCGCTCGGTATCTCCCAGGCGTTGAACGCCACCGTCAGCGGCCTGGCCATCGCCATCCCGGCGCTGATCATGCACGGCTACTACAGCCGCAAGGTCGAGGCGCTGGCGGTGGAAATGGAAAGCCTGTGCATGGATTTTCTGACCAAACTTTACCTGCAACCGGCGTCCGCTGCCGGTGACAAACCCAAAACCGCCCGGTGACACTGCCATGCAATTCTACACCAAACGTCGCCGGATGCCGGTCATCAACGTGGTTTCGTTGATCGACGTGTTTTGCCTGCTGCTGATTTTTTACATCGTCACCACCACCTTCAAGAAAGCGGAGCCGGCGGTGCAAATCCGGGTGCCGGAATCCGCCGCCGCGCAGGCGGAAACGCCGGCGCGGGAACCGGTCGTGATTTACGCCACCAAGGCGCAGGAACTTTATCTCGGCGAGGAAAAAATCCCGCTGGCGCGGCTGGGCGAGGCGCTCAAGGCCAGGAAAGCCCAGGCAGCGGCCGGTTTCTCGTTGAAAGCCGACACCGATGTGCCGCTCGGTTTTTTTGTCAAGGTGATGGACGCCGCCAAGCAGGCCGGCATCACCGATTTGTCAATGTACACCGAGGAGCCGCAACCCGACCCCGCCGCGCCGGCGCCATGATCAGCGGTGCCGCGTCATGGTCACGCTGACAAAGCGGGTGGTCGGGATGATAAATTTGCGGACTTCTACCGTGACCGCGCTGACCTTGAACTCCGTCAGAATCACCGCGCACAAGTCCGCGGCCAGCGTTTCAAGCAACCGGCGGGGCCGCGCGCCGGCGCTGTGTTTGACGGTTTCGCACACTTGGAAATAATCCACGGTCAGCGCCAGGTCATCGGTGGCGGCGGCGGCAGCGAGCGACGGCGGGGTCAGGGTCAGCGACACTTCCAGCCGCTGCGGTTGGGCGCGTTCCTCGTCGGTCACGCCGAGGCGGGCGCTGACGGTGAGGCGGTCGATGTGAATTTGGTCGGACGTCATGGTTTTTTATTTGTCGCGCCTGCCGTCAAGCGGCGCGGACTGCCGGACGAGATACTCTTGCAATTCGCGCAAATCGTTGAACAGCAAATCCGGCGCGGCGGCTTGCAGCATGGCCGGCGTGTTGTAGCCGGTCAGCACGGCGCAACTGGCGACGCCGCCGTGTCGGGCGGTGGCGATGTCGTGCTCCATGTCGCCCACGAACAGCGTGGCCCGCGGGTCCAGGTCGAACTCCGCCAGCAGCGCGTGGATGACTTCGCGTTTGTCGCGGACTTGCACGCAGGCTTTGGTGAAGTATGTCGCCAGGCCGAGCCGGGGCGCTTGCGCCGCGTAATGCTCGGCGTGGATGCTGCTCAGGAGAAACAGTTTGCGGCCCGCGGCGCGGCAATAATCCAGCAGTTCTTTCGCGTGCGGCAGCAGCGGGGTGTCCGCTTCCAGCAATTTGAACGCGTCCGTGAAGTTGCGGTCAATCTCGGTCATGGCCGCTTCCGGCAGGTGGCGCGCGTAAAATTCCGTGAAGGGCAGGCAAAATTTTTCCCGAAATTCCGTCAACGTCAGCGGCGGCCGGCCGTAATGGGTGAAGATTTTATTGGTCGCGTCCAGCACCGCCGGCAAATCGTCCACCAGCGTGCCTGACCAGTCGAAAATAATGTTGTTGAACATAGTTATGGTTTGAAACTCCGGTCACGAAGACGCAAAGGCGCGAAGTTTTTTTGGATGATTCGTTTGATTCCTTGTTTAATTAAAGGGACGTTAAAGTTGATAAGAAAACCCAATTGCAGATTGGATAATTTGAGGTACGTCAGGAGTTGGGATTGATGCACCGGCAACAGCGCCTCGACGGATTTGACTTCCACGATGATTTGGTTTGCCACCAGCAAATCCAGCCGGAAATCGGCAGGTATCCGCTGCCCGTCATAAATCACCGGCAGCGGAACCTGTCTGGCAAGCTTGATGTCGCGTTTGTCTAATTCGATGACCAGACACTGCTCATAAATGGATTCCAGCAATCCCGCGCCGAGGGTTGAATGCACTTTAAAGGCCGCGTCAACCACTTGTTTGGCCAGCCTTTCAATATCGGGATGCAAAATGTTTTTTTGATCAGTCATTGCTTGGCGTCTTAGCGTCTTCGTGGCAGGAGTTAAAATTGGTTCAACCGGTCGAGCAACTCGCGCAGACGGCCGTGGGTGCGGCGGTCGAATTTCAGGCACAGGCGCGGCAGGTCGGCCAGTTCGGGTTCGTTGATTTCCTCCGGCAAGGCGCGGCTCATGTGGATGGAGCCGGGTTCGTCGAGAATGTCGGCGAAGTCGTCCTCCAGGCGGCGGATGGCGCCGGGCGGTACCTCGCGTTGCAGGCGGATGACCAACTCGTCGCCGACGTAGCGGTAGGAGTGGAAATTGTAATAAAAATTCAGGATTTCCTTTTGCGCCTCCGCCAGGTTGTCGGTGAATTTGATGAGCTTGAAATCGTCCCTGGAAATCACCCCGTCGCGCAGCAAATGCTCGTGCAGGTAATGCTCGAACGTCCGCCAGAAATTGCCGCCCGGCTCGTCCACGAACACGATGGGCATGATCGGCGCCTTGCCGGTCTGCACCAGTGTGATGACCTCGAAGCCCTCGTCCATGGTGCCGAAGCCGCCGGGGAACAGCGCCACGGCGTCGCTGTTCTTGATGAAGTTCAGCTTGCGGGTGAAAAAATAACGGAAGGTGATGAGTTTTTCGTCGCCGCTGATGGTCGCGTTGGGCCGCTGCTCGAACGGCAACTGGATGTTCAGCGCGAAACTGCGCTCGCGCCCCGCGCCCGCCTGCGCCGCGCCCATGACGCCGTGGCCGCCGCCGGTGATAATCATGTAGCCGCTGTCCACCATCAGCCGGGCGAAGTCATGCGCGGCCCGGTAAGCGCCTTCCGCCGGCTGGGTGCGGGCGGAGCCGAAGATGCAGATTTTTTTGTCGGCGGCGTAGGGTTGGAAAACTTTGCTGGCGTAACGCATTTCCTTGAACGCGACGTTCATCTGGTAAACATCGGCGGGCGCGGGCTGGTCCTGGTTGAACTTCAGCACCGTCACCAGCATCTCGCGGAATTTGTCGTAATCGGCGCTGACGTTGGCGAGGCGCAACAGCTCGTCGATTTTTTTCTCCAACGCGGCGTCGCCGGTGGTGTAGGCGGTGGGTTTGTTCGGCTTGGTCATGGTCAGCGGCTCCGTTCAGAGGTTCAGGGTCTCGTAAATTTTGCGGGTCGTGGCGGCGCGGTTCAGCGTGTAAAAATGCACGCCGCTGACGCCGTGGTCCACGAGGTCGCGCACCTGCTCGGTCGCCCAATGCGCGCCCACGCGCGCGACGCCCGCATCGTCAGCGGCGCGCGCGACGGCCTTCAGCAGCGGCGCGGGGAAACGCGCCCCGCCCGCCAGCTCCGCCATGCGCCGCATCCCCGCCAGCGTGGTAATCGGCATGATGCCGGCGATGATGGGGACGTTGATGCCGGCCAGCTCGCAGCGTTCGCGGAAATCATAAAAATCGCGGTTGTCGAAGAACAGTTGCGTGACGAGATAATCCGCGCCGGCGGCCACCTTGGCTTGCAAAAACTCAATCTCGCGCAAGCGGTTCGGCGTGGCGGGATGCCCTTCGGGAAAGCCCGCGACGCCGATGCCGAAGCGCGGGAAATGTTGCTTGATGAACGCGACCAAATCCGCCGCGTGCGGGAAGTCGCCGCCCGCCGCTGACGGTGTCCCCGGCGACGGGTCGCCGCGCAAGGCGAGGATGTTGTGAATGCCGTGCCGGTCGTAATGTTCGAGGATGGCGTGGATGGCGTCACGGTCAGCGCCGCCGCAAGTGAGGTGGGCGACGACCGTCAAGTCCGTCTCCCGCGCCAGCCGCGTGACGAGCCGTTGCGTGCGGTCGCGCGCCGAGCCGCCCGCGCCGTAAGTGACACTGACCGCGGCCGGCCGGAGCGGCATCAGCGCGGCGATGGTGTGGAACAACGTCTCCGCCTCCGCCTCGTTTTTCGGCGGGAAAAACTCGAAGCTGAACGTCGGCCGGCGGCGGGCTAAAATTTCGCGGAACAACATAACTAAACCGCCCTCTCCATTTCCTCCATGTTCTCCTTGTAAAAAGTGTTTTTCCAACAGACCCTTAACCGGGAATATCCCCCGTCAACCGCGCCGCGCCGCCGGCCATCGGCTCAAGGATGGTCTCCCGCACACTCGTGCCGGCGGGTATCATCGGCAGCACATGCTCGGTTTCGGGCACCAGCACGTCCAGCACATACGGCTCCCGCGCCGCCAGCATCCGCTTCAGCGCGGGGACCAGGTCGGCGGGTTTGCTCACCTGCTCGGCCTTGACGCCGAAGCCCGCGCAAATCGTCACGTAATCGGGATACATTTTGCCACGGTCAGCGTGGTCGCCGAGGTAAGTGTGCCCGCGGTTGCTGGCGAAGAACCGGTCTTCCCACTGCATCACCATGCCGAGGTATTGGTTGTTAATGATGATGACTTTCGCGGGGATTTTCTCAATGGCGGCGGTGGCGAGTTCCTGCACGTTCATCATGAACGAGCCGTCGCCGTCGATGTCCACCACCTGCGCGCCGGGCCGCGCCACCTGCGCGCCGAGCGCGGCGGGGTAGCCGAAGCCCATCGCGCCGAGGCCGAGGCTGCTCAGGTAGGTGCGCGGCCGCACGTAGTCGTAAAATTGCGCCGCCCACATTTGGTGCTGGCCGACGCCGGTGCTGATGATGGCGTCGCCGCGCGTCAGCTTGCTCAATTCCGCGACCACCTGCTGCGGCATGATGACGTCGGGCCGGGCGCGGTAACGCAGCGGGTACGCGCGCTTCCACGCGGCGATTTTTTTGTGCCACGCGGGAAAGTCCTTGCGCTGCCGGCCACCCTTGCGGATGAGTTCGTTCAACCGGCGCAGCGCGTATTTCACGTCGCTGAGGATGGGCAACTGCACGACCTTGTTCTTGTTCAACTCCGCCGCGTCGGTCTCGATGTGGACGATGGTGGCGCGCTTGGCGAACTCGCTGACCTTGCTCGTCACGCGGTCGGAAAAACGCACGCCGACGGCGATGAGCAAATCGCAATCGTCAGCGGCACGGTTGGCGTACGCGGGGCCGTGCATCCCCAGCCACTTGCACGCGAGCGGGTGCGTTTCGGGGAACGCGCCGACGCCCATCAACGTCGTGGACACGGGGATGTGCGTGGCCTCGGCGAATTTTTTCAACTCACCCGCGGCGTTGGCGGAAATCACCCCGCCGCCGGCGTGCAACAGCGGGCGCGCGGATTTTTCCACCAGCGCGAGCAGCTCCAGCAGCGCGTCATCACCGGCCTTGGCGTGCCCGACGAGGCCGGGCAGGTCAACGTCAGCGGGCCACACGGGCCGGGTGCGCGCGGCTTGCACGTCCTTCGGCACGTCAATCCACACCGGCCCGGGCCGGCCGGTGGTGGCGATTTTGAACGCCTCCTTGACCACGCGCGGGATGTCGTTCACGTCCATCACGAGGTAACTGTGCTTGACGATGGGCACGGTCATGCCGTACACGTCGGTTTCCTGAAAACCGGTTTTGCCAATCATCGAGCGGGTGACCTGGCCGGTGATGGCGATGAGCGGGATGGAATCCATGAAGGCGTCGGCGACGCCGGTGATGAGGTTGGTCGCGCCGGGGCCGCTGGTGGCCATGCACACGCCGACCTTGCCGGAGGCGCGCGCGTAGCCGCCGGCCATGAACGCGCCGCCCTGCTCGTGACGCGGGAGGATGGTGCGGATTGGTTTGGAGCGGGTCAGGGCCTGGTGGAACAACATGCTGTTGCCGCCCGGGTAAGCGAAGACGGTGTCCACGCCCTCCCGCTCCAGCGCGCGGACGAGGATGTCGGCGCCGCTGAGGGTGGACGAGGTTTGCTTGGCCGCTGCGGTTGACTGGTTGTTTTTCATGATGGGTGGATAATTATAAAAGGAAACCCGCGCAAGGCAATCCATAAGAAAGTTGGCGGCAAAACCCGCCAACATAGGCTTGTCCTCAGCGGGAGCGGTGGCTAAGGTTGTCTGATGGTCACGATTTTGCCTCTGAAGAAAATGTCGCGGCGCGACAAATTGCGGGTGATGGAGGAGCTTTGGGTGGATTTGTCAACGAACGCTGAGGTTGACTCCCCCGCATGGCACGGGGCGGAGTTGCGCCGGACGGAACAATTGGTCGAAAGTGGCGCGGCCAAGTTTGATGATTGGGGCAAAGCTAGGCAGCGGCTCCGCCGCCAAATTTCCCGGCGCCTGTGAACATTCGCCTCCTCAATCTTGCCGAGCAGGACTTGCTGGTTGGTTTTGAATTTTACGAACGGCAAGAGGTCGGCGTGGGAACGTATTTTTTTGAGAGCCTGCAGGCGGACATCGAATCACTGCGGTTGTTTGCCGGCACACACCGCGAGGTGTTTGGTTTTCACAAAATGCTGTCGCGCCGTTTTCCCTATGCGATTTATTATCGTGTGACGCATGACGAGATTGCCGTCTGGCGCGTTTTGGATTGTCGTCGCAATCCCCGGTGGATAGTACGGCAACTTGGCGGTTGATAAAAAAATCACCAAACTCAATAAAAAGCGTTGACAGAGTAGCGCGATACGCATACCGTTTCCGTTCCTTTTTATGAAAACATTCTCGGCAAAAGCAGAAACCACTGACCGCCAGTGGTATGTTATCGACGCCCAAAACCAAGTGGTGGGCCGCGTGGCGGAAAGAGCCGCGGTGCTCCTGCGCGGCAAGGCCAAGGCCATTTTTACCCCGCATGTTGATACCGGCGACCATGTCATTGTCATCAACGCCGGCAAGGCCCGCTTCACCGGCAAGAAGGAGGAGCAGAAGAATTACAGCACTTATTCCAACTTCATCGGCGGCCAGAAAAACGAAAGCCCGAAGGACGTGCGCCGCCGCCGCCCCGAATTGCTGGTGGAACGCGCGATCAAGGGCATGATTCCCCATAACCGGCTTGGTCGCGTGGTGTTGAAAAAACTGCACGTTTACGCCGGGGCCGAGCATCCGCACTCGGCGCAGGAACCCACCGCGATCAAGGTCGCCCGCTGACACTGAATATCATAGGATCAATATTATGGCAGATACTGTAATTTTTACCGCCACCGGTCGCCGCAAAACCGCCGTGGCCCGCATCAATCTCAAAGCAGGCAAAGGCACGCTGACGGTGAACGGCAAGGCCGCCGACGAGTATTTTTTCACTCCGGAGCAGCGCATTGAATTGCGGTTGCCGCTGGTCGTTACCGACAGCCAGAAAAAATTTGACGTCCAGATTCGCGCCGAGGGCGGCGGTCTCCAGGGCCAGGCCGGGGCTTCCTGCCTGGCGATAGCCCGCGCGCTGGTGCAAGTGGACAAGGAACTCCGCGCCCCGCTGCGGGCGCAGGGTTTGCTAACCCGCGATTCCCGCATGAAGGAGCGCAAAAAATCCGGCCAGCCGGGCGCCCGCAAGCGGTTCCAGTTCTCCAAGCGCTGATGGTGGCAGAGTGCCCAAGCCGGGTTGCCCAAATCTCCTCAGTCGTCATTCCGAGCGGAGCAAAAAAGCAATCCGTGTTCATTTGTGTCCATTTGCTTCACTTCGTTCGGAGCTTGAGGCGGCGTGTAATTCTGAAGATTACCCAGAAGTGATCTGTACAATGAGAGGTGCTTGTGCAAAGTGTAGGGATGAGCAAAGGAAGTGATGAAGTTGGCGAGTGGGCGACCGGGGAATTGGCAGGATTGAGCAGCGTGGAGGATCCGCGACGGGTGGCCCGGTTGACGCGGTTGTTGGGAGCGTTAAGGCGGCAACCTGGGGCAAGCCTGCCTGAATGTTGTCGCAGTTGGGCGGAGATCAAGGCGGCTTATCGTTTGATTGAAAGTGAACGGATTGACGCGGCGGCGGTGTTGGACAGTCATGGGTTGGCAACGCTGGGTCGGATGAGCACGGCGGGGACGGTACTGGTGATTCAGGACACGACCAGCCTGGATTATTCGGGGCGCGCGGCCACCGAGGGGCTCGGGCCGATTGACCGCAAGGGTCAATGGCGGCAAGGCTTGTGGTTACATAGCCAATTGTGCGTGGATGGAGCGCACGGCATGGTGTACGGGTTGCTGGATGCCAAACTTTGGGCGCGACCGACTGACCGCAAACGCCGAGTTTCGACCGAACGCAACCGGCTGTCGCTGGGCGCCAAGGAAAGTTGCCGTTGGTTGGATGGTTATGCGCAGTGCGTGGAGTTACGGCGGCAGCTCAAGACGCAGGTGATCAGCGTGGCTGATCGTGAGGGGGACATTTACGAAGTATTCAGGCACTATCAACCGGGTTCGGCTGATCTGTTGGTGCGGGCGCAGCATGACCGTGAGTTGTTGGGGCAAAACGGACGGGTGCGCGCTTGGTTGTCGGCACAAGCGGTGAACGGGTATCGGTCGGTGACCTTGCCCGACCGGTCACGCAACGTCACCCTGGCCTTGCGCTGGCAACGGGTAACCATTGCTGCGCCGGTGGATCAACGCCGTTACCATGGAGTCACAGAGCCGGTGGAACTAACGGTATTGTGGGCACGGGAGGAACACCAACCGGCGGGACTGGACTGGATGTTGTGGAGCACCCTTGAGGTGAAGAACGCAGCGGAGGCCAACACGTTATTGAGCTATTATGAACAACGCTGGCAGATTGAAGTGCTGCACCGCATCCTCAAAAGTTACTGCCGTGCCGAACAACGACAATTGCGTACGGCGAAGCGACTGGGCTTGCTGCTGGTACTCGACCTGTTGGTAGCCGTGTATGTGTTGGGGTTAACACATGCCGCCCGTATTACTCCGAACGCCCCGGCCGATGACTGGTTAACCCCGGGTGAACAACAAGCCCTCTGCGTGTGGCATACAGGGCCGCCGTTAACCAAGCCTCTCACCCTCTCCGTCGCCGTAGCCAAGCTCGGCCAATTGGGCGGACACTTGGGGCGCAAGCACGACGGCCCGCCGGGACCAAAAGCCCTCTACCGCGGCCTCGCCAAACTCCTAACCATTTCAGATACCTGGCATGCCGCTGCCGTTTACTTCGCCGCCAATAAAACTTCTGGGTAATCTTCAGGTGTAATTGCCGCCTGACTCTTGTGGTTAAAAAAACACTTCGTGCCTTGGTGGTTCTGAGTTTTTTCCTATCAGCCCGGCATGTTATCAATGAAATACGATAACCTACAATCCCGACGCGCCCTTTTGTCCCTTGCGCAGTTCGATGTAGGTCCGGCTTTGTGACAGGTCGCGGCCGGGCATCATGGTGGAAACCATCATTTCCTTGATAGTGTAAGTGTCCTCGATTTTCATCACGCCGTTGACCTCGACGCGTTTGACGACCTGCTGGTCGGCGTTGTAGGCGTCGGCGCGCAGGACGGCGAGATACTCGCTGCTGATCCAGAAACGGATTTTGGCGTAATTGCTGACGATGGGCGGGGTGCTTTCGTAGCACCAGGCGGGCAGGGTGAGAATACTGTCCGTGCCGACGGGCTTGACCGTGCTCCAGCGGAAAAAGTCGAGGGCGAGGTCCTCGTAAGCAATGTCGGAGTCAAGGATTCTGGCCAGGCGGTCCTTGCCGGCAACCAGTTCCCAGTCACGGTCAGCGCTCTGGCGACGCTGAATGACGCTGCCGTTGGGCATGAAGATGACGCGGATTTGCAGAGCACGGTCATTGAACTCGAACACCATCAGGCGGTCGCGGGTGCGCATGGTGACGGCATGGTAAAGGTCCTTGCCCTTGGCGGTGGTGATGTGCAGGAAGCCTTCCAGTTTGAAATCCTGCAACCGGCCGGACTGCCACATGGCGTCTTGCAAGCGTTCGGGCGCGGGGATTTTCCCGGCGGGGTCGGGGGCCGCGTGAATGTCAGCGGCCGTCAGGCCAATGGCGAGGAGCAGAACATAAACGGTGCGCATGCGGGGACAGGTTAACAGGTTGCCGCCGGGGAACCAGCCGGAATTCGCGCCGCGCGCGCCGTCAGCGGGCTTTTTTCCGCGTCGGCGACACCTGCAAGGCGACCAGCTCCGGCCTGGGCAGCACGGCCAGCGGCAGGGTGATTACTTTTTTCAGCGCGTAATAATCGCAAATGGCTTCCAGCCCCTCGACCGCCAGAATGGTGGACGGAATGCCGGTCTCGCTTTCCAGCACGGTCAGCCGGTCTTTCAACCCCTGCGACAGACGCAGGGACAGTCGCGCTTCTTTCAACGGTTTCATGTCTGTTTTTTACGCCAGATACCTCTTGACAGCATCGAAGTCTTTCACGCATATTGAGCGTCATTGACGTTCAATGACGTTATTATTAATAAACCCGCAAAATCATGAATGACAAATTACCGGTGGCCGTGGTCATGATCGCCCGCAACGAGGCGCGGCGGTTACCGCGCTCGCTCGGCAGCGTCAGCGGCTGGGTCAGCGAGCTTATGGTCGTTACCAACGACTGCGCCGACGACACTGCCGGCGTGGCGGCGAGCTTCGGCGCCATCGTCAGCGAGCATCCGTTTCAAAATTTTCGCGACCAAAAAGCCTTCGCGCTGTCGCTGGCGACACAGCCGTGGGTGCTCAGTCTCGACGCCGACGAGGTGGTAACACCGGCGTTGCGTGACGAAATCCGTGACCTCATCGTCAGTGCCCCGGACACTGTCAGCGGCGCGTGGTTGCCGCGCCGGCTGTGGTTCATGGGCCGGTGGGTCCGGCACGGCGACAATTATCCCGACCGCGTGCTGCGGCTGGTCCGCCGCGACCGCGCGCGCCTGGCGGACGCGACCATTCACGAGCGGCTGGAGGTCACGGGGCTGACGGTGAAGTGCAAGAACGATTTGCTGCACTACTCGAATGAATCGGTGGCCCGGCATTTGGAAAAAATCGGTTATTACAACGATTGTTTTGTGCGAGAGGCGGCGTTACAGGGGAGGAAGGTCTGGTCGCTGACGGTGATTTTGCGGTCTGGCTGGCGTTTGTTTCGCGCCTATTTTTTTCGGCTCGGTTTTCTCGACGGTTTTCTCGGTCTGTATCTGGCGGTCACGAGCGCTTACGCGACGTTTTCAAAATACACAATGCTGATTGAGCATTGGCGTGTGCCAGCGTCAGCGGGCAAGAAAGCAAACCAATGAACGAGGACCGCTACGACTACGAACATGAGTGGGAGCGCGAGCGCAGTTGGCTGGTGCGGTTGTTGCCGGATGCGGCGGGGCTGGTCGGCGTGTTCATTGTTTGCGCGGTCAATGCTCCGCAATGGCTATACCAAGCTTGCCGGAGTTGGCGGCGAAAAACACCGGGCGTGGACGACGAAAAATTTCGCCAACGACAACCATGAAAACACCCGTTCATATTTTTATTATCAACCTGCCGCGTGTCGCTGACCGTCGCGCGATGATGACCCGGCAGTTGTCCGCGCTGGGGCTGCCGTTTGAATTTGTCGAGGGCGTGGACGGACGCGCACTGTCAGCGGCGGCACTGGCCGAAAATTATGACCATGACAAGGCGCTGCGCGAGCGTAACGCGATGACCTTGCCGGAAATCGGCTGCGCGCTGAGCCATCAGAAAATTTACCGGAAAATGGCGGCGGAAAATATTCCCTGCGCATTGATTTTGGAGGACGACGTGAAGTTGGCGGATGATTTGCCGGATGTGCTGACCGAGTTGGCAAACCGGCCCGCTGACGGTGAGGTGGTGCTGCTCGGCCATGTGCCGCGCCATTTACGACGTGGCCGGGCGCCGCTGACGGTGACGCGCGCGTTGGCGCGGACGCACGGCCTGTGCTGGGGTGCTTACGCTTATTTCCTTGACAGCGTGGCGGCGGCGCGGCTGCTAGCCGACGCTCATCCGGTGTGGGTGGTGGCGGACCACTGGCGGAAGTTTCAGGAACGCGGCCTGGTCATGGTCAGCGCCATGACACCGTATTGCGCGGGGTTGACCGAGCTGGGCCGGGCCAGCTCCATCGGTGAAAGAGGAGTGCCGCGCCGCCGTGGGCTGGCCGGTTGGTTGCGCCGTCAGCGGCAGCGTTATTGTCACGCCGGTTTGCCGGCTTATTTGTGGCGCACAGTCCGCTGGAAAGTGGCGCGGCTGCTGGCCACGGTCAGCGGCAATGTTGTCACGCAACCCAGGACTTGGTGATTCACGCCCAATGCAGACGCCTTTTTATTATTATGACCGGGACACGAACTTTGGCGATTTGGCCAATCCGCTGCTGATGGAACGGGTATTCGGCCTGCCTGTCGTCCACGCGAGCAAGTATCGCGCCGCGCTCTGCGGTGTCGGCAGCGTGTTGAAACATTTTATATGTCGGCGCGGCAATCTGGTCAAGAGATTGCGCGGCACCCTAACTGCCGAATGCGTGGTTTGGAGCGCTGGCTTTATCGCCGCGCCGCCGCCTGGCCGGATTTTTTTTCGCGCCATGAATTTTCAAGCCTTGCGCGGCAAGCTCAGTCGCGGCCACGCGGAACGAATCACCGGAACCAGGCTGGACGTGCCGTTGGGCGACGGCGGCTTGCTTTACCCGCTGCTGCTGGAGCGCCGCCCGCCGGTCACGCATGCGGTCGGCCTCATCCCGCATGTGAGCGAGCGGGATTTGCCGGTGTTTGCCGCGTTGCGCGCGCGCATACCGCGTTCGACGCTGATTGATTTGCGGGCGGAGCCGCTGACGGTGCTCAGGCAAATCGCCGCCTGCGAAACAATTTTGTCGAGCGCGTTGCACGGGTTAATCGCCGCCGACGGCCTGGGCATCCCGAACCGCCGCCTCATTGTCAGCGACCGGCTGATCGGCGGTGACTTCAAATTCAACGACTATTATTCCGTATATACACTATCAGCGCCACCGGCGCCCATCCGTCTGAATGAGGATAATTTGGCGGCAGCCGGGGATTTTTTCGCCACCATCAGCGACGATTATCAAATTGCGCCAACCGAGGTTTTGAAAATCCAGGAAACGCTGCGCGCGGTGTTTGTACACAGGATTTTGCCGAGTTTCAGATAGACCGCGAGCAACTTGGGCGAACGCTGACGGTGTGGCCATTACGCGTGAATTTGTACCTCGTAGCCATTTTAGACCTCTTCCCGCACCGTCAGCGGCAATAATATCTGCCACCGAAAATAGTTTGAATCAACGGGTGATTAGATTAACATATACCCATATGGAAACTGTCACGCTTTCATCTGAGTATCAGGTGGTTATCCCGCCGTCGGTTAGAAAAGAACTGGCTTGGCGTCCCGGCACCCGGCTCAGTGTGTTCAAGCACGGAGGCGGGGTTGAATTTGTCCCAGCGCGCTCGCCACAGAGTCTGCGCGGTTTCTTGCGCGGGATGGATACCAATATTGAACGTGATGAAGACCGGTTATGAACGTGGTGGATTCTTCCGCGTGGCTGGAAGATCTGTGCGACACAGAGCGGGCGGATTTGTTCGCCGAGGCGATTGAAAAGCCGGCGGAGTTGGTGGTGCCGTCCATTTGTTTGTATGAGGTGGGCAAAAAAGTCTCCCGTGAGTTTGGCGAAGACGCTGCGGCGCAAATCTATGCGCTGATGAGCATGGGCACTGTGGTTGACCTTGACGCCAGTCTGGCAATGGACGCCGCGGCGCATCATTTGCCGCTGGCGGACAGCATCATTTACGAAACCGCGTTGCGTTATCGCGCCGTGTTATGGACACAGGATGCGCATTTTGACGGTTTGTCCAACGTGAAATATTTTTCCAAATAAAAACGGTGACGGATTAGTAATTCATCCCGCTAGCGACATCGTCAGCGCTGTTTCTCATCTGATGTTTTGCCAAATGCCGCGATTAGTTCTTTGGCTTCCGCTTTGTTGGTAAATGGAAAATTGCCTATTTCCAATTCACCACCGGTAATTTCTGCCAGCACTACCGGCGCGGAATATAATTTTCCATTCAACAAAATAGCTAGTCGCTTGCCTATCGTTTCTTTGGTCAATTTAGCAAATTTTTCCTTGCTGTTTTCCGTGAGTTTGAGATTAACCGAAAAAGTATCGTTTCGCTCAATCATTTGAGCCGAAACAACATCGCGGTCATCAAGGACTTTTTCCTTGGACACAAAAAATGTCTGGTCATTGGCAGCGTCGCCAGATTTTGATTTCAGCACCATTGCAACGGTGTCCGGCGATTCTTTTTCTTGGATTCGACAAATCGCGAAAACATCTTCCACTGCTGATGAGGTCGCTGCTAACAAAATGCTAATTGCCAACAAACAAAGAAATTTCATTTTCTAATTTAATCATATGACCATTTTTAATACCACACAAAAACACCCCTTTTGTGGGTGGCGTTTTCATGAATGGGAAGAGCAAAGAGTCATCTTGAAACCACACTTGTCTTGCGCTAAGTTGACGATATGTTGAATTGGTCACAATGCTTGGAGGTGGAGCGGTCGCCGCTGACGGTGAGCGGTAATTGGGTGTTTCGTGGCACTCGCGTGCCGGTGTCGGCATTGTTTCAAAATCTGGAGGATGGCGCGTCGGTGGAGAATTTCCTCGCGTGGTTTTCCGGCGTCACTCGCGAGCAGGTCGCGGCGGTGCTGGCGTTCACTGAGAAAAGTTTGCTGGCAGCGGAGGCGGTGTGAAAATTTTGCTCGACCAAGGCACGCCCAATCCCCTACGGGCGCATTTGTCAGGACACACGGTGGCGACGGTGTATGAGTTGGGGTGGAGCCGGTTGACCAACGGCAATTTGATTCAACAGGCGGAGCAAGAAGGATACGATGTGTTAGTCACCACCGACCAAAATTTGAAATACCAGCAAAATTTGCTCCACCGAAAAATCGCCATTGTAGTATTGCTCACTACCAGTTGGCCGCGCTTGCAAAAAGTTGCGCCGCAAATCTCGCTGACGGTCAGCGGCGTGGCCGCCGGTGATTACATTGAGGTACCCGCATGATGTTGCTGTCAAATAGAGGTATAAGGTATATTTACTTTAGTTTTGCTCTTTTTTCAAACTGACTATTTTCCTTGACTCGCTGGCGCTGACAAGGTCGCGTCACCGTCAGCGGTGGATTTTGCCGGAAAATATTTTTTAATCCATAACAGGTAGCCGAGCCACAGCACGCTTGAGCCAATGGTGAACCACAAGATTTGATTGCCGCCGAAATGTTGCAGCCCTTGTTCCAGTTGCGCTAATTGCTGTCCGGTATAACCGGCGGCGCGGTTAAATTCCATCGTGTCGTGACAGATGAACGTCAGCGTGCCGGACACGCCAAAGAATAACACACAGGCGAATGACAGCCACCAGCCACTGACGGTCAGTCGGTACATTTTCCACGCCGAATAGAGCCAGAGCACGCTCAGTGCGAGAAACAGAACGGTTGCCGAAATGCCGATTAGGATTTGCCCAAAGAACGGAAACGCCGGGCGAACAAACGCGACTGGCACCAAAGTCATGACACCCAAAATTATGAACAAACAACTGGCGAGCACCGGCAGCGGGCAAGCGTCTGTCCAACTTGGCGCTGGGTTGCGTGCTTCGCAGGTAGCTTTGACATGCCGGTCGCCGTAGAACCAAACGCCAATGGCGGGAATTATAAAAAAAATGGTTGCTTGAATGGCGATAATAATTCCGCCCACAGGTCCCAGTTTAAGCGGGCTTTGCAATAGCATCCAAAGCAGTGAGCCAACAGTCAAAATTCCCATGATTAACACGCACCACGCCAGTATCAGCAACAACGCCCGTGCCCAGCGCTGTGCCTTAATAGAACCGATACCCAGCCAGACGAGTGTCACAGTTAAACCGCTGTATATTGCCAATGTTACGATTAGCATGTTCGAGTTAATTGGCATGCCGCTTTTTTGCGCGTTAAATAATAAACCGCAAATTATTAACATCATGAATAACGCGTTCAACACACCCGCCAGAATTTCCAAAATGCCGAACACTATCAGCCAAGCCGAGCGGTCTTTAAACGGAGCTGTCGAGTTTGTCATCAGCAATAAATAGTCGCTGATGGTGAAATGTCTAGCAATAAATTCGCTGTTAGAGGTAATGGTGCTTCACAAAAAAAGCGCCCCCTTGCGGAGGCGCTTTTTGAATGCAGCTTGCGCTGACGGTGATGGATTCGCTTAGTAATCCATCCCGCCCATGCCGCCGCCGCCCGGAGGCATTGCCGGAGCTTTTTCCTTTTCAGGGGCGTCCGTGACAATGGCTTCCGTTGTCAACAACAGGCCGCTGATGCTGGCCGCGTTTTGCAGGGCGGTCCGCGTCACTTTCGTCGGGTCCACGACGCCGGCTTTTACGAGGTCTTCGTATTGCTCGGTGGCCACGTTGTAGCCTTCGGCGCTCTTGCGCTTTTTCACTTCTTGCACGACGATGCTGCCGTCCACGCCCGCATTGTCAGCGAGGGTGCGGAGCGGTTGCTCAATCGCGCGGTTGACGATTTGCGCGCCGATGAGCTGGTCTTCGTCGGTCAGCTTCAGCGCTTCAATCGCTTTTTGCGCGCGGATGAGCGCGGTGCCGCCACCGGGGACGATGCCTTCCTCGACCGCCGCGCGGGTGGCGTGCAGGGCGTCTTCGACGCGGGCTTTCTTTTCCTTCATCTCGGTCTCGGTCGCGGCGCCGACGTTGATGACGGCCACGCCACCGGCGAGTTTCGCCAGGCGTTCTTGCAATTTCTCGCGGTCGTAGTCGCTGGTGGTCTCTTCAATCTGGCGGCGGATTTGACCCACGCGCCCTTGAATGTCAGCGTTCTTGCCGCCGCCTTCGATGATGGTGGTGTTTTCCTTGTCAATGACGATGCGCTTGGCTTTGCCGAGGTCGTCGATGCCGGTGTTCTCCAGCTTGATGCCGAGGTCTTCGCTCAGCAGCTTGCCGCCGGTCAGCACGGCGATGTCTTCGAGAATCGCCTTGCGCCGGTCGCCGAAGCCGGGGGCTTTGACGGCGGCCACTTGCAGCGTGCCGCGCAGTTTGTTCACCACCAGCGTCGCGAGCGCCTCGCCCTCGACTTCTTCCGCGATGATGAGCAGCGGTTTGCCGCTCTTGGCGACTTTCTCGAGCACGGGGAGCAAGTCCTTCATGCTGGAGATTTTTTTCTCGTTGATGAGGATGTAGGCGTTCTCCAACACGGCTTCCTGCGCCTCGGCGTCGGTAACGAAGTAGGGCGAGAGGTAACCTTTGTCGAACTGCATGCCCTCGACCACTTCCAGCGAGGTCTCGATGGATTTGGCTTCCTCGACCGTGACGGTGCCGTCTTTGCCGACCTTGTCCAGCGCGTCGGCGATGATTTCACCGACGGTGTGGTCCCAGTTGGCGCTGACGGTGGCGACTTGCTTGATTTCCTCTTTATCCTTGACTTTCTTGGAAATCTTCGCGAGTTCCGTGACGACGACTTCGACGGCTTTGTCAATGCCGCGCTTGAGGTCGGTCGGGTTGGCGCCGGCGGTGACGTGTTTCAAGCCGGACTTGTAGATGGCTTCTGCCAACACGGTCGCGGTCGTGGTGCCGTCACCGGCGATGTCGCTGGTTTTGCTGGCGACTTCGCGGACGAGTTGGGCGCCGATATTTTCATAACGGTCTTCCAACTCGATTTCCTTCGCCACGGTCACGCCGTCCTTGGTGATGGTCGGTGAGCCGAATTTTTTGTCGAGGACGACGTTGCGTCCGCCGGGACCCATCGTGGCTTTCACCGCGCGGGCGAGTTTTTCCACGCCGCGCAGGAGACCCTGGCGGGCGGCTTCTTCGAATAATAACTGTTTTGCTGCCATAGTGTGTGTTTTCCTTTCTTGAATTTATGCGATTACGCCGAGGATATCGTCCTCGCGCAAGATGAGATACTTGTCGCCGTCGAGAGTGACCTCGGTGCCGCCGTATTTGCTATACAACACGCGGTCGCCTTTGCTCACCTCGAACGGAATGACTTTGCCACTCTCGTCTTTTTTACCAGTACCGAGGGCGACGATGGTGCCTTCCTGCGGTTTTTCCTTCGCGGTATCGGGGATGATGATACCGCCCTTCTTCACTTCCTGCTCCTCGATGGGTTCGACCAACACGCGGTCGCCAACGGGTTTGAACTTAATGTTTGCCATAAGTTACTTTTTTCTTTCTTGTTATCGTTAGTTTTTGTTTTAGTCAACACCAGCGGCAGCGGAGCCGCTGATGGTCACGAAATTATTTGTGGTTTCTCCTTCAATAGTTTCATTCCTTGGTTTCCCATGAGCGATTTCATTTGTGTAATCGCCACGTTGTTTAATTGTACCAGTCGCTCGCCTTGCGGTAAACTGTGGCGAACGAGCAGGGCGTTGACGCTTTCCATGTTTGAGAGCACCACGAGTTGTTCCAACGCGGCGAAGTCGCGGATGTTGCCTTTTTCGCCGGGGTTGTCATCGCGCCATTGCTTCGCTGTTTTGCCGAACAGAGCCACGTTCAGCAAGTCGGCTTCATTGGCATAGACAGTGCTGATTTGTTTTTTGGTGACGAGTTGCGGGATGATGCATTCCTTGATGGCGTCAGTGTGGATGCGGTAATTGATTTTGGAAAGTGTGCGTTGCAAATTCCATTCGAGCGAAAGCCGTTGGTTTTCTTCTCGTTTAAGACGCTTAAATTCAGTGACGAGGAAAAGTTCAAATTCCGCCGAAATCCATGCGGCGAATTTAAAGGCAATATCGGAATGGGCAAATGTACCTCCACCATAGCGACCTGACTTTGAAATCAAGCCAATGGCATTGGTTTCGCTAATCCATTTTTGCGGTGACATCCAAAAATGTGGTTTGGCGGACTCATTTTTAAACCCCTCATAAATGTGGGGTTTAAAATTTGGGTTGTTTAGCTTTTCCCACAACCCGATATACTCAATCGTGCTGTAGGTGCGAAGCCAAAGGCTGATAACCTGCGACGGACTTTCGTCGTTGCGGTATCTTGCCATGTCGGTGAGCGAAATATAATCTTCCTTCTCTTTTGAGAACAAGACTATTTTCGTCCCCTGCACAGTTATGGTTTCCTTCTTCGCCACATTATTCTCCATTGCCAACTTTAAAGTGGTCAAATTCGACCACTTTAATTTTTCTTCTTATCACCATCAGCGGCAACGGAGCCGCTGATGGTCACGAAATTTGTTTTTATTTTTACAAAATTATTTTTCCTTGTTGCTCAGTTTAGTGGTTTGCTCCGCCAGTTCAATCGCCTGCTGTAATTTTTGCTCCAGTAATTTTTTTTCCGGCAACTGCGTCATGTATTCCGCCACTTTGATTTGTCCGGGATGGTCGAGCAGCAAATAGTTGATTTGCTCAGGCGATTTTTCGCTGCACAAAATCAACCCCACGGGCGGGTTCTCGCCCTCCCTCAAATCGTTGCGTTCGAGCCAGCGCAAGTACAATTCCATTTGCCCCTTGTAATCGGCTTTGAATTTTCCGAGCTTCAAATCAATCGCCACCAAACACCGCAAGCCGCGATGATAAAACAGCAAATCCAGGTAATAATCTTCATTGTCAATGACAAGTCGTTTTTGGCGGCCGACAAAGGTGAAATCCGCGCCCATTTCCACGATGAAATTTTGCAGGTTCCGCAAAATAGACGACTCCAAATCTTTCTCGCTGAAGGTGTCTTTTAAGCCTAGAAAATCGAGGAAATAGGGGTCGCGGAAAACCAAATCAGGCGTGAGTTTTTTCTCATTTTTCAGCGCAGCCAAATCATTGGTGATGGTCAGCGCCGGTTTTTTGCTAATCGCCGTCCGCTCGTAAAGCATACTGTCCACGCGCTCTTGCAACGTGCGAACACTCCAATGTTCGTGAATGCACATTTGCGTGTAAAAGTCACGTTTTAGGCTGTCTTCGATGTAAATGAGGTTGCGGATGTGTGTCCAGGTCAATTGTGCACTCAGTGAGTGCACAATTGGCTCTTCTAGAACTAACTCATTGAACCTAATGAAGTTATGTAAATTTCTTTTTGAAAAACCCTGGCCGTAACGACGGGTTAGTTCCGCGCTCAACTCTTTGATAACGGTCTTGCCATAATCAGCTTTTTCGTGCTTCAAAACGCGGTCATTTATCTGCTTACCGATATGCCAATACAAAACCGTCAATTCACTGTTGACCGTAACGGCAACTTTGCGCCGCGCGCTGTCAATCAGCGAAACGATGGACTGAAGCAATTCGCTTCCGGTTGTTTGTATCTGGCTCATTTTTTAATCAATTTTTTCTTGTCATCGTCAGCGGCAGTGGAGTCGCTGAGGGTCACGAAATTATTTTTTGTTTTTGTCACGTAAATATCCTTCAAATATCTCGGTTATGTTCCTGCCAATAAGCACCGCCGACGCCAAAATGCTTATGCTAACCATTATTCCGACACAGGCTAACAGTGGATTACTTCGCCATGCCGTAACCCATGCAAACATAAAACTTCCTCCCATGGCAAAAGCTCCAGATATTACCAGCCATTTCATAAACTTTGAGTTTTGAATGTTCATTTTTTGTCCGCTAATCATGCTACTAGCTTTTGATTTGCGTGATTAGCGGACTCTTGGTTATTTCTTCTTATCATCATCCACAATCTCCGCGTCAATCACATCATCGTCAGCGGACTTCGCCGACTGCGGCTCACCGTCAGCGGGCGCGGCACCGGCAGCGGCACCGCCATGTTGCGCGTTCACATTCGCGGACGCTTGCTTGTACAACTCCGTCGAAACCTCCTGAATCTTCACCGTCAGCGCCTCGGTCGCCGACTTGATAGCGTCGCTGTCCTCACCCTTGAGAGTCTCGCGCAACTTGCCGACCAAATCCTCAACAGCCTTCTTGCCGTCCTCGCCAATCTTGTCACCATTATCCTTCACCAACTTCTCCGCCTGGAACGCCAAGTTGTCGCCCTGATTGCGAATCTCCACCTTCTCCTTCGCCTTCTTGTCATCCTCAGCGTGCGCCTCGGCCTCCTTCACCATCCGCTCAATCTCGCTCTTGTCCAACCCGCTGCTGCCGGTGATGGAAATCTTCTGCTCCTTGTTCGTCCCCAAATCCTTGGCGCTGACGTTGAGGATGCCGTTGGCGTCAATGTCAAACGTCACCTCGATTTGCGGCACCCCGCGCGGCGCCGGCGGAATGCCATCCAGATGAAACTTGCCCAGCGACTTGTTATCGCGCGACAACGGCCGCTCGCCCTGCAAAATGTGAATTTCCACGCCCGGCTGACTGTCCGACGCCGTGCTGAACACATTGTTCTTCTTGGTCGGAATCGTCGTATTGCGCGGAATCATCGGCGTCGACTGGCCGCCTAACGTCTCAATACTCAGCGTCAGCGGCGTCACATCCAGCAACAACACATCATCCACCTCGCCGCGCAACACACCGCCCTGCACCGCCGCGCCAATCGCGACCACCTCGTCCGGGTTCACGCCCTTGTGCGGCTCCTTGCCCACGATGCGCCGCGCGATTTCCAAAATCTTCGGCATCCGCGTCATGCCGCCGACCAGCACCAATTCATTGATGCCACTGGCAGCGAGCTTCGCGTCGCGCAAACACGCCTCGACCGGCTTGATGGTTCGCTCCGCCAGCGCCTCGGTCAGTTGCTCCAACTTCGCGCGCGTCAGCTTCAGTTGAATATGCTTCGGCCCGGTCTGGTCCGCCGTGATGAACGGCAAATTAATCTCGAACTCCTGCGACGACGACAGCGCGATTTTCGCCTTCTCCGCCTCCTCCTTGATGCGCTGCATGGCGTCCGACTGACTGTGCAAATCAATGCCGCTGTCCTTCTTGAACTCGCTGACGATGTGGTCAATCAGCGCGTTGTCCCAGTCATCGCCGCCGAGATGCGTGTCACCGTTAGTGGCCAGCACCTCGAACACCCCGTCAGCGATGGACAACGCCGAAATATCGAACGTCCCGCCGCCGAGGTCATACACCGCGATTTTCTCATCCTTGGTCTTTTCGAGACCATAAGCCAACGACGCCGCCGTCGGCTCATTAATAATCCGCAACACCTCAAGCCCGGCAATCTTCCCCGCATCCTTCGTCGCGTGCCGCTGACTATCATTAAAATAAGCGGGCACCGTAATCACCGCCTGCGTAATCTTCTCGCCCAATTTCGCCTCAGCATCAGCCTTCAACTTGGACAAAATAAAAGAAGAAATTTCCTCCGGCGTATAAACCTTCGCCTCCCCGCTGACCGTGACCTCCACCGCCGCCGCCCCATTCTTCCCCTCGACGACCTTATACGGCAACCGTTTAATCTCCTCCCCAATCTCCGAAAACTTCCGTCCAATCAACCGCTTCACCGAAAAAACCGTATTTTTTGAATTCGTCACCGCCTGACGTTTCGCCGCCTGTCCGACGAGTCGTTCCCCATTCTTAGTGAACGCCACCACCGACGGCGTAGTCCGCGCCCCCTCGGCATTCTCAAGAACGACCGCCTTCCCACCCTCCATAACCGCCATGCACGAATTAGTCGTGCCCAAATCAATACCCAAAACTTTACTCATAAAATAAACTCCTATAGCCGTAAGAAACGGCTGTTGTTGCCTACTATATCGCAAATGGCGTGCCAAGGTTGGTTTGAGAAAATAACGCTGATAATCAACATGTTATGAAATTCATGGCAAAATCCAAGTGCGACAATAATAACGCACAAGAGACATAATGACCCTTTTAATAAGAGATGTACCTAACTCACGCACCCATTAAAGGGTGCGACCATAAATAAGACAATTTCCTTACTTAAACCATTGTTTCAACTCACACATCCACGAAGGATATGACTTGACCACTTTAGCAGTTTTTTTTCAAAGGCAAGCGCCGAAATCTTATTGATAAATCGTCTGATTTTTGTTTAATGGATTAAGGAAGGATAAGTAAATGGAAGCTAAAAATCTGTATATAATTTTAAGTATGTGTAACGTAAGTCGGATGAGGAAAGGTCGACAGTACCCCAGTGATATCAGCCGAACGCAATTTGCGGAGATCAAACCACTATTGGAAAGCGCACGGAAAAAGACCCGCCCACGCGAGGTGGATTTATACGAAGTGTTCTGTGCGGTGCTGTATGTGCTGCGCAGTGGGTGCCAGTGGCGGATGCTTCCCGATGGGTTCCCCAAGTGGCGCACGGTTTATTCCTACTGGCAAATCTGGAATGCCGTTAACGATACTGAGAGCCTGTTACCACAGGCCCTTAAAAAAATCGGTTGGCGCGGCCCGCGTTCGCCTTGGGCGCAACGCCCAGCCCAGCCTACTAATCATTGACGCCCAGCGCGTGCAGAACACCGACAGCGCCAGACACAAGGGGTATGACGCTGGCAAAAAGGTTGCCGGTAGCAAACGCCATCTGGCGGTGAATACGCAAGGTTTGCCACATGGCCTCATTGTCACCACCGCCAATGTCACCGACCGCCACGGTGCCACCAAACTGCTGTGCCAGCAACGCACCGAGTTACAGTCCATCCACACCAGCCTGACCGATAGCGGCTACAGTGGCACCACTTTCGCCCAGGCGGTCAACCAATGGCTACCACACGCCAAGGTGCAAATCGTCAAGCGTTTGGAGCAAGCTACTTTCGTGGTGTTGCCCAAACGCTGGATTGTCGAGCGCACCTTTGCCTGGCAGGATAAACATCGCCGCCGCTGGAAAAACTGCGAATGCCTCCTCAACTCTTCACTCCAATTCGCCATCCTCGTCCTGTTCGCTTTGCTCCTCAATAGATTATGAACAGGCTCTTAAAGTTTTTGCCGAGAGACGTACATCTCCCTTCCGCTGACGATATATTTCACCATCAGCGGCTAAAATGCCGCTGAGCATCTTCCCGCGCCATACGAAAAAGACTTTGCACGGCGAAGGGGGGTGCGGTAGGTTAACAAGTCATGAAACTCGTTGAAGCCAAGCCGTTGAAAGATTACCGGCTGTTCCTGCATTATTCCGACGGCACGGCGGGCGTGGTGGACTTGTCGCCGCTGGTCGGGCGCGGGGTGTTTGCCGCTTGGTTGCAACCGGAAAATTTCGCGCAAGTCACTCTCAGCGAGGACGGCGCGCCGGTATGGGCGGGTGAGATTGATTTGTGCCCCGACGCTTTGTATTTGCAACTGACCGGCCGGCGACCGGAGGAGATGTTTCCCAACCTTAACCTGAGATTGGTCCGTGCCTGAGATTGCCAGATTTTACGGTTTGGTGATCCGCCTGTATTACGGCGACCATTTGCCGCCGCACTTTCACGTGAGTTACGCGGGGCACGACGCCAAGGTTGACATTGACACGCTGTCTGTGTTTGACGGCAAACTGCCGCCGCGCGCGCTGGGGTTGGCGATAGAGTGGGCGAGTTTGCATCAGGATGAATTGCGCGCCGCCTTCCGCCAAGCTGCGGCGAATCAGTTGCCGCCGAAGATTAAGCCGCTGCCGTGAAGAAAGGAGGCAGCGGTCATTATATGTTGCCAAACCACTCCCGCTGACCGTGCCCTTCACCATCAGCGACATCGTCACGATGGAAGATTTTCCAGCAAAACACTCAGCGACACGTCAAGAAACCCATCGTCACCGTCAGCGGCGAAAATCACGCGGTCTTGCGGGCCGTCGGGCAGAAAGGCGCTGTCGGTGAGTGTTGCGTGGAACCAGCACACCACCGGCGTGTTCATCATTTGCGCGACATGGATGCCGCCGCTGTCGCCGCCGACGTGCAGTTTGGCGCGCGCGATGACCGCGGCGAGTTCGGCGACGTCAAGCTCGCCGGCAAAAATTTTCCACGGCGTGAAATCCAGCAGCGCCAGCAGCCGGCGGGTTTTCTCCGCCTCGCGCGCGGTCGGGGCGGTGGAGATGACCAGCGGCATGTCAGGCCGCTGACGGTGAAACTGGTTCAAAAACGCGGCGAGTCGCGCGGGCTGCGGCTCGCGCCGGTCAGCGGTGGTGAACGGGCTGAGATGCATGAAACCGCGTTGGCCGCCGAGCAATCGGTCAACGCGCCGCTCAACGTCAGCGGGCACGGTCACGTCGAAACGCCGCGCGGCGCTGACGGCGAGGCCGGCGTTTTGCAGAAACCGCAAATGCAGCCGCCACGCGCTCATGCCGCGGTGCGGTGATTCGGCGCGATGGTTGAAACACAGCCGCCAATGCAACGGCGGGCGCTGACGGTGAGGATGGCGCGGATAAAACGGCACGCGCCCCAGCCGCAGCGGCGCGCCGGTGGCGAGCGTCAGCCACGCGGCGCGGTCTTGCGCCGCAAAGCTGATGGTGACGTCGAATTTTTCCCGGCGCAATTCCAGCAGCAGCGGCAGCGATTGCCACAGCGGCGGCGACTTGGGAAAACGCGGATACCCCCGCGCCCGGTCAATCCACGGACACAGCCGCAACAGTTCGACGACATGCGCCGCCGTGATAACCTGCAATTCCGCGCGCGGCCAGAAATCCCGCAACGCGCGCAACGCCGGCAGCGTGTGCACCGTGTCGCCGAGGAAGCCGAGGTCAATCACCGCGACCTTGCGCGCGGCGCGGGCCAGCTGGAAAAAATTTCGCGCGCTACCTGGTAACGGCTGGCACATTATTCACACCCAACCGAGTTCAATGTTATCCGCCCCGGCTTCACTGATGATGTGCCGCAGCCGTTGCAAGCGGTCCTCCTGGTCGGAGAAAAATTTCTCGTGCGTTTCCACCACGATATGCCGCGCCAACCGGTAAACCTGCTCGGTTATGAGTCGCTCCACCACCTCAAACTCGCTGCCCTCAATATCCATTTTTATCAACCAAATCGGCGGCTGGGCCGCCTGACTGCCGGCGCCGAATTCCTGTTTGAGAAACCTGGCGAAGTCCATGACTTGCACCGTGTCATAGGACTGTGCCTGCTCCCGCCGCTGACGCTGCCACAGCGAGCCGTCCTCATAAGTGGCGCCCGGATTGTCATGGGTGTCGGCCGGCAGGTAAAATTTTGCCGTGCCGTCACTTGCGCCCAAGGCCGCCTTAAACAACTGTACCCGCCGGTTGCCGGCATATTTGCGCGACAAAAAATTAAACAGCACGGTGTTAGGCTCAAACGCGTAGGAGCTGCCGCCCTGATGCAATACCGCGTCGGTAAACTTGCCGACATTGGCGCCGCAATCGATGCACACCGCGCCCGGCGGCATTTTATAAAACAGATGATAAAACCGCCTGGGCACGTGCAGGTTCCACAGTTTCAATTCCAACCCGCCGAACCCGTGCGGATCGGCGATGGCGGCGGCGGTCAGGCGCGGCAATTCAAGTTTGTCGCGTTTATTGGCATTCCAACTGGCCACTCGGATGCCGCAAATATAAAGCCGTTTCCGTCCTCCCGGAAAAATAGCTTTTTTAAATAATTTCATAAATATTCTTTCCTGAATTCATGTTGCACTCCCGTCGCCGCTAAAAATTATCAGGTTGCTCCAATCTTTTGTTATAGCGCGCGTTAAATGCCGCCGCCTTGATCCGGCGCCACCAGTACGCCGGTAATCCCGTGTTGATATAACGCCGGAAAAAACGCCCGATGGTTTTGCGATTGGCCGGCAAACGGCGAACGCGTTCACGTTCGTTACCGATGGAGCTGGTTTCGCTGACTGTATCAGTGCCGATGACATACGGCACCAGTGTCCGCGCGCGCATAATGCCGTAGGCGCGAAATTGCAGCCACTGGTCGGCAACCTGCCACACCGGATGCAACGCCGCCACCATCCGGCGCGCGGCGGCATTGGTAATAAAATAGCCGTGCGTGCCGCCGCAATGTTTGGCGCGAATCTCCGCGACCAGGTGCGTGTCGTCCACCGGCCGCGCGCCGCGTTGCGCGTAATGTCGTATGTAGGTCAGCAGAATCAACGCCTCACGGTCAGCGGGATAAAGTCGCCGCAACTTTTCCACCACCGGCAGTGTCTCCGGTTTCAATTTGGCATCGTCCTCCAAAATCAGCGCGTGACCGATGTCTGCGGCAAGCATCCGCCGGTAGATATTCAAATGACTAAGCGCGCAGCCAATTTCCGGCAAACTCAGGTCGTTGCCATAACGCAGCGCCTTCCGGCGGTCATAGTTTGCCGCCAGCTCCGCCGCTGACAGTGAGCGAACGTCCACCGCCGCGACGAGTTCAAACGGTATGCCGAGTGCCGCGAGATGTCGCGTAATGTATTCGCGCCGCGCTGACGCTGACGCAAGATTGATAACCAAACATTTGACCGCGCCGCGGTTCACGGGGCGCCTCCGCTGACGGTGACTTTGTCTGACCAATGATTATTGCCATTGAACCGGCGAAATGCCGCCGCGTCGCGGAATGGAACTGCCGGTACCCGGCCCGTCATGGCATATCGTCTTGATTGAGGCGCGACCATTTATCACTACATTTTTTATCACGGCTTCGATTTATATCAAGCGCGTCATAACTGCCATTTGCTTGCGGCTGCCATGCCAGCCAAACAAATACCCGTTGACGGAATGACTTTTTACAGTACAATCAGTAATAAGTGAGCAAACAATTCATCAGCATCGTGGCCTGGGGATTTCTCGTTGGCGGCGCTAACGCGCAGTTAACGCCAACGCAACATGCCGCGCTGGTTGACGAAATGCGCCAGCTCAGCGCCCGGCGCATTGCCTACAACCAGGGCTGGCAGCCGCCCGGTGCCGCCAAAGCCTGGGCGATGGATTGCTCCAACACTTCCCGGTACATTTACCAAACCGTCTTCGGCCTGCAACTGCCGCGCACCGCTTCCGACCAATATTACGCCTTGAAACAAGTGAAGCGCATTGTTTACGCGCCCCGGCTGGCCAACGGCCGGGTGGACACCGAGGCGCTGCTCAGCCAGTTGCGTTCCGGTGATCTGTTGTTCTGGCAATGGACCTATGACATCGAGCGCGACCCGCCGATCACGCACGTGATGGTTTATCTCGGCCGCACCGCCGACGGCACGCCGAAAATGGCCGGCTCCGCCAGCCGTTCCAAGGGCGAGCAAACCAACCGCGGCGGCGTCAATGTTTATGTCTTTGATCCCAACGCCAGCATGGGCGGGGTGAAAAATATCTTCGGCGACTACATCCGCCGCGGCGAATTCGTCGGCTTCGGCCGCGTCATCAAGCAGGAACCGATCAGCGGCGCCCAGACCGCTGACAGTGTCGGCGGGTATCGCCAGACTGTACCCGCCGTGATGCGGGTCAATTGATTGTTTTTTTTTCACCACCAAGACACGAAGGCACGAAGGTCTTTTTAACGAAATTTAACCGCTGAGGCGCGGAGACGCGGAGGTTTTTTTAATTTTTAAAATAAAACTCCGCGTCTCCGCGTCTCTGCGTTGAATGTGCTGTTAGAACTGATGCCGGTAGCCGAGGTTCAGGTTCCACGGCACGGTGGTGTGGTCGCCGAAGATGGCGTCGTATTCCAGGCGCAACTGGTCGAAGGTGGTGATTTGCCACTGGACGCCGGCGCCGCCGAGGAAATACAGGCCGTCGGTATGCACGCGCCACACATCGTCAGCGTCGCCGCCGATGTGGACTTTGTTGCCCGCGCTGATTTGCTCCAGCGCGCCGCCGCGCAGATACGGTTGCAAGGTCTGTCCCTGGTCGCCGAGCTTGAAAGTCCAGCCGCCGCGCACGTTCGCGGCCAACTGGCCAATGTCAGCGGCGTTGACGCGCACGGTCGCCACGTCGCTGGAGTAATTGCCGTTGAACAGCCGCAGATACGCGGCCTGCACCGACGGCTCGACAAACGCGCCGCCCGCAAAATCAAAGCGCTTGCCCGCTGACAGTGCCGCGCCGCCCGCCCAGTTTTTGAAGTCCGCGCGGTCACGGAAATTCACGTCATTGGCGGCGCGCGCGTCGAACGAGTTCTCGGCGTACTGTCCCTTCAGCACCAGGTCGGCGAACCAGCCCGCCTGATTCAGCCAGGTGCCGTAAAAGCCGCCGTAAAAACTGTTCGTGTCGCCGTCGCCGTTGTTCTTGAAATCATGCCGCGCGCCGCCGTAGCCGACGAAATAACCGAAGGTCAGCGAGTTGGCGGCGTCGAGCCGCCAGGTCATGTCCGCGCCGAGGTCGATGCCGTAAATCATGTCGGTGAATTTCTCGACGCCGCTGATGTTGAGCTTCGTGTCGGCCTGGCGCCCGTAGGAACGCGCCCAGAAATCCACGCCGTGATCGCCCTCCTGCCGCCCGTAGGCGATGTAGTCCTCGATGCTCTGTTCCGCGCGGAAGCGCGTTTCCGCCAGCCGCCCGCGCAGGCTGTCGAGTTGCGCGAACCATGCCAGCGGCGCCGACGCCGCGATGTTCAAAATCGCGTTCGCCGCGCTCATGGTTTTCACGCCGCTGAGCGTCCAGTTTTGCCCGTCGGTCGCCAAGTCATATTTGTACATGCCGGAGTACAACGAGCCGCCGTTAAGCGTGAAAGTCGCGCCACTGACACCGCTGATGGTGATAATATCGGTGGCCGCCAGCGCGCCGCCGCTCTTGCCGCTCTTGTCGATGAACAGCGTGGTGGCGCCGGAGCTGTCACCGTTGATGAACACGCGGTCAACAATCGGCGCGCCGCCGTCCATGCGCGCGGTCATGTGCAGGGACGAACCGTCGCCGCCGAGGTAGTCGCCGTACACCGTCAGCGTGCTTTGCGTGTTGCCGTTGCCGAACCGAATCGCACCGAGGTTGGTCACGCCCGCCGAACCGGCGCGGCCGAATTGCGCGTTCGTGTCGCTGAGGGTGACTTGCGCGCGGAAGGCAATGGTCGTGCTGCCGACGTAGTCGTTGCTCCCGCTGATAACGGTATTGCCGTTGAAGGTGACGTTCAATTCCTTGGTGCTCGCCAGCGCGCCGAGCCGGACATCGCCGTTCAATTGCAAATCGGGATAATCACCGTCACCGAACGCGAGCGTGCCGCCGACGTTGAGCCGCGCGCGCCCGTCGTCCACCAGGTTAAGCACCCCGGACGAACCGGCGTTCTGCGCGACGTTCAGGTTGCCGCTGACGGTGAGTTCGCTGTTATCGATGCGCAACGAGCCGCTACCGACCGGCGCGAAATTCAAGTCACCGTTCACCACCAGCCGGGCGTCCCGTTCGAGAATCACCGTCACGTCCGAACCGACACCCTCAGCGACGGTCATGTTATTCACCGTCAGCGTCGAGTTGCGCGAGACGACCGTGGTACCGCTCGCCGCCACGCCACCAGCCAGGGCAAAGTTACCGACCCTGACCGTGGAGTAACGATCAACACCCAACCACCCCGTCGCGTCCGCGCCTGAGGCCAGCGTCAGATTGCCCGCGGTCAGCGTGGAATAATCCAACACGTCAAGCGACGCCCACGCATTAGTCCCGGACGCGCCGACGATGTCGCCGGCGAAAATCAGCGTCGAGTGATTGGCCGCGCCCAGCCAAGCATGGGAGTTTTCGCCGGTTGCCAGATGGTTGGTACCGGTGCCGAGAAATCTTGCGCTGCCGATGTGCAGGCCGAATTGCGTGTAGGAATTTGATCCCTCGGAAGCATACAGCAAGCCGCTGTTGATGAAGCGCGCACTGACAAAATCCGTGCTCGGCGATTCAATATACACACCACCGCCGCTGTTGTCCAAATGGCCGATGCTCAAATCACCGTTGTTCGTCCATGATGACGAGTCTTCAACATACACAGCGTAGTACCCGCCGCCGTCATAGCTGATGGTGGCGCTGTTGGTGACCAGCGTGCTGTTGTCATACAAATAAATGTGGCCATCCGCGAAGGAACTCCACGTGGAACCATCATCGCCGGACATGTCCAGCGCGCCGCCGACCGTGACCCGTCCGCTGCCGCTGACGAAGACATAACTGCCCGTGCGAAGGCGTAAGTCGCCATCATTGCGCATGGTCGCCGTGTCGGCGACTTGCAGGATACCGTACGTATTAATGTAGTTATAAGTGTTGGTTCCGCCGGTGCGAAGACTTTTGCCGGACAACTCCAGCGCGCCGAGATTATGCCACTCGCCGTTGCCGCTAACGGTGACGTATGCGTCGCCACCGTAGGCCTCCCAAGTGTTGTTGTTAATGAGGGAGCTGTGATCGGTGCCATAAATCCTCGACAGCGCGCCTTCGGTGGTGAAGGAGCCGTCGCGGATAACAAATTCCGTGCCGGTACCGGAATTGGCGGTGAGCTGGTAGCTGCCGCCGTCCACGAACAAATTGGAAATGAGCACCGGCACGGTGCTGCTGACGGTGGGATATACCCAACTGTTGGAAATATAGGCGTTATCGTGGTAGCGATTACCTTCATCGCCGGGGATGCCGCTGCGATAATATGAAATGCCATTGTAATTATACCACATGCCTTCGGTGTCCTCCCAGTTCACCCTGTCGCCGATATAAAATGTGCCGGTTGGCCACCATTCATAATCATCCGCTCGCGCTGACAGTGACAGGGCGCTGACGGCAGCCAGCACCGCGATTTTTCCAAACCAATATTTACTCATAACCAAGGGTTCCGTTGTTTTATATTCGTGGCGTCACAGACGCGACAATGCCGAAGATAGCAAAGTCATCCAAGCTGACAACATTTTATTTGGCGTCTCGTCATATTTTACCGAGTGTTTTTTTTAACCACGGATGGACACGAATGGACACGGATTATTTTTTTGTTTTAAATATCCGTGTTCATCGGTGTCCATCCGTGGTTAAACAACGCTCGGCCCGGTACAGCTGCCACGAGTTCCACAGGTTGTGCCACAGCACGTAGAACGTCGGGCCGAGCGCCACCAGCGGGTTGGCGTACACC
>JAISDC010000276.1 GCA_031265105.1 Verrucomicrobiales bacterium
GGATTAATCCTGAAAAGTTTTCTGACGAAATTCGTCAATGCGTTTATTACTGTCATCTTTGATTTTTTGTGACTTGGCTTCTTGAGCCTTGAAATAGGCGACAGTTGAATCACGAACGATAAAAACATGAGTTGAATAACCAACCGCACCACCAATTAAAAAGGAACCGAGCAAAGCGAGGAAAAATTTGTTTTTCATGTGAATGAGGATAGCAAAATATGAGTGCGATACAAGAAACAATTATTGATGCGTTGCGGACGTTTTCGTCGGCAATGGACAATTTGTTTCCCGTTAGCTGTAAAATTGCATACCTGATTTTGGTTACTGCCTTGGCAACCGCCGTATGGAACGGGCGAGAAGGTAGTCCCGTTCAATTGATTTGGAAAATACTAGCTTGCTGTTTCATCGTTACGGCGATTGCTGTGTGGGGAGATTGGGTTAAGCCGGGAAGTGGCTTGTTTAGTGATGTCGGCGAAGGTCTTGCGGAATCTATTAACCAAAAGGCAGGATTTTCAGCATATAATACAAATGCTAGTGAGGCCATTGAAAAGGCTAAATCAGAAACAAGCGCACTTGCCGTTTTTGAAAATTTAAGATACGCGGCCTTCAAAATGTTAGACTGGCTGGCAACGGCTTTAAGGTGGTTAGTAAAAACGCTTCAATACACTGTGATTTTATTCTGTTACGGGATAGGCCCAATTTTTCTTAGCCTCTTGGCAATACAAGCAACAAGTCCGATTGGCAAAAAATTCCTGTTCATGTTGGCAGGTTTTTATTTGTGGGATTTAATTTGGCGACTCATAGAAATTATCGCCGTTGGAATTCTACATTTTGGAGGATTTACCAATTATGCGCTCTTTCCGTTGGCGGCTGTCTGGTTGATTCTCGGATACATTTTAGGCCCAATCTTCGGCACCGCGTTATTCACTGCGGGACACACCGGCATTTCACACATAGCGGGTCGTATGGCGACACAGGCTGCCTCAAAAGCCAGTTCCAAAACTCCAGGCCAGGCATGGAACACCTTGAAGAATACCGCCGCTCAGTCGGCAAAATTGGTGACGGGACCAGTCGGGGCTGCGGCAGCCGTCGCATCTGCCGGCGGCAAATTACTTGGCAAATTAACGGGCATTGGCAAGAGCGCCGCGCCGACCGGCGCCAACGTCGCCGCTGACAATGGCACCGGCACCACAGCCAAAGGCACCACCACCGCATCATCCGGCCCGGTCAGTGTCGGCGAGACTGCCCAAGCCGGCGTCGCGCAAATCAAACGCACTTCCCCCGACACCTTCTCGATGAACGGCAGCGAGCACAACGGCAACCCGAACAACGCCACCGACCTGAACCGCGCGCTGAATGCCACCACCTACAGCGCCGCTGACAAATCTGCCATCCGTATGTCAATGGCCCAGCGCAATACCCCGGCACGTAATTTGACCCAGGAGAAAAATCAACAGGTAGCCAGGGAGTTTCCGGTATGAATTTAGCGTTTGTAAATTTCACGCCGGTGGCCGACTTCCACGATCAGCACGACCAGTTCATGATTGCGAATTTCACATATCAGCCGATATGCGCCCACCCGGTAACGGATATAACCAAAGTAACCGCCGACCATCAGCTTGCCGTAATCCGCCGGATTGCTGGCTTGCTTGACATGCTTATCCAGGTATTTGAAAATTTGCTGTTGCACCTGCCGATCAAGATGGTGCAAATCTTTGAGAGCCGACTCCTTGAATTTATAATCCCAGGACACGTTTGGCTTCTTCCGAAGAGTAGATTTTCTCGTTCCGGCGAGAGCGTTTTTGCGCCTTCACAACCGTCGCCAAATCATCCAGGTATTCGGCAACAGCATGTTCAACACATACTTCAGGCGAGACCCCGGCTTGGCGGGATAAACGGGTCAGTTTCCGTTCGGTTTTCGTATCGAGCTTTAAAGAAACCATACATCCAACTATGTCATAGCCTGGGATTGTTGGCAAATTGTTTGAAATGGGAGTTAAAACCGGAGTTTTTAAGTTTATGAACAACTGCGGTAAATTCCTGGCAATGCTGGCTTGCGTTATCGCAGCCTTGACGGTCAATGCCACCGGCAGCGGCCCGATTCTGGCCGTGTATTTTTCTCCGCATGGCGGTGCTCAGCAGGCTATTGTGCGGGAGATTGACGGCGCCCGCGAAATAATCCAGGTGCAGGCTTACAGTTTTACCAGCGCCCCGATCGCCGCCGCCTTGGTCGCCGCTCACCGGCGCGGAGTCCAAGTCGAGACGCTGTTGGACAAGTCCAACCGCACGGCCCAATATTCGGCGGCCACCTTCCTGAAACATGGCGGCATTCCGGTATTGATCGACGCCAAGCCGGCGATTGCTCATTCCAAAATCATGATCATCGATCAGGCCACTGTCATCACCGGTTCCTTCAACTTCACCAAGGCGGCCGAGGAGGCCAATACCGAGAATTTGTTAATTATCAAGGACGCGCCGGAACTGGTCCAAAAATATTTGCGGAACTATGCCTGCCGCCGCGCCTTGAGCGACTCCTACCGTGAGAAAAATTATGAGTGAACCCAGAAACGAAAACCAATTTTCATTGCTCGATCTGATTTCAGGTCGCCGCGCTTTTCAATTCAGTTTGATTGCCTTCGGCGTCAGCGGCTGGCTGGCGCTGGGCGTCAATAACTACTTCATCGTTGACCGAATGAAGCGGGACGTGACCATCCAGACCATTGACAGCGGCGGCAATGTCTGGCTGGGCACCGGGGTCGCGTTTGAGAAGGCGAGCGAATTACACCGTTATTGCGCCAGCCAAGCACTGGAAGCGGGGTTGAACTGGAACCCCGCCGGCTTCGACAATCAAGCCAAGGTGGAGTTGATTTACCGCGGCCCGGCGAAAAAATATTTGCTCGAATTATGGAACCAGGCCAAGGACGAATTTGCCAAAAAACAACTGCACCAGAAGGCGGAAATTCTCGACATCAAAACCGTCGCCGGCGAGCGCACCACCGACCGCAAGACCGGCAAGGTTTATGATGTGGTAAAAGCGTTAGTCACGGTGCAGTTGACCCGCGAGGGTGTTGACCAGGGCGTCATGTTCGCCGATCCGCCGCAGTTTGTGAAAGTGACCTACACCTTGCTACGCAATCCGTCGCTGGGCGCCAACGGGCTGATGCCGCTGATTGTGCATCAAATGGAGTTGGAGGTTGAATGATATGAAACTGTTGATTTATTTTACCGTTGCCAGTTGGTTGTTATCGCCGGCGCTGACGGTCGCGCAAAACACGCGCTCCTATTTGCTCGACGAAAATATCACCAACAAAGTGCCGGTGGCGTTCGGCAAAGGCGCGACGACGCTGATGTTCCCCGCGCCGATTGACGCCATTCGCCAGGGACGCACCCTGATTCGCAAGCCCGGTGAACCGGCGGCCGCGTTGCCGGGCGGCATCGACTTCGCCGGCGTGTACGCGCCGGGCGCGAGTTATTTTTCCCTGAAAGCCACCAACGCCAACGCCGGCGACATGCTGACCGTCATCGTCAGCGGCAAGGCGTACAACATCGAATTACTGGTTGCCGACCGACCGGTGTTTACCGCCAAGTTTTATTATGCCCGCAAGAACGCCGGCGGTGACGCTGCCAGCGTGACGCCGGAACGCAGCCTGGAGTTAATCAAACAGGCGAAGGCTTACGACGCGCTCCACACTTATCACCCCGACAGCGTGCAGGACGTGGAATGTTTTCGACCGGAGAAACCGCTGGTCATTCAGTACGACGGTTGGACGATTCTGGTTAATCGAGTTTGGCGCTTCGAGCAGGATGACACCCTGGTGTTCTGGGTTGCCTTCGTCAACCAAACCGCCGCGCCGATTTTGCTCAATAAACTTTCCACTACCGTCAAGGTGGACGGTGACGACCGTTATTATCCGGCGACGTTTTTTGATTACCACGCCACGTTACCGCCTGCTGTCACCAAGCCGGATGGCGGCGTCAACCCGTCGCTGGTGCAAGGATGGTTCACCGTCAGCGGCGACGGTTACGGCGGGCGAAATTGGTTGCAGGCGGATAACAACTGGAATGTGTTGATTGAAAGGAAATAAGATTATGGTGGATAAATTAAAATGGTTGTACAAGACTAGCGGCGGGCATATCACGATTTTATGCGCGTTGGTGGGTGTGGTGTGGTTGTATTGCAAAGTCACCGGCTTCACGCTCACCGGCAAGCCGCGCACTGACACCGCCGAGGCAGCGCCGCCGTCAGCGCGGGTTGAAACCCGCACGGAGATTGACGACTTCCAACCCGGAGCGCCGCGCATTGTCGCGCGACCGGCGGCACCGTCAGCGCCGGCGAGCGTCAACGCTGATTACGGTTATCAACTGTTGCCCATTGACGGTTATACGTCCGTCGCCAAGACAGTCAGCAATCAGTTCGCGCCGTATGGACGGCTCATCAAATGCAAGCTGGTCAACACCCTGGAATCCAACAACTCGGACACGCCGATCGTCGGCCTGGTCATGGAGGATGTTTGGTTCAACGGGCAAAAACTCATGAGCGCCGGCGTGACGGAGATACACGGCAGCATCAACACTTCCCGTGTCCGCGACCGCATCAACGGCAATAAAAATTGGATTACCGTTTGGTCAACCTCAGCCGGCGACGAGCAAAACGGTCACGAGTTGCCGTTGACCGGCATTGCGTTGTCATACACGCCCGACCCCGAGGCGCTGGGGGAAAAATGGGAGTTGATTGACGGCAGCGCCGGACTCAAAGGCTTCACCATTGACACGACCGATATGCAGAAATTGCTGATGGTCGCCGCCGCGTTCGTGCAAGGGGCCGGACAAGGACTGACCCAGAGCACGGTGTTCAACACCGGCGGCGGCTCGGAGACCACTTATGATGGCAGTCTTAAATCCGGCGCCGCCCAGGGCTTTTCCAAAGCCGCCGAGTTGCTGGCGCAATCCATGCTTGACGAAATCCGCAAGAACAGCGCTTACGTGCGCGTGCCGGCCGGCACGATGTTTTACGTTTATGTAACCCAAACCCTCGATGTCGCCGACGCCCGCATCGGCGCGTCAATGGAAAAGAAAGGCGGCGGCTTATGAAACAATTATTCCTTGTTCTTATTCCTATTAGCTTGATGGCCTGCGCCACGCCGCAACCCGAACTTTATCCCATGCCCGGCGAGACGCCGCCGACCGTCAGTGGCAAGGTTGTGACCATTTCGCAGGAGAATGTTCGCTTGCCGGAAACGGTCAAAAAATATGAGTTTGGCAGTTATGTCTGGCACGGCAAAAGATACGGCGCCGGCGCCATGCACACGGTTGAACAATCCGCCGCCTGGAATTTGCAACCCGGCACGGATACGGCGACGCGCGCACCCGACCCGACCAAGTTGCAGACGCCGACCCGCGCTGAGGTTGAGGAGGGACCGCTTGACGCGGCGCCGGAATTGCCGGCGCGTAATGTGCAAATGTCCGCGCAACTGGAGCAGGAGTTAGCCAGGCAAAAGCAAATCAGCCGCGCCTTGTCCGAACAGTTGGACGCGCAACGCCAGCTAACCGTCGAATGGCAAAAAACGCAGGACGCCGCGGCGGTTATCCTGGGCGAGAATCAACGCCTGAAAAACGAGGTGGCGGCATTGAAAGCGGTCGAAGCCGAGCGACGACAGAAAGCGGCGGAAATGCTGGCGAAAAAATCCGAGTCGTCATGGTTCAGTTGGTTTTCTAAAGCTAAAAAATCACCGGCGCCGGACGCTGACGGTGAGGAACAGTAATATGCAACAAGACCCGTCATTACTGACTTTGGATGATGAGTGGTTTCGCCTCAGCGGATCTGCCACTGACATTATCACCCTTGGGCGGGGATGCGAGGGCGTGGTTGTGTTTGGTCAAACCGGCGGAGCCAAGACTTCCTCCATGAAAACCGCCGCCCTGCAACTGCTGCGCAAGGGACTTGGCGGCATTGTGTTTTGTGTCAAGAAAGAGGAATACGGCGACTGGCTGAAATTTGCCAGGCAAGCGGGCCGGCTGAACGATGTGGTTGAATTCGCGCCAGGCAAGCATTGTTACAACTTCATCAATGCCGAGGCCGAGAACGGCGGGGCACTGATCGAGAACATCGTCAGCGTCATTCTCGACGCCGCCAAGGTGCTTGGCGGCAAGCAGGGTGATGATACCTGGGACAAAGCCGCCAAGCAGCTCATGCGGTCGCTAATCACGATCCTCCTTTCCGCTTGCGACAGGGTCACGATTGACGATATGTACGCCTGTATCGCCAATATGCCCAAGGCGTTCGATGAAGCGAAACTCAAGCAATGGCAGCAGAATTCGACTTTGGGCAGATTTTTATCCGGGTGCAAAACTGACCATCCCGATCTTGAGGCGAGTGTCAGTTATCTTCTCGAAGAATGGCCCGCGCTGGCGTCCGAGACGTCTTCCTCGGTGCAGTTCACGTTGTCGTCCACGATTGATACCTTGCGCCGCGCCCCGCTGAAGGACTGGCTCTGTGACCGGACCACCGTGCGACCGGAGGACGCCAGGACGGGCAAAATCATCATCGTCAATTATCCCATTATGCAATACAAGGAGGCGGCCCGGCTCGCCCAGATAATTTACAAATCTTCCGCACAACGCGCGCTGGAACGCACCGGTGGCAATTTTGTCTTCATCTGGAACGACGAGGAACAATATACCTTCGCGCCAGGCGACATCGAATTCGCCACCACCCGCCGCAGCAACAGAATTATTGATGTCATTCTATTACAAAATTTGCCGTTGCTCTTTGAGAAGGCAGGCAACGACTCAAACGCCACGAATCGAGCCAAAGCCTATATCGGCAACATGGTGACCAAAATATTTTTCCTGAATGATTGCGACGTGACCAACGAATATGCGGCAAACTTGTTGGGTAAGTCGCTGCAAATGCGGAAAAATGTCGGCAAAAGTTCCAATGTCGGCGGCGGCAAGTATTCGTCCGGGCAAAACGCCGGCGAATCGGAGCAACGCGATTATCTCGTGCAACCGCAGGAATTCGGCGAGTTGATGAGCGGCGGCAAGGATTTCAACTTTTACACCGAAGGCTACGTGCGCCAGAGCCGCAAACACACTTGGTCGAACGGCAACAACAGATATTTTAAGGCGGTGTTCGACCAAAAGATCGGGCAGCGCGCCAGTAGCACGCTGACGCGGCGTCTGATGCTGGCGCTGGCGGTTGTTTTTGTCGTGTATGCGGTGCAGGATATCGGCTTGCTGCCGGAAGCCGGCACCTGGCTGCCCAGCCGTCAATTTCGCGGGAACCTCACCAACGCGGCGCTCAGGCTTATGCGCGCTTACAGTTACTACCTGTTTCCGACCGTTGCCGGCATCGTTTTGTTTTGCTGGCTGACCTCCACAAGAAAGAACACCGCCCGCTGATTTTTGAAGTTAACCAACAGAAAGAATAAAAATGAAAAAATACATAATAATGACGGGGCTGTTGATGGCAGCCATAACGACTAACGCGCAAATTATCCAGACAGCGAAAGATATTACCTATACGCCAAACTCAGCGACCTGGGTTGACCTAGGTATATCCATCACCACAGTTAATACTGGGGCTCTGAGCATGTCTGTTAGCGCAATCTACGAATCAAACGCCACTGCAACTAACTCTGACTCACTCGGCAAAACTTTTATGGCCAACACATGGGGTATTTTCAATACCAGTGGCGGCCAAGTGGGTGTCGGCATGTTGTCTAACTACGGTGTATGGCAACCTGCTACGCCATCTTGGAAAACGATTACCTCGTCACTAACTGTAATTACTGGGCAAGTGCCAGCGGGAACATACTCAATCAAAATCCAACGTGGCGAAGATACTGCAAACAGCCGAGCATACAGCGATCAGTATGCCTCAATAAGTGTTAACTACCAGTTAACCATTTTTGCTACCGGCAACGACCCGACGGCCACCATCAACGCGCTGGCCGCCCGTGTCGGAATAGTTGAAAACGAGGTGGCGGCCATTAATACCGTCTTAAATGGCACGGCGGCGGAACTGGCCGAAACGCGGGATTTATTGACCCAATACTATGCCGAGCTAAACATGTTGCGCTCACTGTTGTCGGGCGTGACGACCCGCGTGGACGGTCACGATGACGCACTGGCCTCTCACGATGACACCTTGGCAGGATTGGGGACGCAAATTGTCACCATCGAAAAAAATATCACCGACGTGCAGACGGATGTGCTGTTGCGTATTACCGCGCTGTCCGTCCGTATGGACGGATTGGATGGCCGGGTCAATTCATTGGAACAGCGCGTGACAACTTTGGCGGGCAAAAAGCAGAATGACAACCTGGCCTGGTCCGGCGTTGGCTTGGGCAGTGCCGGGTTGCTGTCATTGTTTGGCTATGGTTTGGCCGATGACGAGGCGCCCGGCAGAACCGCAACCAAGGAGTCTCCTAAAAGCGGCCGCGGCCCGAACACAACATATCCGACAAATACTCGCCCGGTGACCAGTAACACGGTCAATACGTCGATACCGATCAATGCTTACAGCCGACCGGCGAATTTAACCTATCCATCCAATCGTAAATAAAAACCACCACTAACAAGGAGTAATATGCCAATTAAAATAACCGAAACCGCCATTGCCGCCGTTCAGAAAAAACACCCGGATGTCAGGAGTATCCCGGCCAATTCCGCCAGGATAACCAGTTGGTATCGTAAAAGTGAAATTCAGCCCTGGATTAAATCGATCGAGGATTGGGAGCCGATGAAAGACGAACTCGTGTGTGGTGATTTTGTCCAAGCGCACAATATCGAGTTCGCCAGCAAAAAAGGCGAAACCCCGGAGGGCACGAAAGTGTTTTATCTCACCGAAGGCGTGTACATGGGCAAAATCTTTGCCGACGTTGACGATAAAAAAGGCACGATGGTCTTTTACGCCGTCACTGACAAAGGCAAATCGCTGACAATCACCGGGGACCAGGCCAGCGAACTCGCCGCCGAGGCCAACGGCAAGACATTCAAGAAATCACAGGGCGACGATGACGCGCTAGAGAAAACACAGAAAGATTAACCCCACCCGCGCCAACGTCCAACCCGTGGCGCTCGATTTTTTACCTATGAAAACAGTTACGTCTTACGGTAAGTCACGTGCCGTGGAAGAAACGGACTTGTTGAATACTGGCGAATTAGCCCAGTATTTCAATGTGTCGCTCTCAACCGTCAATACTTGGAAGATTAACGGTTACCGTTTTTTGTGCGGACGGTTAACGACGCCCGAGCATTTCCGCGCCTGGCTTTACCGGCGCGAACAGAAGAAATTGGAGTTAACTCAGGCAGAGACAACAAGGATGGAACATGAGCTACAGCAGCTACGTTGAGCTTTTGATAGGCGCGATGGATTGCCGTGGTGCCATGATTGACAAACTGCATGGCTTGACTGGGATGCACGTTGTTAATCGCGGCACGGGTAATCCATGTTACCCGCAAGCCATGATGGCACAAATGCGGCAGTCCCAGTTTTTTGAAAATATCGCGATACTTAAGCGATGGAAAAGCCGGCGCCACGGCAAGCAATTGATGTTTTTCTTCGCGCCGTTTGTCCACCAATTTCTTCAGCATTGGTTTAAGACGCGGATCAATGGGCTGCGAAAAAGCCTTGTAACCTTTGACACTGGCAGCGGGCCAGTGAATGACGTTGTGTTTGAAGTCTATGCAATCAAGCGGAATTTGACACTGGCGCAATCGCGCCGCCTGATACAAGCCAAGGTAAAACGAAGCCTTCAAAAAATCGTCATTGCTGCGCTCAATTTCAACGCTGACAGTCCTGATTTCCTCATCCGTCCATGCTTGTTTTTCTTTCGGCGGCGCTTTTTTCATGCCGAGTTGAACCAGCGGATTGACAGGGCAATATCCCAACCGAACTGCCTGACGCATAACTTGCGACAAAAACTGCAATTCGAGAATAACCGTATTGATACTAACGCCTTGCCGCAACCGATATTGCCGGTATATTTCGGCGTGATTAAAACGAATTTGCAGCGGTGCCGTAATGCGTTGCTCTTGCAAAAAATGCCCCAACAACACCCACAATCGTTTGTAACGCGTCAGCGTTCCGGAACTGCCACTACCCCATTGTGCTTGAATCCAATGCAGCACCCAGTTTTCAAAATTTTCAGAAGCATGCGCCGGTTTTTGCAACACCTCTTTTTCCGATTGTCGCCGCGCCATCAATTTTGCCTGGCGCACGTCGCCAAAATTCGACCAACGATACGAGGTGGGCTTGCCTCTCCATTTGCCGGTTTCATCCTTAAAATGAATCCAGATCACCGGCGAATCCCCTTTTTTGTAAATAGAAGCCATCTGGTAGCGAACGGTAGCAAGGGAGCAAAAAAACGGCAATCGAATACAGGCAAATTCAGGCAAAATCCATCAATCTATCTTGACCCCTTGGCGTATTGGTTCTGGGTTCGAGTCCCAGCCAACCCAGTTATTTCACCCTGGCGCCCACTTCGCCGTCAGTGACGCGAATTTTGATTTTGCCGGCCGCTGCCAGTGACGCCCGGTCGCGTAATACTTTGCCGTCGGAGTCAAACACCATGGCATAGCCGCGTTGCAACGTCCGTTGCGGGGATAGCAGGCGCAGTTGGTCGGCCTTGGCTTGCAATAATTTGCCTAGCTCGGCGAAACGGCGGGCGGGCGCTGCCAGTGACCAGCGTTGATGCAACGCCGACCAGCGCTCTTTCGCGCGCGCCGTTGAGTATGCCAGATTGCGGCGCAGTGCCAGCTCGTGGTCGTCCAGCCGTTGCGACAGTTGCTCGACCGTCCGCGCCGGCTCGCGAAATACGTAATGGTCGCGCCACGCCACCAGTTGCCAGCGGCATTGCGTCAAAAAATCTTCCGCCGCCCGGTGCAAATCATCACCGGCAGCGGTCAGCTTTTCCCACCACTCACTGTCAGCGGTGCCGACCAATTCCGCCGCCGCTGATGGTGTCGGCGCGCGCAGGTCGGCGGCGAAATCGCAGATGGTGAAATCAATCTCGTGCCCGACACCACTGATGACCGGCAGCGCCGACGCCGCGACCGCGCGCGCCACCACTTCCTCGTTGAACACCCACAAATCCTCCAGGCTCCCGCCGCCGCGCGCAACGACGATAATCTCGGCCTCGGCGAGCCGGTTCGCCTCCTCAACAGCAGCGGCCACTTCCGCCGCCGCTCCCTCGCCCTGCACGCGCGCGCCGAACACCTGCACCGCCAGTCGCGGACAGCGGCGGCGGATGATTTGCAAAAAGTCGCGCAACGCCGCGCTGGTCGGCGACGTGACCACGGCGATTTTTCGCGGGAACACCGGCAGCGGCCGCTTGCGCTCCGCGTCGAACAAGCCCTCGGCCTGCAACCGGCGTTTCAGCGCCTCGAAGCGCTCCTGCAAATCACCCCGGCCCAGCGGCGCCATGCTCGTCACCTTGATTTGATACTCGCCGCGCGGCTCGTACACCGAGAGTTCGCCGCTGACGGTGACACTCTGGCCGTCGGCGGGCGCGAATTTCAGATACGCCGCCAGTCCGCGAAACATCACCGCGCGAATTTGGCTGGCGGCGTCCTTCAGCGTGAAATACAAGTGCCCCGATGTCTGCCGCCGCAGGTTGGAAAGCTCCCCGCGCACGCTGACCGTACCGATTTGCCCCTCCAGCAAATCCCTCACGGCGGCGTTCAACTCACTCACTGTCAGCGTTTGGTCCGGCAGATTTTTATCTCGCGCAGAGACGCGGAGACGCAGAGAAAAATTTAATTAAAAAAAACTCCGCGGCTCCGCGTCTCTGCGCGAGTTTTTATTTCACGAACTCAACCGCTTGTTGAATCCGCTCCAGGCGCGTCGCCTTTCCCGTTTCTTCATCAATTTCCACGAAAATACCGTCCGCTTGCGGCTGGTCGCCGCTGATGGTCATCTTCACCGGCAGCAATGTCTTGTATCGCTCCAGAATCGGCTCCTTGTGCCGCCCGATGACCGAGTCGTGGCCGCCGCAGAAACCGGCGTCGGTGAGGTAGGCCGTACCGCCGGGTAAAATCTTGTCGTCCGCCGTCTGGACGTGCGTGTGCGTGCCGATCACCGCCGACACTTGCCCGTCGAGCGCGAGGCCGAAGGCGATTTTTTCCGAGGTCGCCTCGGCGTGAAAATCCACCAGGATACAGCGGGTTTCCTTTTGCACCTGCGCCAGAATCGCGGGCATCCCCAGCACCGGATTGTCCACCGGCGCGGGCATGAAGGTGCGGCCCAACGCGCTGACCACGCCGAGCTTCTTGCCGTTGCCGCTGACGGTGACCCAGCCCGCGCCCGGATTGCCGGCGGGAAAGTTAAACGGGCGAATCAGGCGCGGCTCCTGGTCGAAGAACGGCAGAATCTCGCGCTGGTCCCAGGCGTGGTCGCCGAGCGTGATGACATCCACCTTGCAACGCAACAACTCATACACCAACCGCGGCGTGATGCCGTGACCGCCAGCGGCGTTCTCGCCGTTGACCACGAAAAAATCGGGCGCGTATCGTTCCTGCAACAGCGGCACCGCCGCCTTGACCGTGTCGCGCCCCGGTTCGCCCACCACATCGCCTAAAAAAATCACTCGCATGGCGACGACTATAGGTGGCGGGAGACAGATTCCAAATTTAAAAATGGCGCGCGTCACGGTCAGCGAAAAAAACTCCGCGCCGGCGGGTTTGTTTTTAGGCGCGGAATGAATCAAGCGGTGGTTGATTGTTGGCTGTCAATGTCAGCGACATTCCAATCCTTTTGCTTCAGCACCTTGTCTCGCAGATAAATCCCCATGACTGACACCGCGTCGTCAAGACTTGATCCATCCTTGAACAAAAACTCCTTGATGTCGTTCAGCCGGTCATCATCGCGCATCAATTCAATCACCTTGCGGGCGTTTTCCTGCACATCATAAGCGGTCTTGGGTGTTAACCCATTGATTTTTTCCAGCAGTTCGCCAAAATTTTCATCCACAAATTTCGCGCTGCCGCTGTTTTTCAAAAACTCCTGTCCGCGGTCGGTTAATGACACCGGGCTTTTCTTGCGGAGCAATGGCTCGCGCTCTTTCAGCGAGGTTTCGCAAGCGGTCAGGCGTTCGCGGATATTGCCATCCTCCAAGTGTTTCACCCGCTGGTCAAGCCGCGCCAAAAACGCCGCCGCTGTGCCGTAGGCAATCACACCCGATAAAATCACCTGCCCGATAAAAATGCCAATGGTTACGGTGGTATCCATAATGACAAGCAAACTACCAGCTACCCGCCGACGGTCAAATTTATTACACCTTCTTCCATCCTTACCAATAAGGATGGCGCGGCTTCGGGAACGCAGGCGCCCGGAGGAATGAGCAGTATTGGCGAGTGATGATAATATAGTAATTTCGCATAACCTTGGCAGGTTCCTCGGTCAGCGAAAAAAAACTCCCCGCCGATGCCGTTAGAGCACGCTCTTTCAAACCCGTCCCGTACAGCGCGTAGCGAGGTTCTGTTGTTTGAACTTTACTATCGGGATTTGACGCAAAAGAAAATCAAGGTTAGATTTTTGCCAATGAACGCGGTCATTGAAAAAGAAAACCTGGTTTTTCAGCAAATGCTTCCCGCCTTGCTCGCTGACCATGAGCGCGAATACGCCGTGGTCGGTGACGGCAAGTTACTCGGCACCTACACCGCTTACGAAGACGCGCTGCAAGCCGGTTATGAAAAATTCGGCCCCTTCCGCCCGTTTTTAGTCAAACAAGTTCTCGATACGGAGCCGGTGCATTTTATTTCAAGGGATTTATGCCTCACTTGACCTTGCCCATCGACGCCAGGCTCGGTGCCATCATCCGGTTGGAAATCGGCGTGAGCGCGCAACGCGCGACCGCCTTGAGAAAGGTTGACGCCGCCATTCCGCCACCGGTCAGCGTCAGCTTGCTCATTGATACCGGCGCGTCCTGCACGGTGGTGAACGAAGCCGCGCTCAAGCCGCTGGGCTTGCCGCCGCGCGGCGCGACGCTCATCCGCACGCCGAGCACCGGGCAAAACCCGACGGCGCGCAACACTTATGATATTTCGCTGCGGCTCACTCACGCTGAAGGTGGACGATTTTTCAACTCCGTGCTGGTGGTGGCGACCGATTTTCACGGTCAAAATCTCGACGGTTTGCTGGGACGCGATGTGCTCGAAAAATGTCTGCTGGTTTATAACGGCAAACATAAAATGTTCGCGCTGTCGTTCTAAACAATCCTCCCGACTGAACTTCATTGTCAGTGGCGCTGACGGTAAAATCAGCGAAAAAAAACTCCCCGCATGTGTCGTTAGGGTGAGGTCTTTTATCCCAGTAAGACTAGGTGGGACGGCCAGCCTTCGGTCCGCCTTCTTTTAAAAAGGCGTGACTTGATGAAGACAGGTTGAATGCCCCATGTTTTATAACATCGGTTAAAAGCATAACGCCCGTTACTCGAACACCGCAGGGAGTTCTTAAATTTTTCGTCTGCCAAAGAGCTATGACCTTAATTCAGCGCCGGCTTTTTTCGCGGCCTCGATTATCCGCCGCTCCCAACCGCTGACGTCCTTCTCGGTTAATGTTCGCTCACTGGAACGATATGTCAAGGAATACGCCAACGATTTCCGGTCCGCCGGCAGCTTCACGCCGGACGGGTCGCTGAACACGTCGAAACAATCCACCCGCTCCAACTCGCTGACGTTCACCGAGCGGATCGCCTTGAGCAAGTCCGCGTGGCTGACATTGCGGCTGACCACGAACGCCAAATCGCGCCGCACCGCCGGGTAGTTCGGCAGCGGGACGAATTGCTCCGGCCCGGGCTGCTTCAGCGCCGGCAACGACAGTTCCGCCGCGAACACCGGCACCTTGAGTCCGTGTCGTTTCAACTCGCTGACGCTGACCGCGCCGAATTCCTTCGGCAGTTTCAATTCCGGGAACCGCGCCGTCAGCGCCTCCAGCGCGCCCTTGAGCGCGTAATAATCCGCCGCCCGCGCCGCCGTGTCCCAGCCCGCCGGCTGGTCGAGGCCGGCGCTGACCATGACCAGGCGCCGCTGCTCCACCAGCCGCCCGCCTTTTACTGACATATAAATAGTGCCGAGTTCAAACGCCTTCACCGTCGCCGCGCCGCGCGCGAGATTGAGCCGCACGCACGGCAGCACGGTCGCGAGCAGGTCGCGTCGCAACGCCGCGTGGTCGGCGGTCAGCGGGTTGCGCAGGTTCACGCCGTCGAGCAAACCCTCGTGCCGCGCCAGCAGGCTGTTAGTCGCCATTTCCTGCCAGCCCCAGCCGCACAACGCGCGGGCGAGTTCCCGTTCGCGGTCGAATTGCTGGTCGGCCTTCGAGCGCGGCGCGACGCCCGCCGGCACGCGCCCGGTGACGCGGCCCATGCCCTCGATGCGGGCGATTTCCTCGACCAAATCCACCTCGCGGGTCAAATCGGGCCGGTAACTCGGCACGCGCCATTGCGTCGTGTCACCGTCAGCGGCGACCGGCTGGCAACCGAGCGCGGTCAGGATGGCCGCGCTGCGTTCGGCGCTGACCGTGTAACTCAGCAACCGCGGCGCGGCAGTCACGGTCAGCGGCACCACGCGCTGTGACGCATGGTCAGCGGCGCTTTGCACCGCCAGTTCCGTCTTTTGCGCGCCGGCGATTTCGACCAGCAAATCCGCGGCGCGTTGCAGGGCGCGGTCAACGGCGGCGGGGTCAATCCCGCGCTCGAAGCGGTAGGACGAGTCGCTAATCAACGCCAGCCGCCGCGAGGTGCGGCGCGTCGCTGACGGTGAGAAGCGCGCGCTCTCCAGCAGCACGCGCGTCGTGCGCGCGGTCACGCCGGTCAGCTCGCCGCCCATCACGCCGGCGATGGCGACCGGGCGCGCGGCGTCGGCGATGACCGTGTCGTCGGCGGTTAGCGCGTATTCCCTGCCGTCGAGGGCGAGCAGGCGCTCACCGTCAGCGGCGCGGCGGGCGGTGAGTTGGTTACCTTGCAACAAATCCGCGTCGAAGGCGTGCAGCGGCTGGCCGAGTTCAAAGAGCACGTAATTGGTCACATCCACCACGTTGTTGACGGCGCGCGCGCCTTGCGCCGCCAGCCGCGCGCGCAGCCAGTCCGGGCTGGGGCCGACGCTGACGTTGGCCAGCAGCCGCGCCGTGTAGCGCGGGCACAGCGCCGCGTCCGCCGTCACCGTGAAACTGCCGCTGACGGTGAACCCGTCCGGCTTAATCACGTCACGGTCAGCGGGCACCGCGCCGAGCGCGACGAGTTCGCGGGCCAGGCCCTCGTAACTGAGCAGGTCGGCGCGGTTCGGCGTGACCTCGATTTCAAACACCGTCTCGCCCTTGAACAACTCGCGCAACGGCGCGCCAGGCACAGTGTCCGGCGGCAGCAGCAACAGCCCCGCGCTGTCAGCGGACAATTCAAGTTCCTTGGCCGAGCACAGCATCCCCCGCGACTCCACGCCGCGCAGCTTGCTCTCCTTGATGGCGAACCCGCCGGGCATGACCGCGCCCGGCAGCGCCAGCGGCACCACGTCGCCGACCTGGAAATTGGTCGCGCCGCAGACGATTTGGCGCGGCACCCCGCCGCCGTCGTCCACCTGGCAGACACTGAGCTTGTCAGCGTTGGGATGCCGGTCGCGGGTCAGCACCCTGGCGGCGACGAAGTTATCCAGCGCGAAGCCGGTTTTGACGACCGACTCCACCTCGGTGCCGCTCATCGTCAGCTTCTCCGCCAACTCCTCATCGCTCCACGTCCACGCGCAATGCTCGCGCAACCAGCTCAATACGATTTTCATAAAGGGGTGAGGTTAGCGGGGGCAGAGGAAAACTCAAAGCTCAAAACTCAAAGCTCAAAACCACAACTGATTAACGCAAAACTGGCTGACACCTAATGTCAACATACCGGAACATTAAATTCCAGGCGCCAGCCAATTTCAAATTAATCAATTGCAATTTTGCATTTTGCATTTCGAATTTTGCATTTTGAGATATTCAAACAACTGCCGCATCGCCTTGCCGCGATGACTAACCTCGTGCTTCACCGCGGCAGGCAACTCGGCGAAACTCTCCGCGTAACCGTCCGGCACGAACAGCGGGTCGTAACCGAACCCGTTCGCCCCGCGCGGCGCGCGCAACAGCCGGCCGCGACAAATTCCCTCGAACGTCCTGAGCAGTTGACCGTCGGCCGCCAGCGCCAGCACGCAACGGAATTGCGCCCCGCGCGCCGCGTCGCTGACGGTGGCGAGCCGGTCCAGCAGCAGCGCGTTGTTCCGCGCATCGTCAGCGGGTTCCCCCGCGTACCGCGCGGAAAAAATCCCCGGCGCGCCGCCGAGCGCGTCCACCTCCAACCCCGAATCGTCCGCCAGAATCAACCCGCTGCTGCTGGCGGCCAGCGTCAGCGCCTTCTTCACCGCGTTCGCCTCGAACGTCAGGCCGTCCTCGATGATGGCCGGCGCCGACGGCAAATCCCGCAAGGTCCGCACCGCCCACCCCTCGCCTAACAACTGCGCCAACTCCCGGCCTTTCTTCGCGTTCCCCGTCGCCAGTAAAATTTCTCGCATAACCTGCAAAGACTCGCGCAAACCCGGCGGGTGGCAATTAAGAAGTTAACGCAAAGACGCGAAGGGACAAAGGCGCGAAGATTTTTTTACAGAGAGTTCATGGAGAACTTGGAGGGGGCGGTTGAGTGCCGCTAATCTTTCTCCATGAACTCCATGTTCTCCCTGTAAAAAAAACCTTCGCGCCTTTGTTCCGTGCCTCCTGCTGCGCAGGGGAATTTGAAGCGGCGTGTAATTACCGCTTTTACAGTTGTTCCTTTGCGTTAAAATGAGGATTTTGCCATTTTATGACATATGGCATTAAGCTCATGACTTATGTCATGGACGCCAATCCTTATGGTATAATGTCAATACCTCATGTCATGAAATTTATTCCTTATGGCATAGATGCCATGACATTTGGTATAAAACATAATCCATGTGTCTCTAAATTAATGACTTATGGATTTAATGACATAACTTATGGATTTAAGACGATGCCATATGTCATGCTATTCATTCCACATGTCTTTTTCTTCATGTCATGTGGTTATTTATTGACTGGCGGCCATTTTGTGTGCTGTACTGGCCCCATGTCCAGTCAACACCGTTACATTCCGCGCGTCCCCGGCAAGCTCATTCCCTATGCCAAAAGCATCGCGGAGACTTGCCGCGCCAATCTCCCGCGCTGGCACCTCAACCCCGCGACCCTCGCCGACCTGGAGAAACTCGTCGCCGCGGCGGACGAGGCTTACAACGACAACCTCACCAAAAGCACCCGCAATCAAATTTCCGTGATCCGCAAAAACTCCGCCATCCGCGCCTTGCAACTCGCGTTAAGCCCCTTTATCAATTTCCTGCTCAGCAACGATTCCGGCGTGTCCGACGGCGAACTCGCCAGCATGGGCATCCGCCCGCGCCATCGCGTCCATCACGGCCCCCTGCCCCCGCCGGCGGAAGCGCCGCTGCTGGTGCCGCGCCTCATCGCCCACCTCACCGTCGGCCTCAACGTCAGCGTCCCCCAGCTCGGGCACCCGACGGAATTCCTCGCCCCGCCCGCCTGCCGCGCGGCGCATGTGCAATACAAGTTCGACGGCGCGGCGGAGTGGGAGAATTTGCTTATCTCGCGCAAACAGCACGCGCTCCGTCTCGCGGACCACGCGCTGGGCCAACGCTGCCACTTCCGCGCCGCGTGGCTGAACCCGCGCCTGGAAGCGGGGCCGTGGAGCGATGTCCGGAGCCTGATTGTGGCGTGAGCGATTCCGGCATTTAAGAGTCAGGCATTAAGATTTATGATTTGCGCCAGTTGCGCCCGCGACGGGATTAGCGGCAAGTTCGCCGGCGACGCAACGCTATCTTACCGTCAAAAAAATGCGCCTCCGGCGGGCTGACTCCGCCGCGGGCGCTGATGGTAGAACAGCATGGAACCATCTCTCAAGTGGTGCTTGCAAGCAGCGGGTCGCGCGCCTAAATTCCATCTCATGCCCAGAAAATACCACCTGCCATTCCTGTTGTCCTTCATCGCGGTCTGTGGCGCGGGGGCGCGGACGGTGTTTTACCAAAACTTCAAGCCGGTGGATGGTTCCGCGCTGGTCGCCGCGGTCGCCGCTGGCGGTGACGCGCTGGCGCCGTTGCCGAAGGACGGCCCCATTGAGCCGGGCGCGCTGGTGTTGCTCGGCGCGCGGGAGTTGACTTACAAGCCCGATTTGCCCGACCCGCTGACGCCGCGTTTGCAGGAGCACGTCAACAACGGCGGCTCCGTGGTCGCTTTCGCCACGGGGCGCAATTACCAGCTCGCGCGCCTCTCGTTCATGCTCGCCACCACCGGCTTCATGTGTTGGGACGCGCGCGCGCAACGCGGCGAGGCGGCGGTGTCAGTGGCGGCGCCGGAGTTCGCGGCGGCGCGCGGGGCGACGGTGCCGTGGTATTTTGAAATCCGCCCGTGGCACGCGGTCGAGCGCGGGCAGGAGAAGCATTATATCTACGAGCGCCCCTACCCCTACGTCAGTTACGGCCAGCCGGGGAATAATTACGAGTATATGCCGCCGGGCAGTTGGTATTGGACGCGCCCGCTGAATAATCGCGACTGGCAGACGCTCGCCGCGCTCGACGATTTCCAGCAGACCCCGCTGCTGCTCGCCGCCCGGTTCGGCGCGGGCCGCACCATCGCCAGCGGCGCCGACCTCGCGGCGTTGACCGACAGCGAGCCGGCGCGCGCGTTGTGGGCCGGCATTTTGCAATTCTTGCCGAATAATTCACCGTCAGCGCCGGACGGCCTCGTGGCGAAAATTGACGACGGCCAATTCGACCGCGCCACGCGCGCGCTGACGGTCAGCGTGAACAGCGGCGGCCCGCAGCCGGCGGAACTCGTCGTGCGCCAGCTCAGTTTCGAGGGCACGCTCATCCGCGACTTGCGCCGGGAGGTCAAGCTCGTCAGCGGGCGCAACCGCGTCGCCTTCACCCTGCCCGCGCCGGACGCGCTGGCGCCCGCCGAGACGCGCGCCAATGACCGCTACCTTTGCCGCGTCGCCGTGCTCACCGACAGCGGCGCCACGCTGGCCGATGAGCGCGTCATCCCCGTGGACGCCGCGCCGCCGCTGACGTTGACGCTGGAGTCCGACGAGACCCGCCGCGTCACCAACGCGCTCTTCCCCGACACCGGCATCCTCAGCTTCCCCTTCGCGCAACGCTACGGCCTGCACATCGCCAACTACGCCTACCGCCCCGGCGACACGGTGAACGTCAGCGCCGTCCTCCGCAACGGCGTCCGCAACCTCGCCCCGCTCGCGCAAATCACCGACGCCAACGCGCCCGACAACCAGGCCGTCATCGCCCTCACCGACAACGGCGTCGCCATCAGCACGCACACCGATTGGTACGCGAAGAACGGCTTCCCCGTGTACGATTTCAAAACCGCCGACGGCGCGAAATTGCAATGCGTCTTCCCGCTGCCGGTCACGTTGGAGAGCATCGCGTTGTTGAGCGGCGCGGGCACCTTCCGCCGCTTCGACAACCAAGCGCCCGACGGCGTCCGCATCCTCGCCGACGGCCAGCAGGTTTACGAAAACCTCGCCGCGCACGAGGCGTGGGTCGCGGTGGACCAAGGCAACGGCGTGTTGAATTGTACGTTTGAGCAACCCGTCACCGCGCGCGAGTGGACGCTGGAGTTCCCCGCCGTCGCCAACTCCAAGACCGGCTGGGAGAAACGCAACGTCGCCGAGGTCTGGTTCTGGGGCTGGGCCGCCACGCCGCCCGCCGCCGTCAGCGGCACCTTGACCGTCAGCGCCGTGAACATCCTCAGCGGCGAGAAAACCGCGCTCGGCGCCGCGCCGCTGACCGTGGCCGGCACGCTGCGGCACGAGTTGCCATTCACCATCCCCGAAGCGAACCGCGCCGAGTTCTACCGCGTGGACGCGAGTTTTATAATTGATGATGGATTATTGAAAATTGATAATTCGCCGAAACCCGCCGCTGCCGCTGACCAAAAGACCACCGCCAACAAACCCACCTGGCTCGGCCGCCTCATCGGCAAAAAATTCCCCGCCACCGCCACCCAGCCAAATAATCAATCATCAATAAACAATAATCAATTAACCACCTCCCTGCCGCTCATGGCCCTGCGCCCCGAGGCCCCGCTGACCAAGGCCTACGGCAGCCTCGACCCCAACCCGAACACCGTCGGCTTCGGCTTCATCGTCTCGCGCGGCTTCCGCGAGGCCATCCCCTACGACACCGGCGGCTTGCACGACCAGGACAAAGGCTGGGGCAATCCCGACGACTTGATTTGGTGCTTCGCCTACGGCTTCAAGGAAGTCAAGGGCGTCAACCTGAACCGCCTCGCCGGCCAGTTGTTCGTCGGCGACGAGGACTACCGCCACTACACCACCCCGTGGCGCGACTTCGCCAACGGCGTGGATTTTTACACCGTCGCGCTGCCGCACATCCTCGCGCGTTATCAAAAACTGCCCGCGTGGAAAAACGCCGCCATCGCCGAGCTGGGCCACTCCGACCGCTGGGACAATGGCCCGTCAATTCACAGCTTGGAAAGCTGGCAGGACCTCACCGCATTCGACGATTACTTGCGCGCGCACGGCCAGCCGCCGCTGACGGGGACGACGCGCAGTGAGTTGCTCGCTGACATTCACCAAAACCGCGACGCCGAGTGGCGCATGTGGAATCTTGACCGCTACCTCGTCACGCTGCGGCTCATGGCGAAGACCTTCGAGGATGCCGGCAAGCAATTCCGCATCAGCGCGCAAGGCTCGCCGATCATCCCCATTGACAAGGGGCGCGAGGTGGAAAAATACGTCGTCGGCGCGCAGAACGACGGCACCTGGGGCATGGAGGCCGAAAGCCCCGCGCGCACCTACGGGCGGCAGATGGGCGTGTTGTCTCTCGCGCCGGACGTGAACTTCCGCCTGCTGACGGTCATCCACTGGGTCTCCGCCGTGCTCAACAACCCGCAATGGCGCGGCACCGTCGCCACCGTCGAGGTCGGCCGCCGGCGTTTCCTGCCCGAATACTTCATCGGCCGCGTCCACAGCGACGGGCGCTACACCTCGATGCACGACGTCGCGTTCAGCGAGAACGGGCGCAACTCCAACCGCACCAGCGCGCAGGACTATCAGGCGTATTTGCAAATGTTCTCGCAGGGCGCGCTGCTCACGCCGTCAGCGCCCATCGGCGCGGGCCTCGTCACCGCGTGCGACTTTTACACCGACCCGAAAAATTTCCGTTACTCGTTTTTCGGCGACGACATTCCAGAGGTGATGAACGTCGCGTATTACAACGGCGTGCTCAGCGACTACGGCTACCCGGTGAGCTTCACCGCGCGGCTCGACGCGCTGGAGAAATGGGCCGGCGCCGCCCCGCTGCTGGTCACCAACCCGGCCTCATTGTCAGCGCGCGAGCTGGCGATTTTGGCGAAGTGCGAGCGGCGCGGTTGCCAAATCATCGCCCTGCTCGGCGGCGCCGCGCTGCCGCCGCCGGTGGCGCAATGGTTCGCCGCCAACCCCGCCGCGCGCAAGGTCATCCCCCTCACCCCGCGCGACCCGTTGCCGTCACCCTCAGCGGCGCGCGCGGCGGTGGCGGAGTTGCAAAAATTCACCGCGCCGAAAATCGCGTTCAGCCCCGGCCTGACCGGCTACGGCTTCGTCTCCAACGGGCGGCAGTTCATCTTCGCCGGCGACTGGCTGGAACAGCCGCGCGTCGCCACGCTGACCGTGCGCTCGGACGCGGAACAACTGACCGCCGCCGAGCTGACCAACCATCACCCGCTGACCGTCACCAACAACGGCGACGGCACCTTCACCATCGCGCTGCCGCTCACCGCCGGCGACGGCGCCCTGATTACCTTCGAGGAGCAAACCAAATGAACCAGACCCTGTTATTGACCCTGACCCTGACGCTCGGCGCCGCCGCGTTGCGCGCCGAACCCGCCGCCCGCCCGTTCACCATCGCCTACGCGCCCGATTGCCAGGCCGTCGCCGACCAAGTCGCCGCCGCCGCGCGCGCCGGCCACCAGCCGCTGTTGCGCGCCTTCGCCGTCAACTCCGCGCCGCTGACGATGACCCCGCTCGCCGACCTCACCCCCGCGCAACGCCTCGGCCACCTCGTGCTCATCGGCCAACCGGACGCGCCCGTCATCAACGAGGCGTGGCAACAAGAAGCGCGGCTGGTGGACGGCGGCCTCTACATCTTCGGCCACGGCTACTGGCGGGGCGACATCGGCTACCTGGAAGCGGGCCGCAACCCGTTCCTCTACGGCAGCGAGCGCAAAACCAAAGGCCGCGATTTCCACGCCGAGATTGTCACCATCAGCGGCAACACGCCGCAGGGCGTCGCGACCGCCGCGCGCGCGTTCTTGGAAAAAAGCGTCGTCAACGGCGCCGTCTCCGACAACGCCGTCGCCATCCAAAACTCCCTGCTGAACCGCCCGCCGCTGACGCTGGCCCAAATCGCCGCGCTACCACCCGCGCCGAAAGCCCCCGCCGGCCTGGACTTCCTCGCCATCACCCTGCCGAGCGAAGTGGAATACCGCAACGCCCGCGAAGTCCTCGGCGCGACCCCGCTGACAATGGTGCGTTACAAATACCTCCCCACCGCCGGCGGCTTCCCGCTGAAAGCCGCCGAGCACGACGACTCCTTCCCGCTCTACAACAACGGCCTGCACCGCAAAGCCACCGGCCGCACCCTGCTAGTCGTCACCTTCGACACCCCCGGCCTCGCCCAAACCGCCGCCGCCGCCTTCGGCAAACAAGCGCGGCTGCGGGACGGCAAAGGCAAACAGCCCGACTTCATCCCCGGCTGGGCCGACTTCAACCCCGGCCCGCTGAGCATCACCATCAAAGCCACCCAGTTGCTCATCTCGACGTTGGAATAAAAGCCACTTCAGCCCCGCAACCCAAATTCCGCGTCCCGGCGTTGTCGCGCGAACATGGATTTTCTTGGTAATTTCCGATGGCCCCGCTAGTGTGGCGGGCTTATGCAAGTGAGAAAGCAGTTCCCCTTCGCTGAGTTTGAACCCAAGTGGCAGGCTTATTGGGAGCAACACGCCTCGTTTCGCGCCGCCAACCCCGGCGAGCCGGGCAGTGAGCGGCCGAAGTATTATATCCTCGATATGTTCCCCTACCCGTCCGGCGCGGGCTTGCACGTCGGGCACCCGGAGGGGTACACGGCAACGGACATCATCGCCCGTTACAAGCGCGCGCGCGGGTTCAATGTGCTGCACCCGATGGGCTGGGACGCCTTCGGCTTGCCCGCCGAGCAGTACGCGGTGCAGACCGGCACGCACCCGCGCGTCACGACGGAGCGCAACATCGCCACGTTCAAGCGGCAAATCAAGGCGCTGGGGTTTTCCTACGATTGGTCGCGCGAGGTGAACACAACCGACCCCGCTTATTATAAGTGGACGCAGTGGATTTTCGCGCAGCTTTATAAACAGGGCCTGGCGTATGTCTCGGAGGCGCCGGTGTGGTATTGCCCCGAACTCGGCACGGTGCTCGCCAATGAGGAAGTGCTCGCCACCGACAGCGGGCCGCGTTCGGAGCGCGGGCGTCACCCGGTGGAGCGGCGTCCGTTGCGGCAGTGGATGTTGAAAATCACCGCCTACGCGGAGCGGTTGTTGAACGACTTGGACGGGCTGGATTGGCCGGAGTCACTGAAGGAGATGCAGCGGAATTGGATTGGCCGCAGTGAGGGCGCGAGCGTTAAGTTCAAACTGGAATCTCGCGCGGAGACGCAGAGACGCGGAGAAGAACTTGATTCAAATAAACTCCGCGGCTCCGCGTCTCTGCGCGAGGATTATATCGAAGTTTTCACCACGCGGCCTGACACCCTGTTTGGCGCGACTTATCTGGTGCTCGCGCCGGAACATCCGCTGGTCAGCCAAATCACCGCTGACAGTGAGCGCGCCAGCGTCAGCGCCTATATCAAGGAAATCTCCGCCAAGTCCGACCTGGAGCGCACCGACCTCGCCAAGACCAAGACCGGCTGCTTCACCGGCGCCTACGCCGTCAACCCCGTCAACGGCGCGCGCATCCCCGTATGGATTGCGGACTACGTGCTGATGAGCTACGGCACCGGCGCCATCATGGCGGTGCCGGCGCATGACGAGCGCGACTTCGAGTTCGCCCAAAAATTCGCGCTGCCCGTCATTGAAGTCGTGCGCCCCGCTGACAATGAACCTCGCGCAGAGACGCGGAGACGCGGAGAAGAACTTAATTCAAATAAACTCTGCGGCTCCGCGGCTCCGCGCGAGATTTGTTTTTCAGGCGAAGGCATCGTCATCAACAGCGGCTTCCTCGACGGCCTAACAACCTCAGCGGCGAAGAAAAAGATTACGCAATGGCTCGTCGAGCGCGGCCTCGGCGCAGCGCGCGTGCAATACAAACTCCGCGACTGGCTCTTCTCCCGCCAGCGCTACTGGGGTGAACCCTTCCCCGTCGCGTGGAAAGACGGCAACCATTTCCTCTTGCCCGACGACGCGCTGCCGGTGACGCTGCCGGAGTTGGCCGATTATCAGCCGAGCAAGGAAGGCCTGGCCCCGCTGTCCAAGGCCAAGGACTGGCTCGCGCTGCCCGACGGCGCCCAGCGCGAGACCAACACCATGCCGCAATGGGGCGGCTCCTGCTGGTACTACCTGCGCTATTGCGACCCGACTAACGACACGCTCCCCATCGGCGCCGACGCTGACCATTACTGGCTGCAACCGCATGGCGTCGATTTATATGTGGGCGGTGCCGAGCACGCGGTGCTGCACCTGCTCTACGCCCGCTTCTGGCACAAAGTCCTGTTTGACCTCGGCATCGTCAGCACCAGCGAACCGTTTCACAAGTTGGTCAACCAAGGCCTCATCCTCGGCGAAGACGGCCAAAAAATGTCCAAATCCCTCGGCAACGTGGTGAACCCCGACGACGTGGTCGCCGCCTACGGCGCCGACGCCCTGCGGCTGTTCGAAATGTTCATGGGCCCGCTCGAACAAGTCAAACCGTGGAGCACCCAAGGCGTCGAAGGCGTCTATCGTTTCCTCGGCCGCGTCTGGCGCCTGGTCATGACGGAAAACCAAGCCGGCGACTGGCTCCCCAACGGCACCGTCAGCGACACTCCACCATCCCCCGCCCTGCTCAAATCCCTGCACCAATGCATCAAAAAAGTCACCGCCGACATTGAGGCCATGAGCTTCAACACCGCCATCTCCGCGCTGATGGTGCTAACCAACGACCTCACCAAAAGCGCCACCCACCCCCGCGCCATCATGGAGCCGTTCCTGCAACTACTCGCCCCCTTCGCCCCGCACCTGGCGGAAGAACTATGGCAAACCCTCGGCCACCCCGACAGCCTCACCCGCGCCCCCTGGCCGCAATGCGACGAAAAATATCTCATCGAAGACACCCTCGACCTAATCATCCAAGTCAACGGCAAACTCCGCGCCAAACTCACCGTCAGCGCGTCGCTCAACGTCAGCGACTACGAAGCCACGGTCAAACAACACGCTGACTATGAAAAATGGCTCGGCGGCAAAGCATTGAAAAAATGCGTCACCGTGCCGGGCAAGTTGATAAATTTGGTGGTGGGATAAAATCCAGCCATCCCCAAAGAAATTCAAACTGTGGAGGGGAAACTATGAATAATGTGAAACCACAAGATGAACTTGCAGGAATTATCCGTGAACTGCGCGCATTACCAATCGAAACCGAATGGGCAGAGTTCAAGGAAAATAACGCTGACCCGCAAATGATCGGGGAACGCATCTCGGCCATTAGCAATATGGCGGCGTTGCGTGGAAAAATCTGCGGTTACATGCTCTGGGGCATAACGAATACCGACCATTCCCTGACGGACACAACATTTAACCCAGACACAGCCAAAAAAGGCAACGAGGACTTGCAACTTTGGTTGACAAGGATGCTGTTACCGCGTCTTTTTTTTCAATTTTACACAGTGCCGTTTGAGAACAAACGGCTTATCTTACTCGAAATCCCCTGCGCCAACAGCAGCCCGACACAATTTCAAGGAGTGGAATATATTCGAGTCGGTTCCTGTCTGCAAAAATTGAAAGATAATCCCGCCATTGAACGCGAGTTATGGCGAGCACTGGATACCACTCCGTTTGAAAAAGGACTAGCACTATCAAGGTTGGACGCGGACCGTGTTCTCAACTTGCTGGATTATCCCGCGTATTTTTCGTTGCTTTCCCTTCCGCTTCCTGAGAATAAAACCGGTATCCTAAACACACTTGTCGCCGATGGAGTGCTCGTCTTGGAATCGTCAGGAAAATACGCCATCACCAATCTGGGGGGCATTCTTTTTGCAAAAGACCTAGTCTCGTTTGAGACATTGTCACGCAAAACAGTTCGTGTAATTCAATATAAAAACGGCAATCGTTTGGAAACCTTGCGGGAATACCCCGGACGAAAAGGATATGCCGCTGGTTTTTCTGGATTGGTTGAGTTTCTTGGCAATCTGCTTCCGGAAAATGAAATTCTTGGAAAAGCATTGCGCAAAACAGTTCCCATGTATCCATCCATCGCCATTCGTGAATTGGTCGCCAACGCGCTTATCCACCAAGATTTTTCCATGCATGGGTGTGGGCCAATGATTGAGGTTTTCTCCGACCGTGTGGAAATCACTAATCCCGGCGAACCACTTGTAAAAACAGAACGTTTCCTTGATTCTCCGCCTCGTTCACGCAATGAAATCCTCGCCGCGCTTATGCGCCGAATGGGAATTTGCGAAGAACGGGGAAGCGGCATTGATAAAATCGTGTTTCAAACGGAGTTCCATCAATTGCCCGCGCCGCTCTTTGAAAAAGCGTCAGGTTCGACGCAGGCGATTTTATTTGCCCATAAGCCATTCAGGAAAATGGATAAAGATGACAGAACCCGTGCTTGTTATCTTCATGCGTGTTTGCGGTATGTCAGTCGAAATCCGATGACCAATTCCAGTTTACGGGAACGCTTGGGCATCGAAGAAAAAAATAGCGCCATGGTTTCACGAATCATCCGCGAGACGATAGAAGCAGATCTTTTACGCCCTTACGATGCCGAGCAAAGCCGTAAATATGCCAAATACCTGCCATTCTGGGCATGAGAAACCTTATAGAAATCTTATTTGACGGTCATTTGACTGGGAAGTTCACAATGGTAATATCCGCAAAACAAAGTAATTGCAAATCAACAAGTTATGCGATCACGTCCGCCATTTTCTTATTTGACGGTTATTTGACTGAACCACACAAGAATCATCTTAAATCGCCGCCAATCGTTATCTATGGAACGGATGACCAAATTGCCAAAGTCAGTGTGCGCTTGGAGGATGAGACCGTCTGGTTGGCTCAACAGCAGTTGGCCGATCTTTATTCAACCTCCCGGCCGAATGTGACGATGCACATCAGGAACATTTTTGCTGACAGTGAGTTGCGCGAGGATGCAGTTTGTAAGAAATTCTTACAGACTGCCGCCAATGGCAAAAATTGCGAGGTGATGTTTTACAACCTCGACATGATCATCTCCCTCGGTTATCTGGACTTCTTCGAACGACAGGCGGAGCGCCAGGCGCCGATGACCATGCGCGACTGGGCGGCACATCTTGACAATATCCTGACGGCCAGCGGCGAACAACTGCTCGAAGACGCGGGACGAATCAACCGCGAACAAGCCATCGAAAAAGCGCGCGCTGAATATGTGAAATATCAGGCGCGAACCCTTAGCGAGGTCGAGAAGCAGTATCTCGCCAGTCTTAAAAGCATTGCGACCACCGTGAAAAAGAAAGGCCGGAAAACCGGAAAACATTAACCGGCTCACATCTCCCCTCACCGTCAGCGTATGAAACTCGAACTAACCAAGCGCGAAAAAATTCTCATCGTGTTTTTTCTTTCCCTGCTGCTGCTGGGGGCTACCATTCGGGTCATCCGTAGCGGAACGATTTGGCGTCAGCTGGCGGCCGTGACCGGAACATGAGTTATGCAGAAAAATAATTTCGAGCAAGTTATCCAGGAGATTGTCCGCCGGGACCGGCGCTTTGACCTGACCGCCTATCACTTTGTCCGTGACGCGCTGGATTTCACCATCAAGGCGCAGAAAAAAGCCAGCGCCGCCAACCGGCATGTCACCGGCCCAGAATTGCTGGAAGGCATCCGCCAGTTCACCTTGCGCGAATTCGGCCCGATGAGCAAGTTTGTGCTCAACGAATGGGGCGTCGGTTCCTGCCACGATTTCGGCCAGATTGTCTTCAATCTCGTCCAACACGGCGTGCTGGGCAAGAGCGATTCCGACAAGGTCGAGGATTTTTCCGAGACCTACACCTTTGACGAAGCCTTCATCAAGCCGTTCCTTCCGGAGCCAGTACCGGCGCCGGCGCGTGTCCGCAAGAAGAAAAACCCGACCGCGCGGCGCATTCACAAGACCGGCAAAAACAATTCCCTGCCCAGCCAGTCATCTCCCGCCGAATAAACCTTGCCGGACATGAACCAAACCATCCTTATCCCTGCGCTGACGCTGGCGCTCACCGTCAGCGGCTGCGGTTCCAAACACGACCAGAGCACCGCTGATCGTCACCCGGGCAAAAATTCAACCGCCATGAACATCACCAAAACCACCCTCCCCAACGGCCTCACCGTCATCGTCAACGAAGACCACTCCGCGCCCGTCGCCTCCGTGCAGGCGTGGTGCGCCGCCGGCAGCATCACCGAGGGGCGTTACCTCGGCGCCGGCATCTCGCACATTCTCGAACACATGCTCTTCAAAGGCACCGCCCGGCGCGGCAATTCAGAAATCGCGCTGACAGTGCAAAACGCCGGCGGTTACGTGAACGCTTACACCACGTTCGACCGCACGGTTTATCACATCAATTTGCCGTCCGCGAACTGGCGGACCGCCGCTGACGTTCTCGCCGACGCCATGTTCCACTCGACGCTGCCGGTGACCGAATACGCCAAGGAACAGGAAGTCATCCGCCGCGAGTTCGCGATGGGTGAGGACGACCCCGACCGCGCGTTGTCGCATTTGCTGTTCGCTACCGCTTACACCGTGCACCCTTATCAATATCCGGTTATCGGCCATCTCGCCGTTTACAACCAACTCACCCGCGACGATGTGCTCGCCTATTACCGCCGCTATTATCTCCCTAACAACATCACCTTCATCGTCAGCGGCGACGTCAACGCCGGCGAGGTCGTCGAGTTCCTGCGCCAGGCCACCGCTGACGTTCCGCGCGGCGCGTTCGAGCCGGGGTATATCGCGCCGGAACCGCCGCAACTCGGCGCGCGCGACGCGGAGCAAACTTTTTCCACCGATGTCACGCGCCTCGCGCTCGCGTGGCACATCCCCGCGATCACCGACCCCGACGTGTACGCGCTCGACGTGCTGGCCGTCATCGCCGGCGACGGCGCCAGCTCGCGCTTCCACCGCGCGTTGGTCGAGGAAAAAAAACTGTTGCGCGAGGTCGGCGTCTTCTCGTTCACCCCCGCACAAGCCGGCCTGTGGTGCGTTAGCGCGACGTTGCTGCCGGACGCGCCCGTCACCGCCGCGCAGGCGCGGGAAGAAATCTTGCAACTCATCGCGCAGTTGCAAACCACCGCCGTCAGCGCCGCCGAGCTGGAGAAAGCGCGCCGCAAAGCCGTGGTCACCCGCGCCGCCGAGTTGAAGACCGTCAGCGGCCAGGCCGGCTCCATCGGCAGCGGCTGGTTCGCCGCGCGCGACGTGAATTTCGCGGAAAATTCCCTGCGCCGCCTGCGGGAAGTCACCATCAGCGACGTGCAACGTGTGGCGCAAAAATATCTGACCCCTGACAACCGCACCGTCGTCACCTTGCTGCCGGAAAATTCCGT
>JAISDC010000280.1 GCA_031265105.1 Verrucomicrobiales bacterium
GCCGCGAGGGCTGGCTGTTCATCCTCAGCGTCCTGCTCGCGTGGCAAATCCTCGCCGTCAGCCTCAGCGGCACCACGCGCGGCTACCTGTTGCCGACGCTGACGGTGACGCTGGCCGAATTGTGGAAGGCGCTGCCGGAGCTGTTGCGCGGCACCTGGGCGTCGGCGCTGATACTGGCGCCGGGCTACGCGCTGGCGGTCGCCGCCGGCGTGGCGTGGGGGCTGCTGGTGGGCACCACCGGCTGGCTGTGGCGGGCGTTCGTGCCGTTCGCGCGCGCGGCGTCGCCGGTGCCGGGCACGGTGTATATTCCCTACGCCATCGCGGTGTTGCCGACGTTCAAATTATCCTCGATTTTCCTGATTTTCATCGGCGCGTTCTGGCCGGTGTTCTTGAACGCCGCCGCCGGCGCGAACACCGTCAGCGCCGGGCACCGCGAGAACGCGAAAATTCTCGGCCTGACCAAGTTTCAATACCTGCGCCTGGTCGCGCTGCCCGCCGCGCTGCCGCACATTTTCAACGGCATGGGCGTCGGGCTGGTGCTGACCTTCATCCTGCTGACGGTGGCGGAGGCGTTCGCGGTGCATTCCGGCCTCGGCTACTTCATCCAGACTTACGCCGATTACGCGAACTACCCGAAAATGGTCGCCGGCATTTTATATGTCGGGCTGGTCACCAGCCTGTGCATGGGCGCGCTCGACCGGCTGCGGCGCCGGGTGATTTTTTGGGAGAAGAAAGTATGACGTGGCAACCAACTTCACTGACCAATTCCCCTTCCGTGAAGGGGTGGCCGCGTAGCGGACGGGGTAGTTCAGCGTTAACAGAAACCCAGCACAAAATTCCAAATGCCAAACTTCAAGTAAATTCCAATTTCCAAAATCAAAACTCCAAACTAACGCTGAACTACCCCGTCCGCTTCGCGCCACCCCTTCACGGAAGGGGAATTTGCCGCAGCTAGAACCACAATTTATGTCTAACGCAAACAACAACGAAGAAGCACAACTCCACGCCGCGCTCGCTGACGATGTGGTGGCGATGGATGAAACCAACTCGGTCGGGCACGCGAACGAAATCGTGGCCCGGCAATTCGACGCCTACGCTGCCATTGACCAGGGGCTGGTGGAAGGCATGAACCGCGTCGGCAAACTGTTCGAGCAGGAGGAATATTTCATCCCCGAACTGCTGCTCAGTTCCGACGCCATGTACGCCGCGCTCGACGTGCTCAAGCCGCACATCCGCCGCGCTGACGGTGACCACAAGCCGAAGGTCGTCTTCGGCGTGGTCGAGGGCGACACGCACGACATCGGCAAAAATCTGGTGAAAATCATGGCCGATTCGTCCGGTTACGAGGTGATTGACCTGGGCCGCGACGTGCCGCCGCAAAAATTCGTGGACGAGGCCGTCGCCGTCGGCGCCAGTTGCATCGCCATTTCCACGTTGATGACGACGACGATGGACGCGATGGCCGAGGTGGTGACGATTTTGCAAAAACTGAACCTGCGCGAAAAATTCAAGGTCATCGTCGGCGGCGGGCCGATTTCGCCGGCCTTCGCGGAAAAAATCGGCGCGGACGGTTACGCGCCCAGCGCGCCGACGGCGGTGAAGCTGTTGAACAAGCTGCTGGCGCCGCCAGCGTCAGCGTAGGCGCTTATGGCGGAACTCACCCCCAACGAGCGCGCGCGCCGCCTCGCCGCCGGCGCCGGCGCTGACCGGCTGCCGTGCGTGCCCATCGTCGGTAACACCGCCGCGCGAGTCATCGGCTGCCGCGTGCGCGAGTTGCGCTACGACGCCGCGCTGCTGGCTAACGCCCAAGTCGCCGCCTACCGCGAGTTCGGCTACGACAACATCCGCATCTTCACCGACCTATATACCAGCGCCGAGGCGATGGGGGCGAAGGTGTACGCTCCCGCTGACGAGACCGCCTACCTCGCGTTACCGGCGATACAGGAGCCAGGCCAAATCGACACCCTGCGCCCCGCCGACCCGCAGCGGGACGGCATCCTGCCGTTGCAACTGGAGGCGTTGCGCCGCGCGCTCGACGCGGTCGGCGACGAGGTGCCGGTGACGGCGGCGCTGACCGGGCCGTTCACGGTGGCGTCGTTTTTGGTCGGCGCGGAAACACTGACGCGGCTGGTGCTGCGCGCACCGTCAGCGGCCCGCCGCCTGTGCGACGTGGCGCTGGAAACCACGCTGCGGCTGGCGGCGGCCATCATGGACAGCGGCGGCACGCCGAGCCTCACCGACGCCATGTCGTCGTCGACGGTCATCAGCCCGCGCACGTTCGAGCAATTCAGCCTGCCCGGCCTGCGGACGCTGGTGGAGTACATCCACGGTCGCGGCAAAAAAGTCACCCTGCACATCTGCGGCAAGACGCAACCCATCTGGCCGCTGATGGTGGCCACCGGCGCGGATTGCCTGTCCCTTGACAACGACGCCAGCCTCGCCACCGCGAAGACCGCTGTCGGTGACCGGGTGAAGTTGATGGGCAACGTCCATCCCGCCGCCGTGATGTTGCAAGGCACGCCGCTGACCGTGCGCGCCGCCGTGCGCGAAGTCGTCGCCGCCGCCGGTGACTCGCCCAAGGGCTTGATAGTCGCGTCGGGTTGCAGTCTGCCGACCGAGACGCCGTTTGAAAATATCCGCGCCATGCTGGACGCGGTGCGGGAAATCGGTTTCCCCGTCAATCGGGAAAATTTGCCGGAAACCCATGCTCTAGCGGGGAAAATTCCAAACTCCAAATTCCAAGTAAATCGCAATACTCAAATTCCAAACTCCAAACCAACGCTGAACTACCCCGGCGCTCCGCGCCACCCCTTCACGGAAGGGGAATTGGCTCACGCAAGAAAATTTGCTGTGCGTGAGGAATCAACTCGCACCCACACCAACCCTTTCCCGACTTGCTCCCGCGTCAGCGATTCCCCTTCCGTGAAGGGGTGGCCGCGCAGCGGACGGGGTAGTTCAGCGTTCGACGCCGCTGCCCATGAAACTCCGAACCACCCCGGCGCGGCCGGGGAAGGCGCGGTTTGAAAGAAATCCATGCCCTACACCCAACAAGAGCGCCTGTTGCGCGCGCTGTCGAAACAAAACGTGGACCGGCCGCCGGTGATTTGCACCGGCGGGATGATGAACGCCGCCATTGTGGACGTTATGCGCCGGAGCGGCTTCACGCTGCCCGCCGCGCACACCGACAGCGGCTTGATGGCCGGCCTCGCCGCCGCGGTGCGCGAGGCGACGGGCTTTGAGAATTTCGGCGTGCCGTTCTGCATGACCACCGAGGCCGAGTTGCTCGGCAGCGACGTGGACTTGGGCACGCTCGAGTGCGAGCCGAAAATCGCGCGCGAAAAATTCCCCACCGTCAGCGCCGTCGAGTTCCGCGACCCGCGCCGGCTCATCCGCGACGGGCGCGCCGCCGTCATCGTCAGCGCCGCGCGCCGGCTCGCCGCCGCGCACCCCGGCGTGCCGGTCATCGGCAGCCTCACCGGCCCCGTCAGCACCGCCGCGTCGGTGGTTGACCCGCTGACGTTCTATAAGGAACTGCGCCGCGCGCCGGACGCCGCGCACAAATTCCTCGCCCACGTCACCGCGTTGTTGAAGGAATTTTGCACCGCGCTGCTCGCGGACGGCGGCGCCACGGCCATCGCGGTCGGCGACCCGTCGGCCACCGGTGAAATCCTGGGGCCGGCAATGTTTGAGCAATTCGCCGCGCGCTACCTGAACGAGCTGGCCGCCCACGTCCACGCGCTCGGCGCGCCGTTCATCCTGCACATCTGCGGCGACCTCAAGCGCGTGAAACACCTCGCCGCCGCCATCCACTGCGACGCGCTGAGCACCGACGCGATGATTAACCTGCCCGCCCTCAAGCGCGAATTCCCGCACCTGACCACGATGGGCAACGTCAGCACCTTCGCGCTCGAATGGGGACCCGTCCCCAAACTCGCCACCATCGCCCGCAACCTCGTCCGCGACGGCGTGGACATCATCAGCCCCGCCTGCGGCCTGAGCACCGCGACCTGCCTCGCCAACATCCGCGCCGTCACCGACGCCGTGAAGGAAGGAGCCGCCTGATGCCGAGCGTCACCTTCAATCCGCGCCGCGTCACCGTCAGCGTCCCGCGCGGCACCAGCCTGTTGCGCGCCGCCAAGCTGGCCGGGGTGCACATCGAGACCCCGTGCGGCGGCCACGGCACCTGCCGCAAATGCAAGCTCACCGTCAGCGCCAGCGGCGAGGAAGTGCTCGCCTGCCTGACCTCCGCGCTGACAGACCTGGAACTCGAAACCGTCGCCGCCGAGACCCGCGACAATTTGAAAATCCTCAGCGACGGGCAGAGCATCCAAATCGACCTCGACCCGCGGGTGAAAAAAATCGTCACGCCCAAGGAAACCGTCATCAGCAGCGGCGGGCGCCTGTTGCGCGTGGCGGAGCGGCCGGCGCCGGTCCTGCGCTGCCTCGGCGTGGCGGTGGACATCGGCACCACCACACTGGTGGCGTCGCTGGTGGACCTGGAGACCGGCGGCGAGCTGGCCGTCGCCTCCAGCCTCAACCCGCAAGCATTGCGCGGCCAGGACGTGTTGACTCGCATCAAACTCGGCGGCACCCCGGAGGGCCTCGCCCAATTGCACGGCGACCTCATCCGCGAGTTGAACGCGCTGTTCCAACAAAACGCCCGCCGCAGCGGCACCGCCGTCACGGACATCTACGAAGTGGTCTTCAGCGGCAACACCACCATGCTCTATCTCGCCGTCAAGGAATCGCCCGTCACGCTCGGCAAATTTCCCTATCCGCTGACTATGCGCGGCGACACCAGCGTCAGCGCCGCCGGCATCGGCTTGGAGATAGCCGAGCGCGGCGAGATCTACCTGCCGCCGGTCATCTCGGCCTACGTCGGCGCCGACATCGTCAGCGGCCTGCTCGCCACGCGACTGGCGCGACAGCCCGGCGTCACCCTGTTCATCGACATCGGCACCAACGGCGAAATGGCGCTGGCGGTGGAAGGCCGGCTCGCGGCCACCAGCACCGCGGCCGGGCCGGCGTTCGAGGGGATGAACATCGCCTGCGGCATGCGCGCCGCCAAGGGCGCCATTGAACTGGTAGAACTGGACGATCGCGGCGTCACCATCAACACCATCGCCGCCGCGCCGCCGGCGGGCCTGTGCGGCAGCGGCCTGCTCGACGCCATCGGCGAACTCGCCGCGCACGGCCTCATCGACCGCCACGGCCGCCTGACCAGAGATTCCGCCGCCGTGCCGCCGCAATGGCGCGAGCACCTCATCAGCGTCGCGGACAAACCGGCCTTCCGGCTGGCCGGCGACGTGTACCTGAGCCAGAAAGACATCCGCCACGTCCAGCTCGCCAAAAGCGCCGTGCGCGCCGGCGTCGAACTGATGCTCAACACACGCGGCGTCACCGCCGAACAAGTTGACCGCGTGCTGATTGCCGGCTCCTTCGGCTACCACCTGCGCCCCGCCAGCCTGCTCAACCTCGGCCTCCTGCCGCGCGACTTCGCGGGCAAAATCGAATTCGTCGGCAACACCGCCAAAACCGGCGGCACCGGCTTCTTGTTAAACCAACCCGCGCGACAAGAAATGGCGGCCCTCAGCGCGCAAGTCGAGGTCGTCGAACTTGCCAACCACCCCGACTTTGAAAAAACCTTCGTCCGCATGATGTCCTTCCCGCAACGCGAGGCGGCCTTGGTTTAACACCCACCGGACTAAGAGCCTATCCGCATAGCCCCCGGACACCGCGCCCGTCATCCCGAGCAGAGCCGAGGGATCGGGTTAACACGGCTTGGCATGTGACAATGACATGGTTTTTTCACAGCGAAACCACCCCGGAAACCAAGCGTTTATTGGCATGATTATCATCACCCAACCGTCGCGCTCAGTTCATACAACTCATGCGGCGCAATATCCTGCCCGTGCCCCCATTCAACACCGCCGCCATCCGGCGTCACATGCGCCGTCTTGAAATACCCCGTGTCGCGCAACTCCCCGAACCAGCCGCCGGAGAGATACGGCCGCGCGTCAAACACCTTCACCTCGCCGGTCGCATAACGCAACCTGAGTTGATAAGCCGCCAGCGGCTCGACCGCCAAAATTTTCGGTGGCAACATGTATCCTCCCTATTTCAGTGGTTCAACGCGGAAAAACTACCGCACCGCTGTTTTTCTCACAATGCCAAACAGCGCTGACGGTCAAACATTATTACGACTGGCGCAAGAGCGCGGTATTGCGGTGGGACAAAAGCGGTGCGCGGGAATAACTGCGGAAAACTCCGGCCACTAAGACGCGAAGGCGCGAAGGTTTTTTTACAAAAAGTACCTGGAGTTATTGGAGAAAGTTCGTCTTGTTAAACCGCCCCCTCCATTTTCTCCATGATCTCGTTGTAAAAAATTTTTAAATTCCCCCTTGACACTTCCAGTTAACCTGTTACTTTACCCGCCATGATTTTCGAGCTTGACAACGCGGTGGCCGGGCGGGTAGCGTTACCCTCGCTCCCTCGCTCCCTCGCTCCCTCGCTCCCTCGCTCCCTCGCCTGATTTCCAGGCTTGATTTTTTCAAAGATATTCCCGATGTGGTCGCGCACTCATCGTGGGCGACCGTGTTGTGGGGTTGGGCTGTCGCGCCGTGCCCGCTCGAAACCGAGGATTCAAATCCCGAAAGTGAGGGCTTACTGCGGGAAAATGAGGACTCAAATTTCCAAAATGAAGACTCAGCTCGGGAAACCGAGGGTTTAAATCCCGCAAGCGAGAACTCATACCGGGAAACCGAGAACTCAGATTCCCAAACCGAGGACTCAGAGCGGAAAACCGAGGACTCAAATCCCAAAAGTGAGGACTTATATCGGGAAAGTGAGGATTCAGATTTCCAAAGTGAGTCCTCATGTCGGGAAAATGAGTCCTCACTTTTTGGATTTGAGTCCTCGGTTTTCAGCAAACAAAGCATTCACCGCGGAGGCGCAGAGACACGGAGAGTTTTTTGCCAATTTAAACCTCAAACTCCGCGTCTCCGTGTCTCCGCGGTGCATAAAACAACGAACCAGCAACTTTAACCCAAACCAGGAAAGAATGAACCTTATGTCAAAATCCAGAGGAAGAATCCCCGCCAAACCGATTGACTTGATCGGCTACGCCCGCAACATCAGCGAACGCTGCCGCGAAAACCAAGCCCCGGCCAAATGGAACATCCCCGGCGCCCAGTTGGCGCGACTGGAGGAACTGGTGGCCAAGACCCAGGTCGCCTTCGACGCCAACAATGACCGGGCCACCAAGAATCACCAGACCGCCGCCGCGCTGCGCGGTGCCGTCAAGGAACTGCATGACGCCCTGATCGAGTTTATCAACGGCTTGTTGTCCAACGACAAAGTCCCGGATACCGCCCTGGCTGAGATGAACATCCGCCCCCGCCATCCCGGCAAACACGAACCGCTCCCGCCGCCCACTGACGCTCCGGTTGTCACCCTGACCGCCCCCGCGCGGCAGACCTTGCACGTGTATTTGGCCGCCGCGCAGGAGGGCGCGCCGCACACCTATTTGTCCACCCCCAACCACCACGGCGCCAAGTTGCGCTGGCACTTCATCGACGGCGAGGAAGTCCATTACGAGGACCTGACCCAGAAGAAACACATCCTGACCTTCACTCCGGAAGCCGTGGGCAAGACCGTGCAAGTGGACGCCTGCTGGCTCAACCCGCGCCTCCAGCCCGGTCCTTGGAGCGACCCGCAAACTAAACTCATCGTATAAACCAGCAACATTTATCAATGGCCGCGAAAGAACGCAGAGAACGCAAAGAACAACTTTTTAAAAAAATCTCTGCGTTCTTTGCGTTTTTTCGCGGCCATTAAAACTTTCAACCAACAACCAATAGAAAACACCCACATGAACCCCAAACTAACTCTCATCATCCTC
>JAISDC010000289.1 GCA_031265105.1 Verrucomicrobiales bacterium
GTGCCGCTGACCGTGCCGCTGCCGGTCACCCGCCAGGCGGCCACGGTGTTGGTGCCGGTGAGGTTGATGCCGCTGCCGCTGACGTGCACGGTGCCGCTGCCGCTGACGTTGTTGGCGAAGCTGCCATTGTTCGCGCTGAGACGCAGAGCCGCGGAGTTAGCTACGTTGCCGGAACCAAGACCGTTCAGGTTGGCCAGGTTCAACTCGCCGCCGCGGATGACGCTGCCGCCCGTGTAGCTGTTGCTGTGGCTGACGGTCACGGTGTTGGCGTCTTCCTTCACCAGTTGGCCGGTGCCGTTGATTAAATTTTCTATTGATAATTGATAATTGTTGATTCCTCCCAGCGTTAATGTTCCGCTGTTGCTCACCTTCCCGCTGCCGAGGCTGTATTGGTTGACGGCTTTCAGGGTGCTGCCGGCGGCGACCTGGAAGGTGCCGCTGAGGGTGTTGCTGCCGCTCAGCGTGACGGCGCTGGCGTTGACGTCCACGTTGCCGGCGCCGGATATTTTATTCGTCAAAGTTCCGCTTAAGTTGGATAACTGCAACACGGCGTTGTCGGTGATGGCGGCGCTGCCGATGCCTTGCAAGTGGCCCAGCGTCAGCGTTCCGCCGACGATGCTGGCGGTGCCGGTGAAGGCGGTGTTGGCTTGGGTTATTATCAAATTTGCCGTGTTTTGCTTTAACAATACGCCGGCGCCGCTGAGGGTGTTGGTCAGGGTCCACGCGGCGTTGTTGTCGGCGATAAAGGTGCCGCCGACGGTGAGGCGCGCCGTGCCGATGTTGGTGGCGGCGCGGGCGGTGACTTTGCCGCCGGCCAGGATGTCGAGCAGGCCGGTGAGGCTCGCGTTGTTGCCGGCGAGGGTGACGTTGGCGCCGCTGACCGCGCGGACGGTGCCGCTGCCGGTGAGGTTGTTCGACAGCGTGCCGGTGAACTCGGTCACCAAGGTCGCCGCCACCGCCGCCGTGCCGCTGCCCAGCGCGCTGGCGTTGGTCGCGCGCAGGGTGCCGCTGGTGAGGTTGGTGGGGCCGCTGTAGGTGCTGCTGCCGCTGAGGGTCAGGGTGTCGGCGCCGGTTTTCACCAACGCGCCGGCGCCGGTGATGACGCCGGCGTAGGTGCTGCTGAGGGTGGTGTTCACGGTCAGCGTGTTGCTGCCGAGTAAGACGCGGCCGGCGGTGGCGCCGCTGAGGTTGTTCACGGTTTGGTTGTAGTTGTTCAGGGCGAGGGCGCTGTTGACGATGAGACGAGTTGACGAGGCGACGACGTCGGCGACGCCGGCGACTAGGGTGCCGGTGGTGACGGTCAGGGTGCCGGTGAAGGTTTCCTTGGTGTTCAACGTGATGGCGTTGTTCGCGGCGATGGTTAGGTTGCCGGCGCCGCTGATTAGGGCGTGCAGCTCCGCGCCGCCGGTGGCGGTGGTGTCGCCGGTCAGGGTTAGCGTTTTGTTAGGCTGTAGTTTTAGTTCTTGCAGGGCGTAGGCGAGGGTGAGGTTGTTGCCGGTTTTGCCCAGCGTGTTGCTGTAGACGCCCAGCGCCTCGGTGCCGGTGCCGACGGGTAGCGTGGAGGTGACGCCCAGCACGGTGCCGCCGGCGGTGACTAACCGCAGGTCGTTGAGGCTGCCGGTCCAGTTGTTGGTGGAGATGATTAGCGTGTTGTTGACGGGTTCGTCTTGTTGCAGGAGGGAGCGGGAGGATAGGTCGGCTAGGTCGAAGAGGACCGATGAGGTGGCGCTGATGGTGTAGTTGGTGACGCGCGCGGTGCCGGTGAATTGGGTGGTGCCGCCGTTCATGATTAGCTTGGCGGCGCTTTGGGTGCCGCTGCCTACCGATAGTTTGCCGCTGACGGTCTCCAGGGTGGCTTTGGTCAGGGCGGCGCTGGTGGTGGCGCTCCAGTCGAACACGCCGCCGTTGGCGCGGGCGGTGCCGGTGAAGTTGGTGCCGGTGCCGGCGAGGCCGTGGGTGCCGCTGCCGGTGAAGTTGATGACGCCCGCGCCGGTGAGCGTGTTGGTGAAGGTGAGGTTGTTGTTGCCGTCCGTCGTCAGCGTGCCGCTGAGGTTGACTTTGCCGTTGGGGCCGAGGTTGTTGGCGTCGTTGATGAGGGCGCTGCCGGCAATGTTCCAGGTGCCGGTGGTGGTGTTGGCGACGCTGTCAACGCGGACGCCGGTGCCGCTGACGGTGATGTTGCCGGCGCCGCTGGTGGCGTTGTCGTAGGTGGCGTTGTTGAAGGCCAGGGTCAGCGATGACGAGACGACGACCGCCGACGCGCCCAGCGCGTCTGCCTGTGACGAGATGACGGCGCCGGCGCTGATGTTGGTGGTGCCGGTGTAGCTGTTGCTTTGGGTGACGGTCAGCGCGCCGCTGCCGGTCTTGGTGAAGCCGCCGCTGCCGGCGATTTTGCCGCTGAGGGTGCCGGTGTTGGCTTGGGTGTCGATGACGCCGCCGCCGGCGCTGACGTTGTTGGCGAGGTTCAGATTGTTAGCGTTCAGGCGCAGCGTGCCGCCGCCGAGGGTGGCGGTGCCGGTGCCGAGCGCGGCGCTGTTGTTGACGCCGGTGACGCCCGCCGCCAGCGCGAAGCCGCCGGTGCTGGTGTTGCTGCCGGTCAGCAGCAGCGTGCCGGCGCCGGTCTTGGTGAGTTGGCCGGCGCCGCTGACGGTCGCGTTCATGGTCGTGGTGTCGCTGATGTTCGTTTCCAAGGCGCCGCCCAGGGCCACGCCGCCGTTCACGGTGACCGCGCCGACGGTGGTCAGTTGTTTGCTGCCGCTGACGGTCAGCGTCTTGCCAGTCGCGCCGAGGATGACGCTGCCGTTGCCGGTGTTCACGGTCGAGTTCTGGCTGATGGCGCCGTCGCCAGCCAGGGTCAGCGTGTTCGCGCCGGCCAAGACAAAGCCGCCGTCGAGGTTGTAATCGTTGGTCAGCGTCCGGTTCGCGCCGGTGGTGCCGCCGCTGGTCACGCCGCGCAGGGTGCCGCCACGCAACGTCACCAGGCCGCCGCCCAGCGGGCCGTTGCCCGCCACGCTGTCCGCGCCGAGCCAGACGTTGCCGCTGTTGAGGATGAAACCCCTGGAGAACGTGTTGTTGCCGCTGAAGATGACCGCCCCGGCGCCGGCGCCCTCGACGCTCACGACTGAATCGGGGCCGCTGATTTGGCCGTTGAAAAACAGGTGGCCCGCGCCGTTCTGCTCGATGTTCAGGTTCTCGCCATCCGGCGCGTAATACACCAGGCGCAAATCCGTGTTCAGCGTGACATCGCTCGCGCCGTCGTTTTTGATGAAGGTGTCCGCGCCGCTGACGCCGCTGTCCAGCAGGATGGCGTTGCCCGCGCCGCTGATGGTGTAGCCGGTCTTGGTCGCGCCGGTGAATTGCAGCGTGCCCACCTTCCGCTCGCCGTTCAAGCTGATGGTCTGGTTCGCCAAGCTCGCCGTGTCCGTGTCAAAGATGGCCGTCGCGGTGATGCCGTCGGGTTGCTCGCTGGCGGTGTGCTGGCCGTTCTTAATCCAGTCGTTCTCCGTCCACAGATTGTTGTTGGCCGCGCCGTCCCAGGTGAAAATCAAATCATACGGCATCAGCACGCTGACGCCGTCAATGTTGCGCCGCACGATGGCCTGGCCGACGCCGCTGGCCAAACTCACGTCGTGCACCACCGTGCCCACGTTCAGCGTGCTTTGCACGATGGTCGACCCCTTGCCGGTCGGGATGTCGCCCGCCCAGCCGCTGAACATCAGCGTGCCGGAGTTCACCGTGACCGAGCCGACGGTCAGCGTCACCGGATTGCTCGGCACGCCGCCGGACACGTTAATCGTCGCGTTGCCGTCCACCACGATGTTCGGCAGCGTTTGCACGTGATGATTCACGTTCAACACACTGCCCGCCGTGAAGGTAATCGTGCCGGCGCTGTTGGTCAGGTTCGCCCGCGCCAAGTTCACCGTGCCGGCGTCCAGTTGCCAGTTCCGCGCCGCGATTTTCGCCGTTAGCGTGTAGTTGGTGGTTTTCACCAAATCCGCCACCAGCGAACCTTCCTGACCGACCGCGCCGGTGCTGATTAACGCGCCGTTGTTCGCCAGCACCGTCGTCACGTTGCTGCCGGTCACGCGGAACTGGCCGTTGTTGTTGAGGACAATCCGGTCAGTGCCGAGCAGGGTCACCGTGCCACTGTCAGCGGCGACGATTTCAAACGCGCCGGCGTTGCCCGCGCCCGTGGCGGTTTGCGTGCGCAACTGGCCCGTGCCCAGCGGTGAGGCCCCGCCGCCGCCGATTTGCACGTTGCTGTTGCCCGTCGCCACGAGCCGCACGGTGCCCAAGCGCGCGTCAATGCCGCCGCTGATTTCGTTGGCCGCGTTGGTCAGCACCAGCACGCCCGCGCCCTCCTTGGCGACGCTGTTTAATGTGCCGCCAACGGCGTCCTTGATTTGCGATTCAATCCGCAAAGTCGCGCCATCAGGACGGATGACGCTCGCGTGGTTGGGGCGCAGCGTCAGCGTGTTCGCGTCCAGCACCAGCGTCGTCGCCTTGTTCGGCGTCGCCGTGCCGTTGACAATGGCCGGCAATGCACCGGCGGCGCCACGAAAGCTGATGCCGACCAGCACGTCACCTCCGAACACTATCGTATTGCCCAAACGCTGCTCGGTTTCGGTGTCGCTATAGACATACAACCCAGCCGAGCCGATATTGCCGCCGGTGGTAAGCGTGCCCACTCCCAGCGGCCCCTTGGTCACGACGCCGTTCTCATCCTTGGTGGAACTCGCGCCGATGACATAATAACTGCCATAAGTAAAACTGTTGTTACCCGTGAAAGTATTATCCCCGCCCAGCATCCAAAGGGCCGCTCTAGTCATATAGCCATTGCCAGTAATCACATGCTCCTTGCCAAAAATATGCGTGCCTCCGGTGATGCTCAAAAACCCGTTGATGGTGCTGGAACCAACGACGCTGCTGTTCGCGTTCCAGTAAAACAGACCGCCCGCACCGACAGTCCTGTTGCCAGCGCTCACAATTTGGTTCGAGAATCGCGCGCCGTCACTGAGAGCGTACATATACTTGCTATCGGAACTCAGGTTAAACCGCACCGTGCCCAAGCCCAGCGCGTTATCCGCGTATGCATACACCATGCCGTCCGTCCAGTTGAAATCCCCGGTAAAGGTATTGTTCCCGTACAGTACCAAACTACCGCCCCCCGCTTTGGTAAGCCCTGCGCTGCCGCTTATCACGTTATAAATAGACAGCACCGGCCTGACTTGCTCGCCGAGGGAGGCCACAGTAATTATCCGCTGGCCGGTGCCGCTCAACTCCAAAGTGCCGCCGGTCAGGGTCAGATTGTAAAAATTACCGTTATCGGTCACCCCGTCCGAATTCTGCGCCAGCGCCAAATTGGCGTTCAACACCGCGCCGCCAGCCAGCCGCACCGTCCGCGCCGCGCCGTAAGGCTCGATATAATAATAATCATTGGTGACCGCCCCCGTGCCGCCGATGAAAAAGGTGCCGCTGCCGGTGAGCGGCGCGGTGCCCGTCGTCGTCACCCGCAGCCGTTGCGTCGAGTCGTTCCAATACAAATTGCCGCTCCACGCCGCGTTATTGCCGCCGAGGTTGAGGGCGGTGTTGCCGCCGTTCAAATACATATCGCCCGCGCCGCTGATGGTGTTGGCCAGCGCGAGTTGCCCGCCGGCGCGGGAGATGGCCAGGTTCAAGTCCAGGTCGGAATCCAGCCGCCACGCCGCCGTGACGGTCTGCCCGCCGCCGCTGCTGTTGACCGCCGCGCGGTCGGCGCCGTTGTTGAAAATCAGCGTGCCGCTGCCGCCGAGGGTGAAGCCCGGCGTGGCCTGCAAACTCAACCGGCCCAGCGTGTACGCGCCGTCCACGTCAACGGTCTTGCCGCCGAGGCTCGCGTCCAAGTCGCGGAAGCTGACGCTGACCCCGCTGCCGGCGGGCACGCTGTTATTCAGCCAGTTGCCGGCGACGCCCCATTTCACATGGTCAGCGGCGTCGCCGCTCCACTCGTTCGTCGCCACCGCGTCGGGCAGCAAGTAATAATAACCGCCGGCCTGTTGAATCTTCGCGCCGCTCTCGTAGCCGGTGAAGCCGATGTTGCCCAGCAACGGGGCGGTCAGCAAACTCGTGATGTCACTGCTGAAGCGCACGTAGGAGCCGGTGTCGCCCGCCGCCCATGCGCCGCCGTTATTCTGAATGGTCAGCAACGCCGAGGACAACCAGTTCGCGCCGGTGCCGACGGTGCTGAATTGCAGGCCGCCGCCGGTGCCCAGTTGCAGCGCGGAATCCGCCAGCAAGTTCAGCGTGACGATGCCGCTGTTCCTGAAGCCGTCGGCGGAAAACATGCCGCCGTTCAACGCCAGCGTGGTCGCGTCGAGTTGATTATTCGCGCCTAGGGCCAACATGCCGCCGCTGACCGTGACGGTGCCGGCGGTCAGCTTGGTGATGCTCGCGTCAATCGTGGCGGTACCCGCGCCGTCCTTGAGCACGTTGCGAATCGTCACCGCGCCGGGCGCGACAGCACGGATTTTTTTCGTCAGCGAATCGCCCATGAAGGAGAAATTGGCGTTGGCGACCGTGGCGCTGCTGCCGAAGTACAAATCGCCGTCCGTGCGGAACCAGCCGCTGCCGATGACCGCGCCGCCGGTCAGGTACGTGTCCCCGTCCAGCACGCCGAAGGTGCCGTAGGTGGTGGTGCCGAGGTTGATGGTGCCGCTGGCGAGCGTCGTTTTCACGGCGTTCACCACCAAGATATTCGCCACGGTGGTGCTGGTGGGATTGACGCTGACGGTGCCGGGGCCGAGCGGGTTTTTACCCGCCGCCAGCGACCCTAACACCACCTCGTGACCGTCAGCGTAAGTGGCGTCGCCCCACAAGGTGCCGTTAATATTGGACAAGCCGCCGGTGAAGGTGTGGTTGGCGCCCAGCAAGCGTTTGAATTGCGCGCCGGAAAAGGTCAGCCCGCCGACGCCGGTGAAATTCCAATCCTTGCCGAAAATTGTCGAGTCGGTTTTCGCGTAATTGGTGACCTGCGTGGCTATCGCCGAGTTAATCGTGCGCGTGGCCGTCAGGTTGACATCGCCGGCGTAATCGTAATACACGCCGCCGGTGGTCAGATTGCCGTTCAGGATAAACTGGTTGGTGAGCCGAAACAGGGCGTTGTACTGGCGGGCGTCCAGGTGCCGCCCGTAGAGAACCACCGAGCCGTTAATGGTCACCGGGCCAAGCCCCAGCCAGGTGCCGTTGGAATAAGTCACGGTGGAGTTGTTGTTCATCAGGCCAATTTGCACGCCGTTGTTCATTTCAAGACCGCCGCGAAAGCTGCTGGCGGGGCCATAAAGCTCGGTCACCAAGCCGGAGGCAAAAATCACTTTCCGCCCGATGCCGGAGGTCTCGTAATCGTCATGGATGTTGCCAATGGATGACCACACTTGCATGTTGGAGATGGTCAAATCGCTTTTTAACCTGACAGTAGCGCTACTCAGATAAAATTGCATTCCGCCACCGTTGAAGATTGCCGCCACGCCGGGCTTGCCGCTGTCAAAAGTAATCGTGCCGTTGATGTAAGTGTTACTGGCGCTGGCAATCCTCAACTCCCCAAGCGTTATGCCGGTGCCGGTGGTGATGGTTTTGTTGTACAGACTGCCGCCGTCCTGGGAGATATAGGCAATCGCGCCGGGGGAATTGGGGATGTTGTAGGCGTCAGCGTCAGCGGAGTAGGTGTTCAACCAGTTGACGGGATTGTGCCACTCAATATTGCTGCCGCCGATGAACCGGCTGTTGAGCAGGCCGTTGGCGGGTTTTAATTCGCCGCTGGTGAGCGTCGCGCCTTTGTTGTAACCGTGGAACCAGACTTGGTCGAGCGCGATGCCGCCGCTGATGGTGACCTTGTCCGGCGTGCCGACCAGCAGCGTGCCGTCGGTGTAGTCGCGGATTTTCAGGCGCGAAGCCGGGTTGCCCAGCGTGACCGCGCCCAGGGCCAGTTGCGTGCTGGTGGCAAGGTCGCCGCCCAACGCGAACACGCCCTGCGCCCCGCCACTGACGCTGACCGCGCCGACGCTCTGGTTGAACCCGCCGAGGCTGACGGTGGCGGCGGTGCCGGTGAACGCCAGCGCGCTCGGATACTGGTTCGCGGCGGTGAAGGTCAGCGTGCCGGCGTCCAGTTGCAAGCCGCGCGTCAGGGTCAGCGACGTGATGGACGGGTCAATGACGGTGTTGCCGGCGCCGGTCTTAATCATCGTGCCGCTGACAGTGACCGCGCCCGTCGTGTCGCGGCTCAAAATTTGCGTGCCGCTGTTGGTGAGGTTGTAACGGAAGCTGCCGGTGTTGGTGATGCCGGTGTTGTTGGTGAAGATGAGGTTGCTGCCGAAGTTGAAGCCCTCGGCGGACGCGCCGAGGATGGCGGTGTTGCCCAGCGTGACGGTGCCCGCGCCGTAATCCAGGATACCGTTGCCGTTCAAGTTAATCGTCCCGCCGACCAAGGCCAGCCCGCCGCCGCTGAGCCTGAAGGTGGCGTAACCGGACAAGTTGATGTTGGCATTGTTGCCGATAGTCAGCGTGTCGGCGTTATTCGTGCCGGTGATTTCCAGCACCGTGTCGCCGCCGCTGACGCTGATGTTGCCCGCGCCGAACACGCTCGGCCCGCCGCCCAGCGTCGTGTTGCCGTTAAGGAAACCCTTGACCGTGCCCATCTCCACTTGCAATTTTGAAAAAGTGCTCGCCGCGCCGCCCAGCGTGAGGACGCCGCCGCCGTCCTTGAGCAAGGTGCCGCCGCTGAAGGATTGATTGTTACCGAAGGTCAGGCCGGTCAGTGAGTCCACCGTCAGCGTGCGCGTGCCGCTGCCGAGCGCTGACACGGACGCCGCGTTCGGGTTGATGGTCAGCGTCCGCAAGGCGGTCGCCGTCGTCGA
>JAISDC010000016.1 GCA_031265105.1 Verrucomicrobiales bacterium
TCAGCGGGCTACCGGCACCAATTCTAAAGACCATTTGCACCACGAAGACACCAAGGCACGAAGGTTTATTTGAAAAATAGCCTTCGTGTCTTTGTGTCTTGGTGGTTCATCAATAAAAACCTCCGCGCCTCCGCGTCTCGGCGGTTAATTTTCACTTACCAAAACACTTCGTGCCTTGGGGTCTTGCCTCCTGCTACGCAGAGAAGCTTAAGCCGCCAAGTATTTGGCGGCTTTGGCTTGTGGTTCAAGGTTATTTCAATTTCGCCAGCGCGAGTTTGCCGAGGAATTGCGAGGCGATGTCGGTGATGAGGGAGTTGATGCCCTCGGACAGACCGCCTTGCGCCACCAGCGTGTCGATGGTTTTCAATACGCTGTTGATGGCGGCGACGACGTCGGGGTTGACCAGTTTCGGTTCCAACACGGTCGCTGACAGCGCGTCGGCCTGGCCGCTCGCCATGAAGTATTGCTCGGCGATTTCGTCCACGAGGTCGTCCACGCCCTCCTGCAGCCGGTCATACAGCAGGTGTTGCGTGTAATTGGTGGTTTTCCAATGGGCGAGTTTGGCCGAATATTTGAAGGCGATGAGTTGTTGCACGAGTGTTAACATGAGTTTTCTCCAGTTGAGGTTAAGCGCCGATTGTGCCATATCCCGCTGACGTTGACTATGCCAAATTCAATGCGCGGCCAGCCAGTTGGGGCCGACGCCGATTTCCACCTCGATGGGCACGGGCAGCGGGATGGCGGTTTTCATCTGCTCCGCGATCAAGGCGCGGGCCGCGGCCTCCTCGGGCCGGTACAACTCGAACACCAGTTCGTCGTGCACCTGCAACAACAGGCGCGTCCGCCAGCCGCGCGCCGTCAGCGCCCGGTGAATGCCGGTCATGGCGATTTTAATCATGTCGGCGGCGCTGCCCTGGATGGGCATGTTGATGGCGTTGCGCTCGGCGGCGGCGCGGACGGTGGCGTTGGCCGAGTTGATGTCGCGGATGTAACGGCGGCGGCCGGTGACGGTCTCGACATAGCCGCTGGCGCGGCAGGCGGTCAGCGTACGCTCCATGTAAGCCTGGATGCCGCCGAATTGTTTGTTGTATTGCGCGATGATGTCCGCCGCCTCGCCGCGCGGGATGCCGAGGCGCTGCGCCAGACCGAAGGCGGAGATGCCGTAGGCGATGCCGAAGTTGACCATCTTCGCGCGCCGCCGCATCTCCGGCGTGACGGCGCTGACGGTGACGCCGAACACCCGCGCCGCCGTCGCCGCGTGCACGTCCTCACCGTCGGCGAACGCGGCCAGCATCGCGGGGTCCTGGCTCAGCGCGGCGATGATGCGCAGCTCGATTTGCGAATAGTCGGCGCTGAGGATGAGCGTGTCCGCCAGGCGCGGGTCGGCGGTGAACGCCTTGCGGATTTCGCGGCCCAGCGCGGTGCGCACCGGGATGTTCTGCAAGTTCGGGTTGACCGAGGCCAGGCGGCCGGTGGTGGTGGTCGCCTGGTGGTAAGTGGTGTGCACGCGGCCGGTCTGCTTGGCAATCAGCGCGGGCAGCGCGTCCACGTAGGTGGACTTGAGCTTGGCCGCCGCGCGATAGTCGAGCAGATGCCCGACGATGGGGTGGGCGCCGGCCAGCGCCTGCAAGACTTGCTCGTTCGTGGTGTACTGGCCGGTCTTGGTCTTTTTCGGCTGGTCCGCGATTTTCAATTCCTCGAACAGCACCACGCCGAGCTGCCGCGGCGAGTTGAGATTGAATTCGTGCCCGGCGAGGCGGTGGATTTCCCGTGTCGTCCGGTCGATTTCCAGCGTTAGCTGTCCGGAAAAACTTTCCAGCGCGAGAATGTCCACGTACACGCCCGCGGCTTCCATCGCCGTCAGCGTCATAATCAGCGGCATCTCGATGTCGTAAAACACTCGCTCCTGATTATGCGCCGCCAGCAGCGGGGCGAATTTGGCGCGCAGCCGCCAGGCCAGGTCGGCGTCCTCGGCGGCGTATTCGGCCAGCGCGTCCTTGTTCACCGTCAGCATGCTTTGTTGCGCGGCGCCCTTTTCGCCGATTAGCGTCTCGATGGCGATGGGCGAGTAGTTGAGATAAATTTCCGCCAGCAGGTTGAGGTTGTGCCGCTGCTCCGGCTCAATCAGCGCGTGGGCGATCATCGTGTCGAAAAACGGGCCGCTGACGGTGAGGTCGTGGGCGCGTAACATGCCCAGGTCGAATTTCAGGTTATGGCCGATTTTTTCAATTTTATCGTCGGCAAACAGCGGCGCGAATTCCGCCAGGATGCTCTTGGCCTCGTCACGGTCAGCGGGCAGATGAATGAAGCACGCCTCACCGTCGGCGCGACAAAACGACAGGCCGAGCAGCGTCGCCGCGCGCGGGTCGAGCGAAGATGTCTCGGTGTCGAACGCGAACGCGCCGCCGGCGGCGAGCTGTTGCCGCCAGTGGGCGCGGCGGTCGGCACTGACCACGGACTCGTAGTGATGCGGCGTCTCCCCGGCGGTTTGGTAACGCGGCCGCTCCGGCGGCGGCGGCGCGATGGTCTCAACCGCGGCGGCTTGTTTATTGGCCGGCTCGGCGGTCAGCGTGAACAGGTCGGCGTCAGCCGCCCCGGCCCGGCGCCGGACTTTGAACTGCTCGCCGAGCAGCCGCTTGCCGAGGGCGTTGAATTCAAGCTCGTCGAGCAGCCGCGCCAGCGCGGTCGCGTTTTTCTCGCGCCGCGCCAGGTCCGCCGGCGTCACCGTCAGCGGTGCCGCGCAATTGATGGTCGCCAGTTTTTTGCACAGGCGCGCTTGGTCGGCGTATTGAACCAGCAAGTCCTTTGGCTTGCCTTTCAAATTGCTCGTGTTGGCCAGCAGGTTTTCAAGCGTGTCATATTCGGCGATGAGTCGCTGCGCGGTTTTCGGGCCGATGCCGGGGACGCCGGGAATGTTGTCGGCGCTGTCGCCCATCAGCGCCAGCGTGTCGATGACCTGCCCGGGACGGGTGATGCCCCATCTGGCGCAGACCTCGCCGACACCGAGGATTTGCGCCTCGGCGCCGCCTTTGGCGGGCTGGTAAATAAAGGTGCTGGCGTCAACCAACTGGCCGAAATCCTTGTCGCTGGTGACCATGTAAGTCTGAAACCCATCGTCAGCGGCGCGGCGGGCGAGCGTGCCGATGAGGTCGTCGGCCTCGTAACCGTCCAGCATCAGCAGCGGGATGTTCATGGCTTGCAGCAACTCGATAGTTTTCGGGACGGCGACGCGCAAATCCTCCGGCATTTCCTCGCGCTGGGCCTTGTAAGCCGGGAACAGCGCGTGGCGTTCGGTTGGCGCGGCGGTGTCCAGGGCGACCGCCAGGTGCGTGGGCTGCCGGTTGTTCAGCAAGTCGAGCAGCGTGTTAGCGAACCCCATGACCGCGGAAGTATTCACTCCCTTGGAATTAATGACCGGCCGGGCGATGAAGGCGAAATGGGCGCGATACAGCAGGGCCATGCCGTCGAGCAGGTAAAGCGTGCGGGACATGATGGCCAGCCTAGGCAAAACGCGCCGACTTTGAAGCATTATATTAACCGCGAAGTTTTTTGGGGTTCTAGTTTTTTAGTTTTAAACCAAAAACAAAAAAACCTCCGCGTCTCCGCGCCTCTGCGGTTAATAAAACTTCGCGTCTTTGCGCCTTTGCGTTAATTTCTTCAACTATGTTTATGAGTTATGTGGTAGTAATATTGGGCGGCGGCCTTGGTTCCGCCCTGCGGTTCGCTTTGGGCAACGGCCTCGCCGCGCGTTACGGCAACACGTTTCCGCTCGGTACTCTGGTCGTCAATGTCAGCGGCTGTATGTTAATCGGTTTCATCGCCGCCATCAGTGGGCCGGACGGGCGCGTGGCGCTGGGCACCCAGGTCCGGCAGTTCTTGATGATTGGCATCCTGGGCGGTTACACCACCTTTTCCTCATTCAGCCTGCATACCCTCGCGCTCGCCAAGGACGGCGCATGGTGGCTCGCCGGGTTAAACATCCTGCTGTCCGTCGCGCTGTGCCTCGCCGGGGTCTGGCTCGGCGCCGCCACCGCGCAATTCATCAATCATTGGAAATAACCGCGGAGACGCAAAGGCGCGGAGTTTTTTTTTAACAGGGAGAACATGGAGAACGTGGAGATTCTTTTTTAAAAAACTCCATGAACTCCATGCTCTCCCGGTAAAAAAACTGCGCCAGCCCTGGGAGCGCCGTCGTCCCCGACGGCCTGGCGCGGCGCGCCCGGTGCCCCCCGACGCCGGCGGCGGTGGGTACGGGTGAGCCTGGGGCCCACGGGGAC